>JABCYQ010000004.1 GCA_013290125.1 Vulcanimicrobiota bacterium
CACGGGTCAGATCTATCCAGGTCTGAGGACGCCCGATCTCCTGTTCTCGGCCATTGCCGAACTGCGAGAAGAGCGCGACCCGGCCGGCCTTGCAGCGCGCTTTGATTTTTTCGGGAACGAGCCGGAACTCGTGCTCAAATGCGCGGCCCGCTACGGTATCTCAGATGCGGTCGCAGCGCACGGTCTCGTCGACCGCTGGACAGCGCTGCGCGCGCAAAAGCGATCGGCGGTGCTCGTACTGCTGCTTAATATGGAAGGCGACAACGATCCGGTCGAACGTGCGAACCCGGGCAGCAAGATCTTTGAATATGCCGGCGCGCAACGCCGCATACTCGCGTTAGGTCCACCGCACAATGTCGTGCGCGAGGTCCTTGACGAGACAGGCATCGGACTTTTCGCGAGCGACAAGGCGGAGTGCAAGACGGCGATCAGGCGCCTTTACGACTACTTCTTGGCGGCGGATTTCGCGCCGGCCGGCAGACCGTCGAATTGGTTTCTGACCCCGCGCGAAATCGCGCAACGGTTCGCCGGCGTGCTCGAACGGGCCACGCAGAGCCGGCCCGGGGCCTGAGGGTCCCGTCGAAGTCCCAAGAAGGCCCAGTGAGCATTGGGCCGATACACTGGTTAGCGGTCCATGGCGGGTCGTGTAGAATTGACATATCCATGAACGGCTCCGCGGTCCCGCTCGTGCACGTCGTCGACGGCGTGCTGCTCGGCAAGGACTACCTCTGGGGGAAGGAACAGGTCATCCTCAATCTCATGCAAGCCCAAGCGAAAGGCGGCCGCTTCGCGCCGTCACTCGCGGTCTTCGCCTCGTGTCTTCTGAGCGAACGCATCGAACAAGAATCGCTGCCGGTCACCGTGCTCGATGAACGCGGCCATGGGTCCGCTTGGCGCGGGCTCAAGGCGTTCACGTCATATCTGCGATCGCATCCGGGCACGATCGTGCACACGCATGGGTTTAAGGCAAATGTCGTCGGCCGCATCGCCCGAACAATGGGTGCGCCGATGGCAGGTCTCGTCGCCACCTCACACGGCTTCGATTATTCGGCCGCACGCTTGTATGCGTACAACGCGCTCGACCGGCTGACCGCGCGCGCGAGCGACGCCGTCACGATGCCTGATGAGAGCATGCTCCGCCGTTTTCCGCGCGGCGCGCGCGTGAAGTTCATCCCCAACGCTATCCCCGACCGTGATGTTCCAAGTGCGGAAGAACGTGCGCGCGGACGCGCGCGATTCGCATGGTCGAACGGTGATTTCGTGGTCGGCGCGATGGGTCGCGTCTCTTTGGCGAAGGGCGTGCCAGAATTGATCGCCGCGGCAAACTCGTCGTCGCCTCCGGTTCGGTGGACGATCGCCGGCGTCGGACCGATGAAAGCCGACATCGACGCATGCGATCCCGCGCGCTTGACCGCTGTCGGTTACATCTCGCCTTCTGACGATTTTGTCGCCGCGATCGATGTCTATCTCCAGCCGTCGAGGTCCGAAGGCCTGAGCCTCTCGCTGCTGCAAGCGATGCGCGCCGCGAAACCCATCGTCGCGACGAGCGTGAACGCGACGGTGCTCGCGATCCGCGACGGCGTCGACGGCTTGCCCGTCGAACCGCGCGATCCGGCGGCGCTCGTCTCGGCGGTCGAAAAGCTCCGCAATGATCCCGCTCTTGCGCAGCGGTTGGCTCGATCCGCGCGCGAGCGTTTTGAAGCGTTGTTCCGTATCGAGGCACAGGCGGCGGCGTACGACGAGCTCTATGCCGACGTCATCGCGAATCGTAAACGCGAGGAGCCTGCGGCACGATGAGTTCGTTCGGCGTGGCCTTCAAGGACGCGATAACCCCGATCTACAGACCCATGTACAATCGACTGCGCTCGTCGCTTATGATCGACCGCAACATGGACCCGCGGACGACGCTGTTCGTTTCAACCGGCGGCCGGACCGGCGGCACATGGGTGTCGCAGCTCGTCAACTTCGACGGCGCGTTTAGGTTGATGTTCGAACCGATCAGCCGCGAACGGCTGCTGGTCACGCCCGGACTCGCTCGAACGCTGCCGGACAACCGCCTTCAGTACATCCGGCCGGATTCGACCGACGGCGAGTTGGTCCGGCGCGTTGAGGCCGTCATCACCGGCCGCTATCGACAGCCTTTGACCGATCAATACAACTACACGCCGCGCATCGTGTTCAACAAGCGGCTCGTCAAGGAGACGAAATCGAACCTGTGGGCAAAGTGGGTGCACGAACGCTTCCCGCGGATGCCGATCATGCTGCTGCTGCGCCATCCCGTGCCGGCGGTCATGTCGCGTTACTTTAAGTATTTCGATCTGCCGGTGGACCAGCGCGCCTCGGTCGACGACCCAGCGCGGCGCCAGAGCGAATACGAGACGCTCACGCTCGGTCAACCCGAACTTCTGGCCGATCACCTCGGCCCGTTGCGTTCCGTGATCGAGTCAGCGCGATCCGTTTTCGCACAGCGCATGGTCGTCTGGTGCATACAGAACTATGTTCCGCTGCACCAATTCGCGCCCGGTCAGATCCACGTGGCGTTCTACGAGGACTTCTGTCTGAATCCGGTCGGCGAGATGCGCAAACTGCGCGCATATCTCGGCGAAGATCTGAGCGACCATGAAGTCGCGCGCATCGAGCGCCGCAGTACGAAACCGTCATCCACGTTCCACCGCACGGCGGTGCATCAGTTCCAGGAAGTCGCCGCGATTCGGGGCTACGAGCAGATCGCGAAATGGCTCAAACGGATACAACCGCAAGAGCGGAGCGAAGCGGCCGAGCTGCTGCAGGCGTTCGGTCTCGACGCGATCTACAGCGCGGACGATCCGAAACCGAATCCCAATGGCGCGACGGCGCTGATGCGCGCCAACGCGCCCGCCCCGGCGGCCCACTGAAGGGACCGACTATCTGAAGGGACCGATCTGAAGGGACCGATCTGAAGGGACCGATCTGAAGGGGCCGACTTTATGTCGGCCCGGCGAAGAAAACGTGGCCGACTATCGTCGGCCCCTTCCAAATCCGGGCTAAGCAAACGAATGTGGGCCGACATAAAGTCGGCCCCTTCAGCGGTGGCCGCTTCAGCAGCGGCCCCTTCAGCGGTGGCCCCTTCACCTTACAGCGCGGCTGTGTGACTTGACTCGATGACGTCGCAGATGCGGCGCCAGTCATATTGCGCGACGCGTGCCGTTGCGCATTGACGCACGTGCTCCCAAAGCGAAGCGTCCTTGAGAATTCGTACGATCGCTTCAGCAAACGCGGCCGGCTCCTGCGCGCAGAGTAGTTCGTCGCCGTCGCTGTACTCGAGTCCGAACGCGCCGGCCGGCGTTGTCACGACCGGTCGGCCCGCGGCCCACGCTTCAAGGATCCGCAGACGCGTGCCGCTGCTGGCGAGTATCGGCGCCACGACGATGCGCGCGCGCGCCAGTTCGTCGCGCATGTCCGCGGGATTCGGCGACGGCGTCACGCCCGGATACGCCGCGAGTTCGCGCACCAGTTCATCGTTCATGCGGCCGGCCACGCGCACCGAGGCTACGCCGTCCTCCACGGCTTGCGAAAGTTTCGGCAGCACCTCGGCCATGAACCAGCGCAAGCCCTGTTGGTTGGGGCGCCAGTCCATGCTGCCCGAGATGAGGATTGTGGACGTATCCGATTCGCGGCCCACGACCTCCGCGTAGCGAGCGACGTCGACTCCGTTCGGCACGACGACCGCGTGCCGTGCATCCATGCCGCAGAACTCGACGAGGTCGCGGATGTCGTCTTCCGAGCAAGCCGTGATCAGTTCGGCCCGCCCCGCGAGCGCGCTTTCGATCCGGCGCACGCGCTCGGCGTCGAACAGCGCGAGTGCTCGCAGAGGCCCGGTCTCGATCTCGGCGCGACGATGGAACAGCGCGTACTCGCAGTTATGCGACGCGTAGACGACGGGCGGACAATTCCGCATCGGCAGAGCGCACCGGATCGGCAGATCGTCGACGTGGATCGCCGCATAGTCGATCTCTTCCACCGCGCGTTGGACGTGGCGGATGAGCGCGCTCGGGACTTGGCCGGCTGTGAAGAAAGATTCCCCGGGCGCGAGACTTGCGACAGCACGCCGCACGCGTCCGAGAAAGCCGTGCGGCGCATCGAATTGCGCGATCGACGCACACGCCGCGGCGAATTCGGGCGACGGCGGCAGAAGCGAGCGTTCGGCGATGACCACGTCGACGTCGTACCGCCGCGCGAGGCCGATGACCATCCAAAAGTTGCGGATAAGCGCGCCGGCATTCAAATGCCATGGCGCTTCCAAGCAAAGGAATAGGATGCGCGGTCGGGTCACGCGTCGTGCTTCGGATGTCCGTGCGTTCAACCTTGCGAAACGACAAGACCAAAGCGACGAGACTCGCGGGACTAAGAGCGTCTCAGGCGATGGGACCGAGGCCCTACCGGTCGGACCTGCCGATAACGTATACTTTACGGGTTGAAAAATATGCGGAGAGAGAACTATCTAAAGTGGCGCTGAAGTCTACCTGGAAGACGGCGATCCGGCCGCTGTGGAACCGGGTCCGCAGCGCGAGCGTTATCGATCCCGATCCGGCCGTTTCGCGGACGCTTTTCCTATCCTCGGGAGCGCGCACCGGCAGCACGTGGGCGTCTGAAGTCATCAACTTCGACAACGATTACCGCTACCTGTTCGAGCCGTTCTCTATGGTTGCGCCGCTGCGGCCGTCGTGGGCGCCCACGCTCGAACCTGACGACCGTCTACGCTACATAAGGCCGTCGTGCGCCGATTCCGACCTGAAGTCGCAAGCCGAACTCGTCCTGAGCGGACGGTTCCGCCATCCCGAAGTCGATCAATACAACTACAACAGCCGCGTCGTCTTTCACCGGCGCCTCGTCAAAGAGACGAAATCGAACCTTTTTCTGAAGTGGCTGAACGAGACGTTTCCGGCGATGAAGTCGATCCTGCTGCTGCGCCACCCCATTCCCACCGTGTTGTCGCGCCTCTATAAGAAATCGGAGACCGATGCGAAAGCGCGGACCGCTGCATATCGCACGTTGATGTTCGGCCAACCCGAACTCGTCGCCGACTATCTCGCTCCGTTTCGGCCGGTCCTCGAGTCGGCGGACACGCTGATCGAACAGCGCTTAGCGGTCTGGTGCGTGCAGAACTACGTGCCGCTGCGCCAGTTCAAAGCGGGCGAGATCCACGTCATGTTCTACGAATCGCTCTGTATGGACCCTGCCGGCGAATTGCGGCGCTTGGCTGCGTACGTGGGCGACGAGTTGAGCGACGCGAAGCTCGAGCGAGCGTTGCGCCGCGTCCGGCGGCCGTCCTCGACCATCCATCGCGACGTCAAAGAGTTCCCGAGCGGTCTCGATGTGATCGGGAGGTGGCGCAATGAGGCGCGAGACGAACACCGCGCCGCCGCCTGGAGGCTGCTGGCCGCATTTGGGTTGGACAAGATCTACGGCGATGATCCAATGCCGAAGGTGGCCCCGGGGCAAGCGTTCCTATGAATCGCGTCCGGCTCTTCGCTGCGGCGATCGTGGTCGGCATCGTCGCGCTGATCGCGTCCTACTATCTCCTCGGCGGCCCGCTGCACATCTCGCTCTATTTCCCGATCACGCAATACGTCGGGCCGAAGTACGGGCACATACCGCCGCCGCCGCCTTCGAACGGCCCGAATCTCGGCACACCTGTGCCGCTGCCCAAACCGTCGCCGACGAAACGGCCTCATCCGAGCATGCGCGTGCCCACCGCCACAGATGCGATCTTGAAGGCGACGCCACGGCCCATCATGCTCTCGCCCACGCAAGCACCGGTGACGCCGCCGCCGGCGCCGAGTTATCAGGCCGTCACGCCGCCGCCGTTTGGTCAGACCATTCCGCCCGTGATCATGCCGCATGCCGGCGTGCCGCTCCCCGGAGCGGTATCGCCTTCACCCAGCAGCTCGCCCTAAAAGGGCATACGCGGCGCCGATGTCGGGCATCGGCTCTGCGGAGTAGACCTGGTCGAGTCCGAACGCGCGTAAAATGCGCAACCCGGATTCCATCTCTTCATCGCTCACTTTTTTGCGCCAGCGGCTGACCACTTCCCAACCGTCGGGCATCTGTGTGACGCCGCCGTGCTGCATCGATTGCGACGGAATGCGGATGCGGTCGAGCGCCGCATCGTCGACCGGCCTTCCGAGAAATCCAAATAGCCGGCGAAGTTCGGATTGCGGATCGACACAGAAGTTCTCGTAGAACGCGAGATGAATCGTGCCTGGTTGAAACTGGCGCAGCGGCACGTAGTTCTGCACGCACCAGACCGCGATACGCTGCTCCCAAACAGTCTGCGCAGATTCGAGGACGTCACGCATCGGCTCGAGGTGATCTTTGACGAGATCGGTCTGACCGAAGACGAGGCGCAGATATTCGCGCGTGCGCGCCGCAGGATCCATGTCCAAGAGGCGACGGCCGACCGCATCCGCTTGGAAATACTCATAGGCGCGCGACCGCACGGTCGGCATCGGATGCCGCAGCAGCAAGATGATCGGCAGACCGGGGAACGAGCAAGCGAGCCAACGGATGAAGAGATTCGATGTGACTTCCTTCACAAGCCGCCGCCGGCTGAACAGACGGCGATTGTAGCGGTCGGTACGCGAATCGTGAAAGCGACCATCGAGCACTTGCAGCGCTTGCTCTCGCAAGTCGGCGTCGTCGTCTTCAGGCCGGATGTAGAGGATGCGCCTGTCGAAAGTGGTCTGAGCGTGGTTGCGCGGCAGGAGCGGCCTCGATAAGGACGGTTCGTACATGAACCGATACTCATTATTATAGTTGATAAGTTCAGCGACCCAAGTGCTGCCGGTGCGAGCTCCCGAGGACAGAAAGACCGAGTCGCGCCAATCCCCCCCGATATCGAACGTGAATGTGCTTTTCACGCGGAGGTAGGGCGGAGCGGCGATATCTTTCACGAATCGCACGAGGTCACGCATGCAAGCAGCTTCTCCGGACTACATCGCAATAGACTGGGCACCGACTCGCGAATGCTTGGGCCAAAAGCCCCTTGATGGTCGCGCGCCGGGGCCATACGATATTTGAGCATGGATGTGAAGATTCCCCGACCGCAAGGCGAGCCGAAGATCTCCACGCTAGACCCCGCATTGCAGTTGTCGATCCGGTCGGCTCGAGCCACGAGGGCCAAGGCCGCACCGAGGACGTACAGCCGCGGCTGGAAGTTCGCGCTCTTCGCGCTTGACGTCAGCATGCTCGTGCTGGCGGTGTATATCGCCGGCGGCATCGTCGAAGGTCGCTGGACATTCCAGCAATTCGAACACGATCTGTTCCACTACTCCATATGGCTTATCGCGATCTGGCTCGTCATCTTCGAACGCGTCGGCCTCTACCATAGATCGTTCGCGCTCTCCGTACGAGACGAATTCTACTACACGTTCCTGGCCCTCATCATCGGCGTGCTGCCGCAGCTCACGATATTCACCATCGTGCCGGGCATCTCGCGCCTCGCGCTCTTGGCATCCCTGGGGTGCGCGATCGTCGCGGTCGGCCTTGCGCGCGCGTTCGTCCATGGCATGCGCAACACAGCCGAGCGCGGCCGGCCGCGGCGCATCGCGATCGTGGGCCACGGCGACCGCATCTCATCCGTCGCGCAGTCGCTCTCCATGGCCGACGGTTCTGTTCTGCTGCGCCTCGACATTCCGGATATTGACGCCACCGTTCAGAACGTCGCCTTCGGCGGGCGTGCCGGACTCGAAGGCATCGATTGGTTCGTCCGCGCGCGCGAGTGGGGCTGCGATACGCTGCTGCTCACCGAGGTGTTGCCGCCGCACGTGATGCCGCATCTGCTCGCCGTCGCGGCGCAGCACAACATCAAGTTCGCCTTCGCTCCGCCGCGCGTGCAGGTACACGCATATTCGCTCTCGCTCCAGCTCGACGGCCAGCAGGCGCTGATCGTGCCGTCGCAGCTGCGCTCGTGCACGCCCACCGCAAGATTGCTCAAAAGGCTGCTCGATCTCACTATCGCCTCGACCGCGCTGATCGTCCTCTGGCCGTTCCTCGCGCTGACCGCCCTCATCGTCTGGCTCGACTCCGGCCGTCCGATCCTGTACCGGCAGACTCGCGTCGGCCGAGATGGCGAACTATTCGACATTCTCAAATTCCGTTCGATGCGCACCGACGCCGAGGCATCTGGTCCCACGTGGGTCTCCAGCGGCGATTCGCGCGCGACACGCGTGGGCGGATTTCTGCGGCGCACGAGTCTCGACGAGCTTCCGCAGTTGATCAACGTGATCCGCGGCGACATGTCCGTCGTCGGGCCGCGCCCCGACCGGCCGATGTACGTCGAAGAGTATCGCAAGCTGCTGCCGCGTTACGATGAGCGTCATCTGGTGCGGCCCGGCATCACCGGCTGGTCGCAGGTCCACATGAAGCGCGTGACCATGCCCGAAGACGAAGGCGAGAAGCTGAGCTACGACCTCTTCTATGTCGAGAACTGGTCGCTGTTCATGGATCTTTCGGTCATCTTCAAGACCGCGTTCGAGTTTCTGTTCAGGCGGGCAGAGTAGTCGCGCCGGCGCCTGCCGGAACGAGCCCATCGGTGCCGGCCGGTGCGAATCGCGAGAGCGGCGGCATCGTCGCGATCACATCGCTCATCGTGCCGAATCGGAAACTCCGAAGCAGCGCTTCGAGGTTGCGCTGGAAACCGGCGAGATTCGTATAGTGCCGAATGCGCGATTTCAAACGCGTGCGGATGCGTGGTTGCCCTGGGTCGATCTCCCACGGATGCAGATAGACCATCGCAGGCCTGCCCGAGTCCAAGATCTTGTGCATCCCGAACTTGTTGAACCAGAGCGGCAGCATGCGCAAGTATCCGCCGCCGCCGACCGGAAAATCGTAGCGGAGAGCTCTAAATGTGGACATCGGGAATTCGGTCAGGGTGGCGCTGGCGCATTCGATCGCATAGGGCCGCACCGGCGAGCCGACGATGCCGTAGTGATCGTGATAGATCGGGAAAATGCTCGAGTCGCGCGTGAAACCGCATCGCGCGAGAACGTCGAGCGCCCACATCGAGCGCTTGGTGATGGAGAATGTGGGGGCACGGTAACACGCGATCGTCGTGCCAGCGGCAGCCTCGATCGCCGCTTTCGCGCGCCGCGTGTCTGCTTCGAATTCTTCGGGCGTCAGCGAGTAGATGAGCCGGTGCCAGTAGCTATGGCATCCCAGTTCGTGGCCGGCGTCGCGGATCTCGCGGACGAGATCCGGAAAACGCTCCGCAACCCACCCGAGCACAAAAAACGTTCCGCGGACCTCGTGACGCGCGAATATGTCGAGGACGCGCCGCGTGTTGTCGACAACGCGCGATGGAAAGGTCGGCCAGTCGTCGCGGCGTACGTCGCGCGCGAACGATTCGGTCTGGAAATAATCCTCGACGTCGACAGAGATCGCGCTGAGCGGTTCGCCTTGCATCTCGCTTTGACTTCCTCTCGACCCGCAACGCACCCTCCGGCCGCGACGTGGTGTGCGCAGCGCCGCACGTACGATGTCATATCACGGCGATGAAAAAGCGTGAGCGTACGACGCTCGGTCAGGACAGCCTCCGCACCCTTATCTTCAACATCGGTCAATCGGTGTTCGGCGCGCTCACTGGAATCGCCATCGCAAAGGCCATCGGACCCGCGGGAAAAGGCGAATACGCTTTGCTGCAGCTGTTCCAAGCGGCGGCGAGCGGCGTGACCGGAAACCTCGGCCTCTCGATCACCTACGAGCTCACGCGCCAACGTAAACCCTTTGCGGAACTCGTGAAACCCCTCGGTGTGATGCTCGCGATTCTCTCCCTTGTCGAATGGGCGATCATCGGCGTCTGGATTTTGATCAAGGGACCAGCCCCGGCGCCGCTCCTCTTCGCGGCGGCAGTACCCGCGCTGATCGTCCTCTCGTGGCAAGGGCCGATCTTCCTCGGGCTCGGCTGGATACGATCGCTCAACGTGCAAGGTCTGGCTTTTGCGATCGGCACGTTCGCGGCGGCGATGATCACGCTGTATGTGTTCCACTTCGGCACGCTCGGCGCGATGTGGGGTTGGGTTGCAAGCGTCTGGGGCATCGCTATCTCAATACTTGTGCGAACCGCGCCGGAAGCGCGCGGTCCGCAGACCGAACCCACTCTTGCGATCGTCGGACGGCTGTTGGGTTTCGGGCTCAAAGCCGGCGCCGGCGCTATCTTCGGATTCATCAACAGCCGCGTGGATTCCATCGTGATCGTCACGATGGCGGGCACCGCCGCCTTCGGCATCTACTCCGTCGCCGTTTCGGCGGGGGAGATATTGCTCAAGATCTCGCGCTCTGTGGCGCAGGCAGCGACCAAGCGCGTCGGATCGGCGGAGCGCGACATCGCGGCGGCGACCGCGGCGAAGTCGAACCGAGCGAGCTTTGCCCTTATCGCGTCATCGGGACTGGTCGCATTCGTTCTTGCGCCGTGGCTGGTCGACACCTTGTACGGCAAAGCGTTCCACGGGGCAGCCGAAGCGATGCGCATCCTCCTGCCGGGCATCGCTGCGCTATCGTGCAGCAGCATCCTCTCGACATTCTTCAATTACCAGATGGGCCGCCCGATGTTCTTGGTCTATACATCTTTGATGAACGCTGTCGTCGAGACGACCCTATGCGTTTTCCTCGTGCCTCGGCTCGGGCTCGATGGCGCCGCGCTCGGCTGCACGCTCACCTACTTGAATGCGGCCGTGGTCACCACGTGGTACTTCTGCAAGCATTCGGGACTCTCGCCGCTCGACGTCTGGATCCCGACGGCCGACGACGCCCGCACGATCTTGCGCACGCTGCGCAAGCCGATCGAACCTATTTCGCCGATAGACTAAAGATATGAAGCGCGTTCTCATCGTGTCGTATTGGTTTCCGCCCCAACCTGCGGCCGGTGCGCTGCGAGTAGGCTACCTGGCAGAACATCTTCGCGAGTTCGGCTGGGAGCCGGTAGTCCTCACGCGCGAATTCCCGGGCTACGCTGAGTCAGGCTATACGATCGCGACCGCTCGCGAGGGTTTCTGGCGGCGATCGCCTGCCGCTCCCGAACCTGCCCGAGCCACTCCCGCGCGCGTCCGGCATCCGCTCGAGCAACGCCTGCGCACCCTGATCAAGTGCGTCATCAACGTGCCCGACGATCACAACACATGGATGCCCGCGGCGATGGCCCGCGCCGTATCGCTTGCCAGATCTCACAAGATCGATGCCGTGCTCAGCTCTGCGCCACCTGCCACCGTTCATTTCGTCGCGCGCAACGTCGCAACGCGATTCCGCATACCGTGGATCGCCGACTATCGCGATCTGTGGTCGGGGCCGTATGGGCCGTACTTCTCATGGATCTACGGACCCGTCCGGCTCGGGATACTCTATGCGATGGAGCGTTGGCTGTTGCGCAAAGCCACGCACATCACCACCGTGACCAAAGGGCATGCGGACGCTCTCTCAAAGAACTTTCAGCGGTCCGACGTCGAGGTGATTCCAAACGCCAGCGATCGATCGATTTGGGAATCGATAGCAGAAGAGCGGCCGGCGTCTTTCAGCCTTTGCTACACCGGACAGCTCTATCCGGGCTTGAGGATGCCCGACCTCCTCTTTTCGGCGGTGGCAAAGATGCGGCAGATGAATGACCCAGCCGGCCTAGCAGCGCGCTTTGATTTCTACGGGAACTCGCCGGAACTCGTTCTGCAATGCGCCGCCAAATACGGCATCGCGGACTCCGTCAGTTCGCACGGACTTGTGGACCGGGTCACCGCGCTGCGAGCGCAACGGCGAGCCGCCGCGCTCGTTCTGCTTCTCAACTTCGAAGTCGATCCGATCGAAAGCGCGAACCCGGGCAGCAAGATCCTCGAATATGCGGGCTCGGGCCGGCGCATCCTCGCTCTTGGATCGGCGAGCAACGTGGTCAAAGACGCATTGAGCGAAACGGGGCTAGGTGTCTACGCAAGCGACGAAGCCGAGTGCATCGCCGCGATCAGACGCCTCTTCGAGTACTATCAGCAAGGCGACATCACGCCGGTCGAGCGGCCGTCCGATTGGTTCACATCACCGCGAGACCTCGCGCAGCGGTTTGCCGCCGCGCTCGATCGAGTCACGTGACATCGCGCCGCCTTATCCAATGGAAGTATGATTGTCGGATCATGCGATGGCGGACGTCTATTCCTGCTTTCGCCAGACCGCGCCGCGATGAAGTGTTGTTCGCCATCACATAGACCCATGGTTCCAATCCCAGGCTCCTGATGTGTTGGCCGAGCGACGCCGCAGAGATCGGCTGGATGCCCCTGCCTCGCGCGACACGTGCGGTCCAGCCATCGTACATGATTCCCGCGGGCCCGCCGAGCTGCAGCACGAAATCTTCGCCGAGTTCGGTCGCTGTGATCCGATCTTCGACGCGCAACCAGTTCATGTGCACGATGATTCCGTTCTCGTACGTGACGAATGGAATGTGACCCGCCTTGATCCGGCGCCTCAGTCCCTGCAAAGTTTCGTCTCCAAGGTATTCTTCGTTCGCTGCCGCGGCATCCGCGAGATCGCTCAGCTTCGCCTCTTGAAACACGATGGCGCGCCCGTTCGTAGGGACGTCTCGCGGGCCGAACGTGCCGACCAGCATCTCGTCTCTGGAATAGATCGCTTCGCGGACAAGTTGGGAGAGTGCTTTCCGAGCCAATTCGAGCGGTCCGTCGCGCCGCAGTCCGTCGCCGACGCGATTAGCAAAAGCCCGAACCGCAGCTCCCGCTTTCTTCGCCACTCGAAACGCGCCGGGGTATGACCGAAGCGTTTCCTTAGCGGCGTGTGAGAGATGGATCAGCCGCCCTCGTGCCGTGCGAGGATAGACGAACAGCGTGTGGTTGTGCCGTACGTGATTTGCGAACCGGCCTTTGTACGCTTCATCTCCGACGGTGAAATCATATTCCTTGACGTCATTCTCGCCGGCATGGGCGAACAGATGCCAGAGCAAGACCTGGCCAGGCGAGAAGTCGAAGAAGTCGATGTCGTACGTCGGGGCATAGTGCGACATCTTGCCATCGAGCTGAAATCCGAAAAGATACGCGATCGGATGATCATCGAGCTCTAAGATCGAAAAACGAAGGTCTGTGCTGGGATCGAGATTCTCGATGAGTGCCGAATAGAAATCAAGCGACCCTTTGTCGAGAAACCTGCTCCGGATGCCGGCGAAAGCCCGGCAGCGGATGTGTTGCTTGACGAATATCGGCAAGTGTTCGCGCGCCTGAGCGCGGTCCTCGATGTGCCGGAACCGCAACGTTCCCGCCTTTTGCAGCTTACGCAAATGGCGTCGCTCTTGCGTTCGGTTGAGAATATCGTTCAGAGTTTCGGCGCGCCCTTCGCCAAGCAGAATCGTGGGGCATTGCGCGGAGACGATCGTTTCGGTGCGACGCCGCTCGCGGGCGGGAAGCGCCTCGCGTGCGCCGATGATCAGGGAGTTTTCGGAGACGTTGGTAAGCTCGCAAAGATCCCACGGAAACGGAGATTCGTCCAGGGCGGCGATCGCGGCCTCAAGGACCTCCGTCTTCCGAGCAGGCTCACAGATCAGGTCGCTATAGTCGGCAAAAGAGTGCCCGACGAATCGAATCGTGCGCTTCTCGATGACGAGCGGCACGATGCCTACGAGCGTCGGACCATCGAAGACGGCTGGAGCGAGCAGCTGCAAGCCCGAGCCAAAGCCGCGCCACCAAGCTTCGAGCCACGGAAGGCTTGTGAATATCTCTTTGTTGGGATTCGATTCCCACAACCGCCGCCAAACACCCGCGAACGATTGCAGCTCTGCGAAATCGGTGATCAATCGAGTCGTCAGAGCTCGAGGTTGCGTGCGCCGCGCGCTTTCCGATTCCATGTGGTCCGTTGTGTCCAGCACATACGCTCCGAGCGATCGCTCTAGGGTCCCTCATTGTGCTTGGACGGTAAACCGCGTAAGTCATTGTGCGAGCGCCTGTATATGGCATTGAGAAAAGGACTTGGCAGTGAAGAGAGCTCACGTCATATAAACGACGATGAAGAAACGCGAGGCGACCACACTCGGTCAAGACAGTATCCGGACCCTCGTCTTCAGTCTGGGCCAGTCGGTGTTCGCCGCGCTCACAGGCATCGCGGTGGCAAAAGCGATCGGACCCGCCGGCAAAGGCGAGTATGCGCTGCTGCAGTTGTTCCAAGCGGCGGCGAGCGGCGTGACGGGCAACCTCGGTCTGTCGATAACGTATGAACTCACGCGCCAGCGCAAGCCGTTCGCGGAGCTCGTTAAACCTCTCACCGTGTTGCTCGCGATACTTTCGCTCATCGAGTGGGCCATAGTCGGCGTCTGGATATGGATCAAAGGACCGGAACCTGCGCCCTTGCTTTTCGCGGCATCGGCGCCGGCGTTGATCGTGCTCTCGTGGCAGTCGCCGATCTTCCTCGGATTGGGCTGGATCCGGTCGTTAAACGTGCAAGGGCTTGCGTTTGCGATCGGCACGTTCGCCGCCGCGGTGATCACGCTCTATGTCTTTCACCTCGGAACGATCGGCGCGATGTGGGGTTGGGTTGCCAGCGTCTGGGCGATCGCGATCTCCACACTTGTCCGCACGGCGCCGGTCGCGCACGGCGAACAGACAGACAGGACGATGACGATCGTCGGCAGGCTGATGCACTTCGGGATCCGGGCCGGCGCCGGCGGCATCTTCGGATTCATCAATAGCCGCATCGCGTCGGTGATCGTCGTCTCGATGGCGGGCACGGCGGCCCTAGGGATTTTCTCCGTCGCGGTTTCGGCCGGTGAGGTCTTGCTCAAGATCTCACGCTCGGTCGCGCAGGCGGCGACGAAGCGGGTCGGGTCGTCTCAGCGCGACGTCGCGGCTGCTACCGTTGCCAAGTCGAACCGCGCGAGCACAGCGTTGATCGTCTCGTCGGGAACGGCTGCCTTTATTTTGGCGCCATGGCTTGTCGACACGCTCTACGGCACAAAATTCCACGAGGCGAGCATCGCGCTGCGCATTCTCTTGCCGGGCATCGCGGCGCTCTCGTGCGCCGGAATTCTCTCGACGTTCTTCAACTATCAGATGGGAAGACCGATATTCTTGGTCTTCACATCCGTGATGAACGCGGTCATCGTGACGGTACTGTGCTTCATCTTGGTGCCGCGCTTCGGAATGGTGGGCGCCGCCTGGAGCTGCACGATCACGTATCTCAATGCCGCAGTGGTCACCACCTGGTATTTCTGCAAACATTCCGGCATGTCGGCGTTTGAAGTTTGGATCCCCAAGGTCGACGATGTCAAGACTATCTTGACCGCGCTGCGCAAACCCGGCCTGGTCACCCCGTCGTCAGATTGAGTTCGCACAGCTCGCAGAGAATGTGACCGAGCGCGAAGTGCACTTCCTGCACTTTCCATGACGGACCTGATGGCCCGACGATCGCGATATCGGCAAGTTCCGCCACCGGGCCGCCGCCGTTTCCGGTGAACGCGATGCGCACGACGCCAAGCTCTTGGGCCGCTCGCAGCGCTTCGATAACATTTTTCGACGAACCGGATGTGGTGAACCCGATCGCGACATCGCCGCGGCGCGCGATCGCGCGCAACTGACGCTCGAAGACGCGGTCGTAGCCGTAGTCGTTCGCTATCGCGGTCAACGCGCTCGTGTCGGTCGTCAGCGCGATGCCTGCCCATGCCGGCCGCTCGAGAAGAAATCGGCCGGAGAACTCGGCCGCGATGTGCTGCGCCTGCGCCGCGCTGCCGCCGTTGCCGAAGAGCAGGACGCGCCCACCGCCGCGGATCGTCTTCACGACGGCAGCGACCGCGCGATCGATCGCCGGACCGTAATCTGCGCCGGCGAAAAGATCTCGCCGTTCCGCGAGACAGTCGGAGAACGTCTTCATCGCGCCGCATTTTGTGTCCGATGTGGGGCGGACCTTTACGATCCGCTTCGGATGCCTGAAGGGGCCGACGCTAGTCGGCCCGCTTTTTTCGGGGCTCATCCGGCGACGTCGATAGCCGGGGCGTCTGAGGCGGCGAAAGCCGCCGAAGTCGAGCGGCGGAGGACGATGACGTAGGACCAGTCAGCGACCTTAGGGTATGGTCGGGCCTGATGCAACATACTATCGCCGTGACCGGCGCGGGCGGATTCATCGGTTCGCGCGTCGTCGCTGCTTTGGCGGCGCGTGGCGCGCGGGTAAAAGCGCATCTCGGTCCGCCCGGATACGATGCACGACCGCTGCCTCCGCAGGTCGTGACAGCGTTCGCGGACGTCAACGACGCCGGAGCGATGCGCTCGATCATCGCGGGCAGCGACGCGGTGATCCATCTCGCCGGTCCGCCATCGGTTCGCGCATCGTTCGCTGCGGCAGCTGATTACGCGGCGCAGCATGTCGGTGGAACCGCGGTCTGCCTTCAGGCCTGCGTCGATGAAAAAGTGCGACGCTTCGTCCTCATCTCATCGGCCGATGTCTACGGGCGGCCGCAAACCGATCGAGTCGCAGAGGATCATCCGCTCAGCGCGCGTTCGCCATATGCGGCGGCGAAGATCGGCGCAGAACAGATGGCCGGCGCGTTCGCCCAAGCGCACGGAATCGAAGTGGCGATATTGCGTCCGTTTTCTATTTACGGTCCGGGTGTTTCCCGATATTCGCTGCTTTGGACGATTCTGGAGCAAGCACGCTTGCGCGCCGAGATCACGCTCGCCGACCTGAAGCCCGTTCGCGATTATTGTTACGTCGACGACCTGGCAGATGCGGCGGTGCGCGCCGCTCTTGCCCCGATCGAATCGCCGCTGATCCTGAACATCGGCTCCGGCGTCGGTACGAGCGTGGTTGACCTCGCGAAGTTGACGCTTCGCGTCATGGGGCGGACGGGTGACGTGCTCGAGCACGCAAACGACAAGCGCGTGGGTGAATCCGAGATCTACCGGCTCGTGGCGGATCCGAGCAGGGCGCAAAGCCTGCTCAACTGGCATACGGAAACCGATCTTGCGGCCGGTCTGCGCAAGACGATCGACGCGCTTCTTTAACGGCCGATCTCCGCCGCCAGCTGCGTCGCGACTGAGCCGTCGCGAACCCACGGGTGGCCTTTGATCGCGGCGGCCAAAGCCTTTGTGTCGCGATTTCTCACGGCATTCGACGCCGCACGCTCGAACTCGACGAATGCATCGAGCGGCGCGCGCAGCCTGTCCGGAATAGCACCGATCGCGTCGAGCGGTTTCAAATCACCGTTTGAAAACCGGTGGGGAATCTCGAGCACGTCTTGTGCGTCAAACGCAGAGGTGTAGCTGCCATTTCTAACGGTGAGAAAAGACGCTGTGGGCGAGGCACGTCCGCCGAAACCGCCTATCAGCGGTGCGATCGCATGCTCGTACCACGGGGTCGATCGAGCGCGCAGATGCGCCACAATCGCGGGGCGGTCCCTGGTCCGATACGCGGCGTACGCCCGTTCCTGCAGCTCCAATAGCTCCCGGCCGCGCGATCGCGGCGACTTGCGTTGCTCTTCCAATACGGAATCTGCTTCGTAGTGCAATCGAAGATACTTGAGCGGGATAGCTCCCAAGCGCTCGATCAACGCGCCCGATGGAAACTCGATAGCATTCTGGCGCGCAGCTGCATATTCGGCGACGACATCGCGCCCCGACGCGAACACGCTCCAAAACCATCCGAGGTGATTTACGCCGGCGTACGCAAACGTCGCGCCCCGCACATCCGCGCCTACAGCGACGCAGGCATCCGTAAGCGTGGTCCACGGCAATTCGCAAACGCCGGCTAACCACAGGTCGCCGAATTCGTCGAGCGCGCAACGTGTGAGTATTCCGACCGGCGACGTCATGAGGATGATGCGAGCCAACGGCGCGTGACGCCGGATCGATATGAGGGTCTCGCGCAGCACGGGCCACGCGCGCCACGCGGCCGCAAGCCCACCTACGCCAAGGCCTTCGTCACCGCACAGGCCGAACTTCAACGGGAACGTCTCGTCCGATTCCCGCGCTTCGTAGCCGCCATAACGGGCTTGGCAGAGCACGACGTCCGCGCCACGCAGCGCCGACATATCGCCGCCAGGAGCGATCGCGACCGAGGCAACGCGAAATGTCGTCGGCGCGGTGATCAACTCGATCGCGCGCGCCACCGCGTCGAGCCGCTCCGTCGAGCGTCCGAGCAGAACGACCTCAAGCGTCTCCGCCAACTCTCTAAGCGGATCGCACGCGAAAAGATTGGGTGTGCTGTGAGCACTGCCGCCGACGATGACGAGCTTCATCGACGCTTGCGCGCGAACGACGCGGCGAACAGACCGGCGCCTCGCAGACACGCATCCTCCGGCGATCGCCCGAAGTCGATGACGTCGTCGATCCGCACGTCGATCAATCCCGGGCTCATCCGGCGCTGGACCGACATCCGCAGAGAATCGATGTACCGATGACCGAGGCTAACGGCAAAACCGCCTATCACGAGCACCCGCTGTAGTGATGCGGCTATAATCGCGGCTGAGAGCGTCTGTGCAAGCGGCTCTTGCCCCTTGGCGATGACGCTCCACGCCCAAACATCGCCCGCCTGCGCTGCGGGAACCAGATGCTGCTCGTTCGTCACACTGTCGGCTGTGGCGCCGAACGACGTGGCGCAGCTCGATCGAAGAAACGAAGCCGAGTCGAACAGCGCCATGCGTCGGGCCAGGTTCTCTGTACCACGACCAGACGCGATCGCTCCAAGGTGACCGCGCCCGCCGCAGTCGCAAAGCGGTGCATCACTTGCGTCATCGACTGTGATGTGGCCGATTTCGCCCGCGAACGGCCACGCGTCCAAAACCCGGTCAGGATTCGCGCGATCGACGAGTTTGCTGCCGATGCCGCTGCTCACCGTGACGACTAGAAAACGATCGGCGCGCTCGGTGGTCAAGAAAAACCAGCCGGCAGCGGACACGTCGTTGAGCAGATAAACGCGACGGCCCGTGCGTTTGCCTACGATGCTTACGGCGTCCGGCATCTCAACCGATTGTCCGACTACGGTCGGCGCGCGAACGATTCGCGAATGATTCCCGATCGGCCCCGGGAACGCGAGCGCGATCGGATCGTCCGCAGCAAGACCACTATGAGCAGCGCCGGCGAACTCCTCGATCAGCCTGAAGATATGGTTCCACACTTGTTGCGGGTCGCGGTCCGCGGGCCCCAGGTCGATCCGATGCGTGACGACGTCGGTCACGTCTCCCGAATCGGAACAGACGGCACACCGCAAGAACGTTCCGCCGAGGTCTACAGCCACGGACGGCACGCGTTTACGCGTCCGCTAGTGCAGGTTCTACGCCCGCGACAAAGCGCGCCGCAGCATCGATTTCGCTGGGCTCGACGTCTTGCAGAAAGGCGCCGGCGCCGACTTCGGTGGGCACGACCAAATTGAGGTTGCCGCCGCGGTGAAGCCGCGTTTCGTCAAGGCTGGTCGCAAGCACGTCGCTCGAACATAGCGCGTGGATGACCGGCAGCTGCGCGGCATGGTAGAGGCGTATCATCCGCTGCACAACGGAGATGTGGCATACGTGCCGTTGCACCGCGAGCGCCGTGGCGAGCGCCATATCGAGGGCCACAGCCTCGCCGTGGGCCAGTTCGTGACGGCTGCTGAGTTCGAGCGTCGGACTGAACGTATGCCCGAAGTCGACCCAACGCCGCAGATCGTGTTCGTAGAGATTCGGTTGCAATTGCTGCAGCATCGAGAGCTGTGCGCGCAATATGCTTTCATCGGCCGCCAACGCCGGCTTCTGGAAGTGAGAATCGACAAATTGGTTTATATTCGCTTCGAGAATCTCAAATAGACGGCGGTCGCAGACGAGCGCGATCTTGATCATCTCCGCCACGCCGCACGCGATGTGCCGGCGAGGAAGGGTTTTGAGGAACAGCGGGTCGTTGACGCATCCGAACGGCGGGTAGAAAGAGCCCAATAGATTCTTCTTTGACGCGAAATTCACGCCTTGCTTGATACCGACGCCGGCGTCGATCAGACCCACGAGCGTCGTCGGCACTCGGACGTAGCGGATTCCGCGACGGAATATCGATGCGGCCATGCCGGTGACGTCCAGCGTGATGCCGCCGCCCAGCGCCATCATGATTCCCTCTCGACCGAGCCCGCAGCGCAGCGCCTCCGCGCAGATGCGCTCGACGAGCGGCCACGACTTCTCCGCTTCGGTTGCGTCGATGATCAACTCACCGACGAGATCGATGTGGCGCTCCGCGTACGACTTCAGCGCGCGGCCATACTGTTCGTTGACGGCGCGGTCCACGACGATGAAGGTCTGCCTGCCATCAAGCTGTGACGCAAGCGTCGGGTCGTCCAGGTCGAAGATATGCCGCGAGACATGCCTCACGTCGTACGCGATGTTGCGCTCCGTGACGAGCGAGAACGCCGGCCGATCGATCGTGCCGGCAAACCACACGCCAGGCGACCGGCCGACCGCGCTCACACATCTCAACGCACCGCTATACCGGTCGGCGCGCGTGCTGAGGATGAACGGCACGCGTCGATCGCCGCTGAGCCTAGACGCTTCATTCGCGAAGGCCACCGCCACAGACGGCGATGAGAAGAGCGTGCTCACGCAGACGACTGCGTCGTACCCGAACGACTGCAGCACGCCGAGCATCGGTTCGAGGTCGTGCAATAGGTGAGCGAAGACGTTCTCGGCGCGCATGGGGTTCGCCGTATCGTGCGCGGACGCGGCCGATACCGCGACCGCTGCCGACGCACCCGGCGCGGGCGCGCTGATGAGGTCCGCCAACAGATCCGTATGCACGACTTGCCGATGCGGCCTACGCGACAAGAGACTGCGCAGATCGCCGTCGCACTCGATGAGATCGTCGATGACCGCGCCGGCCCCGCGCTTGAGCAGACTCGCCGATCCCCCGCCCCGAAAATCAAGAATGACAAATCGTGCGTGCTGCGGCGGCACAGAACTTGCGATCGCGCTCGACGGATGCACGACCCAGACAGGGAGGGGATAGCCGGCCACGAGTCTCGGCTCGAAGCCTTTTGACGAGCCGGTATCCTCCGCGAGAAAAATCACCGAGTCCACCGGACCGAGATCCGCTGCAAGCGACTCCGCGATCGAGCAGAGATCGTCGACTGTGGCCTCGCGCCCTGGCCCACCATCCAAGGTGAAACATTCGATCTGCGCGGCATCGCGGGCTTCGACGATCGTCGCCGTCCAGACGCCGAGCGACTGCCGCTCGATGATGAGCGTGCGTCCGCAGCTGGCCGGAGGCGCGTGAGCCCGGTGTTTCACGGCCGTCAAGTCCGCACTTGCACGACGAAGATCTCAACGTCATCGCGCGTGTCGTTCACGAGCTCGTGCCATCCGCCGGAGCGCACTAGGGTGACGTCGGCGCGCCGAAGGCGACGCTCGATACCGTCGACGCGCATGAGCGGCGTGCCGCTGACGATGAAATATAGCTCTTCGTTGCCGGTGTGGTCGTGCCGGCCGATCGTGCTATTCGGCGGGATGACCGTGAGATCGAGAAAATCTATCTTTGACTCGAATTGCTCCGAGGCCATGAGCCGGCGAAAGACGATCGGACCGACGCCGCCGTGTTCAGCCGAGCGATGGATCGCAGCGACTTCCTCCGGCGAGACGAACTTCTTCATGCCGCGGCACCTCGGCGCGCGTTGAAGTCAGATGCGAAAAATCGCGGCCGAGACAATCGCTTCCGACTCACGCGCCGCTTGACGGATTAGGCCGACCTCGGATTGGAACCTCGCGCTTGGATGGTGCAAAAGACCTAACCGCGCGCGACCCGCACAGGCGCGTGTTCTCGGGTCCCCGTAGTTCTGGTCATGGTCGACGTGAAGCGGTGAGCACGATCGGACCGCGCGTGACGGCGGTCATCAACGCCGGCGGCCGATCTCAACGCATGGCGGCGAGCGGCATCGCGCTTCACAAAGCGCTCGTGCCCGTGCTCGGCGTACCGCTCGTGGAACGAAACCTCGTCGTGCTCCTCGAGCAAGGCTTCAAGGACATTGTCATCGTGGTCAGCGCCAAGTCACCCGACGTCGAAGCGTTCGCGCGCGGGCGTGCATCGGGTCTTGCCTCGGCGCGCGGCGCTTCCGTCGAGTGCGTCCGAGAGATCGAATCGCTCGGGAACATGGGGATCGCCGGCAGACTTGGATCACGCGCGCAGGATCTGGTCGTGACGTTTGTCGACAACCTCACGACGCTCGATCTGACGCGCGTGATCGATCGACATCGCGAAAGTGATGCCGCGCTCACGGTCGCATCGCACGTTGAATCGTTCACCGTTCCGCACGGCGAATTGACGATCTCCGATGCTTTCGTCATCGACTACATCGAAAAGCCCGCGAAGCCGGTTCAAGTCGCAAGCGGTATCTACGTCCTTAAACCGCGCGCAGCCGCTTGCATCCCTTCGGACAGGCCCACGGGGGCGGTTGACTTGTTTCGACTGCTCAAGGAGCGTGGTGAAAGCGTCGCGGCGTTCGTCCACGACGCTCCATGGATCGACATCAACGACAGCGCTGCCGTGCGGCGCGCGGAAACGCTGGTCGCCGCCAATCCCGACGCGTTCGAACTCTTCGAATCGCAGCCGGACGTCACCGACGACTGCCTTCTCGTCAGGGCGAAAGACGAGATTCTCGTTCGCGAGAATGTGGGGGGCGATTTTCGCGGGCGGTTCGACGTCGTGCGCGGGCGCGACGCAGCATCACTGTCCGACGGCGCGGCGCGCTTCACGGCGGGCGCAAAGACCCACCTCGCCACGTTCGACGACTTCGCCGATGTCAGCAAAAGGTTTATAAGGCACACCGTGTCGCTGGTGGAAGCCGGCGGCGTCAAGACGCAAGAAGCCGCCGAGGTCTTTGCGTGGATCGCGGCCGACGCAGCTCACGATCCAGCGGATCTGACACAGCCGCTTCGCCGCTGTCTTGCGATAGCGCAGCGACATACGTGAGCGGTAAGATCAAAGTCGTGTCGCTCATGAACGAGCTGCTGTTCGGCGGCGATGAGAATCGCCTGCTTTCGATGTCGCGCGCTATCGACAAGACACGCTTCGACCACCGCGTAATGACGATCAAGCGGCCCGACGCGGAATTCGATGCGCGTTTCGGAACGATGCGCGGACACTATGCGGCTGCCGGCATCGAAGTCGATGACTTGGGTGAAGGCTACCCGAATGCGCACGTTCGACCCGGCGATCCGGTGCTTGTGCTCAATCGGGCGACGATGCTTGCCCGAACGATGAATCACTTCTCGCGTTATGTGCGCCGCCACCGTATCGATGTCATCGATGCGCACCTCGGGCCCGGAAATCTCGTCGGCGTAGCCACGGGCAAGATGACGCGGACACCGGTCGCCGTCACGACCTACCACGCCGAACCGTGGGAGCCGCGTTGGCTGTGGCGGCGCGTGCACGCATCCGTGTTGCGCAACGCAACGGTCGTCATCACCGATTCGGAAGCGTGCGCGGACACACTGCGCTCGTTCATGGACCGGCCGAGTGCCGCGATATCGGTCATCACGAACGGCCTCGATCCGCCGTCAAGCAGTCGTTCGCGCGCAGAGATGCGGCGATCGCTCGGGTTGCCTGATGGTCCGGCCGTGCGTGTGATCGGTCAAGTGGCAACGCTTTTGCCGACGAAGGGTCAGATGGTACTCCTGGACGCGGCGAAAATCATACTGAACGAGACATCGGATGTGGCTTTTCTCATCGTGGGTTTTCCGCGCGATCCGGCCTACAGAGATGCGCTCGTTCGCCGCGCCGAAGAACTCGGCATCCAGGAGCGCGTGCGGATCGTGTGCTATCCCGGACCGATCGGAGACGTTTGGAAGGCGATCGACATCCACACCCACCCCACACTGCTCGACTCGCTGCCGCAAGCGATCATGGAAGCGATGTCGCTCGGGCTGCCGTCTGTGGTGACGCCTATCGCCGGAATACCGACGATGATCGAGGACGACCACACAGGTCTGATCGTACGCCCAAGCGATCCGGGCGATCTCGCGCGTGCGTTGTTGAGACTTCTATCAGACGCGCCTTCTGCGCAGCGCCTCGGTGCGGCGGCATCGCAGCGCTTCCGCGAACGATACACGACTGAGATCATGACGCGTTCGCTCGAAGATCTTTTCGCGAGAATGGCGGGCGCATGACGAGCCGGTATCTCGTGACCGGAGCGCAAGGGTTCGTCGGCCGTTTCCTCGTGGCGCATCTCCTGACGAGCGACGACGGCGCAAACGTACTCGGGATCGGTCGTTCGCCGGCAAACGATCTGCATTTCACGCACATAGTGCACTGGGGGAAGCAGACAGTCCCTGCGCCGTTGCCGGCTGCATCGAAGACCGCTCGTGGCGATCGCTATCGGTACCAGACCGCAGATCTGCAAGATCGCCCCGCGTTGGAGTCGCTCATGCGATCGTTCAAGCCGGACGTGATCATGCATATGGCCTCAGGTCTTCGCGACGATCCGCTGGAGCATCTCTTCCGGACAAATGTCGAAGGCACGGCGCACCTCATCGAAGCCGTGGCTACATCCGAAATCCCGGTTCGGCGGATCGTATTCGGCTCGAGCGGAGCGATTTATGGACGCTCGGCTCTCGAACGGCTGCCGCTCGACGAAGAGACACCATGTCAGCCGGTCGATCTTTATTCGGCCAGCAAACTCGCTGCTGAGAACGTCTCGCGCATCATGACCGAGCATCATGGCATCCCGGCTGTCTGGGCGCGGATCTTCAATATCGCCGGTCCGGGTCAAGAGGAACGGCATTTCTGCGGCAAAGTCGCAGCCCAAACCGCGGCGATCAAATTCGGCTTACTGCCGGCCAGGATCGAAGTCGGAGACCTCACGCCGACGCGCGACTTCATCGACGTACGCGACGTCGCCGTGGCGCTCTCGACGCTTGGGTCTCGCGGGAAACCGGGTCTCGCGTACAACGTTGCGAGCGGCACAGAGACAGCGATGGGAAAAGTGCTTGACGTTGCGCTTGAGATTTCGGGATTGGCTGGTCAGGTGGCGATCGAAAACACGTATCGGCGGCCCGCAGACATCGCGCGTGCGTACGCGGGAATAGATCGACTGACCGATCTCGGATTTGCGCCACGTTTCGACCTGCGTCGAAGCATGGCCGATTTGATCGATTACTATTCCACGACCGTCCGATCGGAAGCGGAAAGCGCCTGACGCCTACTCGATCGCCCGATTGAGGACTTTTGCGAAATCGGCGGCGAGATCGCGCGGCGTGTACGGATGGAAATCGGGCGAAAGATCGGGCTCGATACGGCCGGCCACGAAATCGGCGTAGCATTGATCGAGGGCAGCCGCGCACGTCGCGACGTCGAATGCGCACCGTCCGATCCCAAGCTGCTCCACGAGGCGAAGGCCGGCGCTCCCGGGCGATCCGATAGCGAGAACCGGGCGGCGTGCGCCGACATATTCGAAGATCTTGCTGCCGACGTTGCCGCCTTCGATCGGATCGGGCGTGCCCTCGGTGTGGAGAAGCAGCACGAGCACGGCGGCGTGACGCTGCGCCGCCATCGCGACCGCTCGGTCGACTTCACCATGAACGGTTACCGCGTCGGAGATGCCGTGCCGGACCGCCGACTCGAAGACGAGCTGCGCGTTGCTGCCGTAGAAGTGCAGTTTCGCTTTCAGGCCGGCCGGATGTCCGGCTTGCCTCAGCTGCGCGACGGCCGCGAAAAGCGGGTCCGGTGTGCGCAACCCCTCGTGGATGGCGCCGGCATAGCAGAGTTCGAACTCAGTAGGTTTGGAATCGGGGATCGACGTCCACGCTTCCAAGTCGCACGCGTTTGGAACGACGACCGCATCGGTTCTTCCAAAGGCATCGACGAGGCCTTGGCGGTGCGCGGCCGTGGTCGTCGTTATCGACTTGGCCGAGCGGAGCAGCCGGCGTTCCAGCATGTAGCCGAGCGCGCGAGGAACTCTCCCGAGATTTCGGACGAAATACGCGGTTGGCGGACCGGACCAGAGATCGCGATAGTCGGCGATCCACGGAATGCGAAGTCGATTTGCGATCGAGCGGGCGACGAAGTGGCCGGTGATCGGCGGCGCCGTGCTGAGCACCGCGTCGAAGCGCTGTTCACGACCCAACGAGACACCATTCGCCACGGCCGGTCGGTACCAACTCGACGCATAGTCCGGGAAAAACAGAACCGACCGCGCGATTCCGCGAACAAATTCCTCGACGCGCGATCGACGTCGTGCCGCGACAGTTGGCGCAGCTTCCGGCAATACTCGCGCAGTGGAGAGGGACTGCGCCACCGGATGGACGTTGCGCGGCGTAGCACCTTGAGTCTCCCCGTACGCAACCGTCAACACGGTCCATTCCCAGCCAAATTCGGCGAGATGGCGTGTGAGATAGCTCGGACGAAGAGCACCAGCTCGAGGCTGCGGAGGATAGTAGTACGCGACGATGAGCACGCGGTGCATCGCAGCGTTCATTTTCGCGATCGGATGATCCGTGCTGGGCCGCTGACCATGACGGCAAATGCAGGAACGTCGGTTGCGACGATGGATCCCGCGCCGATCACCGCACCTTCGCCGATGGTGACGCCGCACAAGACGATGACGTTGGTGAAAAGCGCGGCGCCCTTGCCGATAATCACGTCCGCCTCAGTCCACGGCTGCTCCATTATAGGGATATCGAGATCTTTTAGACCGCGGCTCGATGTGAAGATCCGTACGCCGGGCGCGAGTGCGACGTCATCGTTTAGGACGAGCTTCGCGTTTGGAGACGCCCACAAGCACGTGTCGGGTCCGACACTCACGGAATCGCCGATCGAGATATTTTCCGGTGACCGCAGCGAGCAGCGGCTGTGGATATAAGAACGCTTGCCGAAGTGCGCAAGTTTGAGCGCCGGAACGGTGTAGTCGAAGACTTGATCTCGCACCAACTGTGCGAGCGCTCGAATTCCATAGCCCGCGACCATGGCGAGTCTCCGAACGTCCATGACGGCGGCATTCCTTTTCAAATGTAGGGCGGACCTTTACCGTCAGCCCGAAGGGCCGAATCTGAAGGGGCCGATTTTAGATCGGCCCGGGCAAACATAACGTGGGCCGACTAACGTCGGCCCCTTCAGTGGAATCGCGGGGCATTCAGCTATCACACGCGCTTGCGCGACGTTCGAGAAAGCGCCGCTCCGTCGGATTGCGCGCGACGGCGGCTGCTGCCTGGAAGCTCTTGCGCGCCGACGCAACATTCCCGCTGCGCAATTCGAGTTCGCCGATCGCAGCATGGTAGAACGGGTATTCGGCGAGGCGGTCGGCGTCGGCGATCGCGCGGATCTCCGCCAGACCCGGCGCGGGTCCATCTGCTTGCGCTATCGCGATTGCGCGGTTGAGCGCCACGATCGGCGAAGGCTGCAGCGCGACGAGCTTGTCGTAGAGCGATACGATCTCCATCCAATCCGTCTCTCTTGAACTGGCCGCGCTGGCGTGCACCGCGGCGATCGCCGCTTCGATGTGATATTCCGAAAGGTCGGATCCGACCGCGGACCGCTCGAGCAACCGCTGCCCTTCCTTTATAAGCGACGCATCCCAGAGCGTGCGGTCTTGATCGGCGAGCGGTGTCAGGTCTCCGGCCGCGTCGATGCGCGCAGGGAGGCGCGCGGCGTGCAGCCGCATGAGCGCGCAGAGCGCGTACGTCGCCGGCGTGGCGGCGGGCGCGAAATCAAGAAGCAGCCCCGCCAAGCGCATCGCCTCACGGCAAAGCTCGGTGCGCACGACTGACTCGCGCGACGCACCATGATAGCCTTCGTTGAAGAGCAGATAGAGCGCGCGTCGAACCGCTGTGAGGCGGACCGAAAAATCGCGATCCGTGAGGTCGAAAAGCCGCTTCGCTCCTGCGAGAACGTGCTTCGCTCGCGAGATCCGCTTTTCGATCGCCGCTTTGCCGCTCAAGAACGCAGCAGCGATCTCCGCCGTGCCGAATCCACAGACGAGATGCAGAACGAGCGCGACCTGCGCCGCTTCCGAAAGACGGGGATCGCAGCACGAGAACATCATCCGCAGGAGATCGTCTTTGATCGCGGTCGGCTGGAAGTATTCTTCGATCGTGGGGACGAGCGTCCACTCGCTTTCGTGACGCTTGTCGAGCTCGGGAGAGAATTCTCGGACCTTGCGCTCCTTGCGCAAAACATCGATGGCGCGGTTCTTCGCTGCTTTGAGAAGCCACGCCGCCGGATTGTCCGGAACGCCGCGCAGCTTCCATGTCTCCAAGGCTCGGCAGAAGGCATCTTGCACGACGTCTTCCGCCAAGCCGAGGTTGTGCATCCCGAAGATCCGCGTGAGCGTGGCGACCATCCGCCCCGATTCTCGCCGGAAGAGATGCTCGTCGACGATCACTACATCTCCATGACGGGCCGGACTTCGACCATTCCTCCGGTCTCGAAGATCGGGCAGCCCTTGGCTAGCTCCGCCGCGTGCGCAAGATCCCTCGCTTCGACCAGAGTGTAGCCGCCGACGACGTCTTTGGTTTCGGCGTACGGACCATCGGTGACGACTTTCTGCTTGCCCTTGACGACCTTGCCCTCGGATTCCAGCGGCTGACCGCGATCCTTCATGTGACCCTTCTGACCAAGTTCGGTCATCCATGCCACCCAGCGCTGCATGACCTTTTCCGACTCTTCCGGCGTGTTCGCGCGCTCACCGCCGCGATAGATGTATAGGAAGTCGCTCATTGTGATAGTCTCCTTGACTTCAAGTGTTCAGCTATCGGGCGAGCATCGCTTGCCCGTACGCCGTAATGACGAACGAGCACGCCGACTACGGACACCTTAATTCTGGGCATTCTAGAATGTTCAACGCACAACCGTTCGGCGCGCATAGGACGTAAGGGCATTGCGCCGATCTTCAGCCAGCAGTATTCTTTTTTCACCTGGGGTGCCAACTACCAGGTGTTTAGCATTGTCGTCGGGAGGTTACCTTACTTATGGTTCGTACCCGATTTTGGCGATTGGCTGCTTTGAGCGCAGCCTTCGCGTCTTTGGCCGTCGCCGCGCTGGTCATGCCCGCGCCCGCGTCGGCTCGCGTCCTAGGCAGACCTGTTTCCATGCAACCCATCCACATGCACACGGTGTTCGCCGGGCTGATACCGGGCGGCGGACTCGCGCGAACCACTCGTCAAGTCCACATCGGAGAGGTCCCGTTTCACACAGGCGTTTCGCCGGCTGTAGAGGCGCAGAGAAAACTGCGGGCCGAACTCAACCGCTATCTGCCGATGGCAAACGAGCACTTTCTCCCGCGACCGAACGGCAAGTCACTCGGCGTCGGTCCGCTGCTTACCCTCGACCGAGAATTCAGCGGAATGCAAGACGGCACGGTGTGTCAGTACTTCGGCGGCAGCTGTGCACCGCCCGACGGCGCTATCGCGGCGTCCAAGTTCTACGTCGTCGAGGCGCTGAACACGTCGATCGCGGTCTACAGCCCGACGGGCGTACTCCACGCCGGCTGGCCGAAGAACACCAACAACTTCTTCGGGATCCCAGCCCCCGGAGCATGCGACACGAACGGTCCGTTCACGTCAGACCCGCGCGCCTTTTACGATTCCGGCGCCGACAATTTCGTCATCGCGTTCCTCCAAGTCGAAGGCGGACTGATCGGCAACTCCTGCCCGAACAGCACGACCTATTGGATCGCCGTCAGCGCGACGCCGAATCCGACGGGCGCGTGGTTCATCTATGCGTTCAACATGGATCCCACCAACGCGGGCAACGCCGCAGATTTCACGCAAGTCGGCTTCAGCCACACGTCGCTCTGCTTCTCCGGCAACATGTTCAGCCAGACGTCCGGGAGCTACCAATACGCCGAGACGTTCTGCGCCCCCAAGGAAAAGATGAATCACGGCAAAGGCGTGACCGCGTTCGGTTTCCTAAATCTCACCGACTCGAACGGAACTGTCGTCGACACGGTTCAGCCCGTGGACACGCTCAGTTCCGTCAACGGTGATCCGGGCGTTCAGTTCTTCGCCAACACATACAACATCACGTCCGGCGGTGGGCAATGCAGCACCGGCTGCAGCACCATGGATATCTGGGCGATGAGCAATCCGGGATCGTCGAGCGAGACATTGCAGAATGTTCCGTTGACGATCTTCGGTTACTCGCTGGCGCCGTCGGCATCGGAGCCCGGCTGCAGCAACTGCCTCGACACCGATGATACGCGGATCAGCGGCACCCCGGTCTACCGCGCAGGGAACATCTATGCCGCATTCAACGCGGCGTTCAACAACGGTGCGCAAATCGTTGACGGCGTCGGCATCGAGGAAGCCGTGCCGCGCTTCAGCGGCGGAACACTGAGCGTGTCACAAGGTGAGTTCGGCGGCGTATACGGACTGAACGATGGAGCCAGCGACGACCTCGGCATGTACTACGGTGAGACGGTTACCGACAGCTCGAACAACCTGGCATTCGTGTTCACGCTTTCGGGCAACACGGCCGGCATCGATCCGTCCGTGGACGTCGCGACCCACAACGTCACAGATTGTTGCGGCGCATTCTCATCCCTCTTCGGTCTAGTATCCGGAGCCGCTGCGACCCCCGACTTCCGCATGGGCGACTACAACGCAGCTACGTGGGATGGCAACGACAGGCTCTGGGTTGAAGGCGAGTTCACGCCGTCAACATCGGACTGGGGTTCCGGAATCGGGCGCGTGCAGTTCTGATCTCAGACTAACGCGTTTCCTTGACAACGAGGAGCCGCCCCGTCCGGGGCGGCTCCTCGTTTTATTGTACGGGCGAGATAAATGAAGGGGCCGACTTTATGTCGGCCCACGTCTTGTTCGCTCGGGCCGACATAAAGTCGGCCCCTTCAAGTCGGTCCCTTCAAGTCGGCCCCTTCAAGTCGGCCCCTTCAGCAATTCGTTACGCGGCGCCGGCAGAATCTTGTTCCGCGTTGTAGGCGCCGACGGCGCGCGCAAAGTCGCGGCCGTCGACCGCGTCGTAAAATCGGTTGTGCGTCTCGCTCACGCCTTGATCGGCCCACGCGTCGAAACTCGAGCGCGACGTGGGCGCGTGCACGGTAGGCCCGGCTGCGTCGCTGTAGGATGAATTGAACGGACCAAAGCTGCGCGACTCGGCATGCGCCAGGACGATATCGCGCACTGCTGCGGCCGCAGTGCGTGCGGCGGAGCGCAGTTGGCTCGGCAATCGGTCATCTGCAGCGATCGTATCATATACTGCTTCGGCTGGACGATCGGCGTGCCACGGCATGCCGGTGCGGTCGAAGCGCACCATGCCGTGGACGGAGCGCAGATCGGATCGCAATGCGGCCAATTGCTCGGATGAGCGCGGCAACGCTGCGGCCGCATCGTCGAACGAACGCACTGCGCTGCGCACCGCCGCCATTTTCTTGGGCGCAAGATCGAGGACGTCGAAGGCGGCGGCCGGATGAAACGCATCGCCGGCAGGGCCGTAGCGCGCTCGCATGGTGGCGTCCACGACCGCGTTCGGCCAATCGCCGCCTGCGGAAATGGCGTCGGCGACTTTCGCGGATGGCACGCCAGGCGCCAACATGGTCTCCGGCGACGCCGCCAAATAGCGAACACCGCTGCGCGACAACGCATCTGCGAACCCAAGCGACGCCATCAAACATTGGTTCGCGACCACGCCTTTGACCGAATCGTCTGCTCTCGGATGGGACCGCGCGAATGCCGCGCGGCCGTCGCGGATCGCGCCCGCGATGTCTTCGATCGACATGAAGCCGCCGCTCTCATCCGCCTGAAGGCCGCCGCCGTCGCCGCCGCCGTGGTCGACGAGATCGAGCCAGACGTCGGAATGCGCGAACGCCCGGTCTGCTGCTCTGGCTTCGAGCGTACGCTGGACGAAAGCGGAGAGCGTCTGACGACTGGACATGTCCTTGGGCGCGGTGACGCGCGTGACGTGCTGCGCTCCGGATTGGATGACCGACGACTCCGTTCGCAAATCGCCTTGGTCGAACGGCGCGCGCGGCAGCGACGTGGTGTCTTCGACGACCACTTTGAGATCGGGATTGGCGGCTGTGGTTTTTATGAAGTCGGTGACGTTGCGCTCTTGCGCGGCATCAAGATTGTTGTCGCCGTCTCGATAGACGCCGAAAACGACAGGCTGGCGTGTGGTCTGACCAACGGCGATCGCATCCATGACATAGCCCTCCGCAGCGCGCGATGATGCCGGGGCGTTCACGTTGCGCGGCGGCAACGTCAAGGAGCGCGCGAACGAAGGGATAAGGACGCCGCCTCAGGCACGGCGAACGCCCGGGCGTGCAAAGCACTCTCGAAATGCGCTGGCGCGCCGGCGCCGTCTGGTTCTACTGGGCGGCGGCGCTCGCAGTCGCGGCGGCCGTGCTCCACGCCTACGGCCAGACCTGGGCGGGAGCCCTAAGCTTCGGCGTCCTTCAATCGCCGATGACCGCGGCGATGCGCGCGGGGAACACCGTCGGCGCCCTCGCGATCGCGGTCACGTTCATCGTCTTCATCGGCTGGTTCGCCGGAACCGGGAGGACGTGGGCGTTTGCGCTCGGCATGCTCGCATATGCAGCGGATGGCGCGCTCTTCGCGATGGACCGCCAATGGGTCGCCGTAGCGCTGCACGTCATAATCCTGTTCTTCATCTATCCAGGGTTGGTGGCCGCCGGAATGCGCCGTCAGAACGAGGCGCTCACTCGCGATCTCGCGATCCGCGCCGCGCTCGCGAAGGACAAAGCCTCGCGACCCGCCATCACCGAAGACGTGGTGAAACCCAAATCGGCGGATCCGCTCGACGCACCCGCCCCATACCGACCCGGCGTCTCCGCGCCACCAACCGAAGAGGAGTGAACGTGGATTCAAGCGGGCTGAAAGCGCTCATCAGATCGATTCCGGACTTTCCGATTCCGGGCATCTTATTCCGCGACGTTACGCCTCTACTAAAGGATAAAGAAGGCTTCCGCTCGGCTATCGATCTGATGGCCGCGAACTACGCAAACAAGCAGATCGACTACGTAGTAGCGATCGAGGCGCGGGGATATATCTTCGGGGCGCCGATCGCTTACAAACTCGGGGCGGGCTTCATTCCTGTGCGCAAGCCCGGCAAGCTGCCATACGAGAAGATCAACGTGGACTATGAACTCGAATACGGCACCAACACACTCGAGATGCACGCGGACGCCTTGGCAAACGGAGAGCGAGTCCTCGTCGTTGACGACCTGCTCGCGACCGGCGGAACTGCCGCCGCGACCGCGCAGCTCTTGAAGAAATTCGGAGCGCACGTCGTCGGATTCGCGTTCCTCGTCGAGTTGACCGCATTAGGCGGCCGCGCCAAACTGCCCGGCGTGGACGTTCGTTCGTTCATCGAGTACTAAGCGAATGACCGGCCCGACCGCCGGCCGCGGCGACAGCACGGTCCGGCGCATTGTCCGCGTGCCGCTCGACGAGTGGCAAGCGTCGGACGCCGCGGCGCCGGCCCCAACATTTTTTGCACGCCCCGCGTGGGCGCGCGCTCTCGCGAAGGCTGACCCGCGATTCAGAATATCGCCGACTCGCTGCGAATTCTCCGACGCGACCACGGTGGACGTGCCGCTCGTGGCCGAACGCGGCCGGCTCGGCTGGACGGAATACACTGGGATGCCGCTCGACACGTACGTCATCGCTCGCGAGCGCGACGGCTCGCTCGCCACGCCAGCGCGCGCCGGCGAGGCATTCCGTGCTATCGTTAGGCGCCTCGGTCAGCGCTGTCGCATCACGCCGTGGCCCGCGGCGTACGCCGCCATCAAAATTCCGGACTGCGAGAGCCGGCCGCGGGAGACTTCACTGATCGACGTCTCGGGCGGTGCGGAGGCAGCCATCGATCGTATGGATGGAGTCGTCCGCCGGATGGCGGGTCAAGCAGAGCGGCGCGGCGTGGTCTGTGCGCGCGTTGCCGACACCGCAGCCGCAGTCGACGAGTACTACGCGATGCTTTCTGCCGCCGCCGCCCGTTGGGAGCGAGGAAGACCGAGCTTTTCTAAGTCGCTTTTGCGCGCGGTCGTCGAGTATGGCGGGCAGGACGTCGAGATATGGTTTGCACGATTCGAAAATGCGCCGATCGCCGGAGGCGTTATCTTGTTCGGGGCCGACGAGCTCATGTTCTGGAGCGCGGCGATGCTGCCCGAGCATTCGACGCTCAGACCGAGCAACGCACTCAACGTGGCCCTCATCAGAAGGGCGGCCGAGCGAGGGGTCCGTTGGTATAATCTCGGATCGAGTGAGGGTCTGCCCGGGGTGAAGCGGTTCAAAGAAGGTCTGGGCGCGGATTCGGTCGCGTACGCTTCGTTTGAGCGGACTTCTGCGCTGTATGCGGCCTACCGGAAAATGCGCAGCGGAAAGACTTAGTAGACCCATAGGACCTAAGGGTGGCAGGCACTCTTTCGTAGGCGGCAAATCAATCGTCGGACTTAGCGCCGGGAATATCTAGCGCGGAATCGCTTTGTGAGCTGACCGATCGCGGCATTTGGGGAGGCCACGACTGATCTTCGAAAGAGAAACCTATGCCCGCACCGCTGTGCTCGCCGCTGCCGTATGTGTCGCGTCGGCGCTAGCCGCGTGCGGCCATAGCGCGCTCTCGCCCGAACCTTGGATGACAACGCCCATCGACGGCTCCGTCGGTCCGGGCGGCGGCGAGATGATGTACGCGAAGAGTCCATATATCGAAGATACGACCAGTGGGTTCCACGCGATTCAGATCTTCGATGAGGACAAAAATAATTTCATCACGGTGCCCGAAGCGGCGAGCAGCGGCAATCGATACGGCGCCGTCTGGGGGAATCGCACCGCGACCGCGATTCCGTGGCAGGCGCGCAATCCCGGTTTGAGCCCGCTGCTCTACACACCGTTCGACACCGATTCCCAGACCTCGGCCACGGTCTGCCGTGGTGGAAGGCCACTCACCCGGACTGGATTCTGTACGAATGCGACCGGACGACGATCGCCTATGTGAGCGGTCTTCCCGAAGTGCCGCTCGACTTCGCAAACCCGGCCGTCGCCGCATATCAGTCCGCCACGCTCGGCACGTACGCTGCGGTGAACGATTACAACGGCCTCGCGGCCGATGTCGTCGACCTCAACAACAATACTGGAAGTCCGGTGCGCGGCCGCGGCGGCTGCGGAGTATGGGAGAATAATCACACGGTCTGGGTGCAGCGCTTTTCCGGTCAGTCCACTGACCCGCGCTGGGATGCCGCGCTCATCGCGTGGGCGAGGGCCCTCAGCTCTTCGCTCCACAAGTCGTTTGCATCGCCGCTCGCGCTGGCCGTGAACACGAGCCCAGCGTCGTACGCCGGCCCGGTGAACGGCAATGGCGGCGACCCGAACGTGCGCGCTCTCTTCAATAATGTGGACGTCGTCCTGGATGAAGCCGGGTTCTCGATCTGGGGGAACTATGTCGGCGACACGGAGTTCAACAACGTCGTGCGCTGGTCGGAATACCTGCAATCGCAGAGCAAAGCGTTTCTCGTGGCAGACGATTGGAATCTGCAAAAAAGCGTGCCCACGGTGCACGAAGTCGATTACTCGTTAGCAACGTACCTGATGGGGAAAGAGCAAGCGTCTGCCGTGTACATCGGCAAGAACGACATGTACGGCTCACAGAATTACTACCATCAATATAACGCTTCAATCGGGCAGGCGTGTGCGCCGATGTATGGCGGTCCGAACGACCCGCATTTCCACGGCGAGCGCGTCTATCTGCGCGTGTTCAGCGGCGGGCTCGCTATCGTCAACGTCGACCAGCACAAACAATTCTTGGTGAAGCTGCCCAAGCAGCAGTACACGAACATCGAAGGCGGGACCGTTCGGAGCCCGGTCACAATCGGTCCCAATACCGGATTCGTCCTCTTGAGTCCGGGCGGGTGTTCGTAAGCGAGGACACTCTTACTCGCGCGGTCCCCTCGATTGTGAGGGGCGTCAACGTAGCCGGTCGGATCTCTCCATATAATGAGGATGCGCTTAGCAAAGCGCAGGAATTCTCATGGTTTGGGGAACGTCGTGAATTTTCGGCTCTCGTTCAAGTGGAGCGCAGCCCTTCTTGTCGGCGCCGCGCTTGTTTCATCGTGTGGATGCGGCGGTAGCGGTGCCGCAAGCGTGCTCGGACTCGCTCTGCCGCAGAGCGCAGCACAGATGCACGCGTCGCAAATCGCGATCGGCCAGCTGCCGATAAATCACCCGCTGCCGCTCCAACCTCCCCCGCACGGCCAGCACTTGTTCCCCGATACCACGGTCGGCATCCACGCGCTGCAAGTCTTCGACCAAGACCACGACAACGTCATCAGTTTCAGTCAGGGCACGGCAGACGGTTCGCGTTATGCTTCCGTCTGGGGCGTGCGCAATCGGAACATGGCGCTCGCATGGCACACGAACAACTCGTCTCTCAACGCGCTGATCTACACGCCGTTCGACACCGACGCGACCGGCAGCGGGCTCAACATGCCGACCTCGTGGTGGCTTGCGAACCATCCGGATTGGATTCTCTACGAGTGCGACCAATCGACGATCGCGTATGTGGGCGGACTGTCGGGCGTGCCGCTCGACATCTCCAATCCGGCGGTGATCGCCTATCAGAGCTCGCTGCTTGGCGGCTTCGCTGAGGCAAATGGCTTCAACGGCATCGCCGCTGACATCGTCTCGCTCGAGAACAACACCGGCAAAGTCGATTCCGGACACGGCGGCTGCGGTGTCTGGCAGGCGAACCACACGGTCTGGGTGCAGAAATTTTCTGGTGCGAAGTCGGATCCGGCATGGGCTGCGGCCGCGATTACCTGGGTTACAACCATGCACGCGGCGCTGCACAATCCGCAGACCTACTCGCGACCGCTTGCACTCGCCGTCAACACGGCCGTCAATTCGTATTCGGCGCCGGTCAACGGCATAGGCGGCGATCCAGGCGAGCGAGCCATCGTAGCCGGCGCAGATATCGTCTTGGATGAAGCGGGCTTCGCGGACTGGGGCCAATATGTGTCGCAGCAAGATTTTGTCAACGCGGTCGGATGGATGGAATACTCGCAATCGCTCGGCGAAGGCATGCTCGTGACCGACGACTGGAACCGACAGCAAATAGCTCCCACGATTCCGCAACTCGACTACTCGTTGGCGACGTATCTGATGGGTAAAGAGCAGGCCGCGGCGCTCTACGTCGGCAGCAACTCGATGTATGGCAAAGAGAACTTCTATCCGCAGTACGGCGCGGCGATCGGCACACCGTGCGCACCGATGTACGGCGGCCCCTCCGATCCGCATTACTCCGGCGAGGACGTGTATTTCCGAAAGTATAGCGGTGGATTTGCGGTCGTCAACGTAAGCGCCAAGAAGACGTACGTGGTGAGCCTGCCGAAATCGGCGTATTCGAATATCGAAGGCGGATACGTGAGGAGCCCGCTGACGATCGTTCCGAACACCGGCTACGTGCTGCTCACATCCAACGGCTGCCGGTAGCACCACTTTAACCGAACGGAATATCTGAAGGGGCAGACGTTGAAGGGGCCGACTTTATGTCGGCCCTAGCGAACGTAACCCGGGCCGACATAAAGTCGGCCCCTTCATTGGCGGCGAGGGGTTTTTCGCATCGTCGAATAACTAGAACCCGAACGCCATGCCTTCCGATATTTCTCACCTGCTCGAGCGGGTGAAATCGTACCAGCCGAACCTCGACGCCGCCTGGCTCGAGGGAGTGTACACCTTCGCCAAATCGGCCCACGACGGCCAGACACGCGCCAGCGGCGAGACCTTCATCTCGCATCCGCTCGAAGTGGCGACGATCCTCGCCGACCTCGAGATGGACCCGGCCTCGATCGCCGCGAGCCTGCTGCACGACGTCGTTGAAGACACGACGATCCCGTTAGAAGAAGTCGAGCGCCGTTTCGGTTCTGAGATCGCCGGACTCGTCGACGGACTAACCAAACTCACGAAGATCCCCTATCAATCCAAAGAGGACATCCAGGTCGAGAACCTGCGCAAGATGTTCCTTTCGATGGCCAAAGACATCCGCGTCATCATCATCAAGCTGGCGGATCGCCTGCACAACATGCGGACGCTGCAGAGCCTCCCCCCGGCGAAGCAGCACGACATCGCCCAAGAAACGCTCGAGATCTACGCCCCGCTTGCCCACCGTCTTGGCATCTATAAGATGAAGTGGGATCTCGAAGACCTGGCTTTGCGCTATCTCGACGCGGCCGGCTACCGCGATATCGCGGAGAAAGTCGCGAAGCGGCGCAACGAGCGCGAGCAGCTCGTCGAGACGGTCGTGCAGCAAGTTTCGGAGCGCTTCGGGGCCACTGGCATCGAAGCCGACATCAGCGGCCGGCCCAAACACTTTTTCTCCATCTATCAAAAGCTGCAACGCGGCAAAGATTTCTCCGATATCTTCGACCTGATCGCGATCCGCATTGTCGTCGACTCGGTGCACGATTGCTACGGCGCGGTCGGCATCGTGCACAGCCTTTGGACACCGCTGCCCGGCCGCTTCAAAGACTACGTCGCCATGCCGAAGACGAACGGCTATCAATCCATCCACACCACCGTGATCGGACCCGGCGGAGATCCGCTTGAGATCCAGATCCGTACGCGCGAGATGCATCGCACGTCCGAGTACGGCATCGCGGCGCATTGGCGCTACAAAGAGGGCGGCCGCGGCGACGACCTGGATCAGAAACTCTCATGGCTGCGCTCGCTGCTCGAGTGGCAAGAGGACATGCGAGACAGCCGCGAGTTCATGGAGCACCTCAAGCTCAACCTCTTCGACAACCAAGTGTTCGTCTTCACGCCGAAGGGCGACGTCATGGGCCTGACGGTGGAAGCCACGCCGCTCGACTTCGCGTACCACGTGCACACGTCGGTCGGTCACCATTGCGTCGGCGCGAAGGTGAACGGCAAGATCGTGCCGCTCGACTACACGCTGCACACGGGCGACATCTGCGAAGTGATGGTCAACAAGAGCAGCGCCGGGCCGTCGCTCGACTGGATCTCGATCTGCAAGACGTCGAGCGCCAAGCACAAGATCAAACAGTGGTTCCGTAAGAACCGCCGCGATGAGAACATCACCTCAGGGCGCGATGCGTTCGAACGTGAAGTATCGCGCCAGCAACTTGGTTCGATCGCCACGGCGCCGTTCATGACCGCGCTCGCGACGCGCCTTAACCACACTTCGGTCGACGATCTCATGGCCGCGATCGGCTTCGGCGATATCTCGCTGCAGTCGATCATCGCGAAGCTACGCGAAGAAGCGCGAAAACAGAACGTCATCTCACTCGATGGGCGGTTGAAATCGGCGGTGCCATCCGCGCGTCGTCCGAGTGTGCGCCGCGTGGCGTCCGGCGTCTCCGTACTTGGTGCCGGCGACGTGCTCATCCGTTTCGCGAAATGCTGCATGCCGGTGCCGGGCGACCCGATTCTCGGATTCATCTCGCAGGGCAAAGGGGTGTCGGTCCACCGCGTGGATTGCCCGAACGTGGGCCACATCATGGCGCAGCCCGAGCGGCTCATCGACGTAGCGTGGGACGCCGCGCCGCGCGAATCGCACCAGGTGGACGTCGAGGTAGAGGCGCTCGATCGGCCGGGCCTCTTGCAAGACATCATGGCCGTTCTTTCGGAGCAGAAGACGAACGCGACGTCGGTCACTGCCCGCGTCAAGCGCGATCGCACCGCTACGATTTCGTGCAGCCTTGAGATCCGCGATCTGGACCATTTGAGCCGCATCCTCGGGAAGGTGTCGAAGGTCCGCGACGTCCGCAGCGCCTATCGCGTCACGAAGCGGGAAGCGCGCGCCGGTTCGTAGCTCGCGGATGAGAGCCGTCGTCCAGCGCGTCACTTCTGCAAGCGTGGCTGTCTCGGATACGATCGTCGGCGAGATCGGCCGCGGTTTTCTTGCGCTGATCGGCGTGGCTCGCGACGACGGCGAAGCCGACGTAGAACTCATCGCCTTGAAGATCGCAGGCTTGCGCATCTTCGACGACGCCGCAGGCGACATGAATCTCGGGCTGCGCGACGTCGACGGCGCGATACTCGCCGTCTCGCAGTTCACGCTCTACGGCGATGCGCGTCGAGGACGGCGGCCGTCCTTCATCGAGGCGGCGCCCGGCGAGGCAGCGCGCGCGCTGTTCGATAGCGTCGTCGCGCGTCTGCGCCGTGACGGGCTGAAGGTGGCGACGGGCGAGTTCGGCGCCGACATGCAGGTGCGGCTCGTCAACGACGGTCCTGTGACGATTCTCCTCGACTCGAGAAAGACGTTTTGAAGCAGCCCCGCCTGATCGTGGACGCGGCTGCGATCGAGCACAACGTGAGGGCGTGGCAGCGCATCCTCGCGCCGCGAGCGCTCTGGCCCGTCGTCAAATCTGATGCCTATCGCATGGGTGCGGCGGCCGTCGCGCAGGCGTGCGTGGCGGCTGGTGCGCCGCGCCTCGCGATAGTGGATGTCGACGAGGCGGCTTCCCTGCGGCGTGCGGGCATTGAAGTTCCGCTCGTTCACGTAACGACGACGCCGAGCGATGCGCTCGCAGATGCCGTGCACATGAACGTGATCCCTACCGTTGAGGACACCGCTGCCGCCCGCGCTCTGTCTGGGATCGGGCAATGGCGCGGAGCTCGCGTGCGCGCGCACGTGGCTGTCGATACGGGAACCGGATGGAGCGGCGTGCCGGCGTGGCGGACGCCTGCCTTCGCCTCTTCGGTATCCGATCTCGACGGCATCGTATGGGAAGGTGCTTGGACGCACATCGCAAGTCGCGAGACGCTGCACGATCAATCCGTCGCATTCGCCGGCGCGCTCGCTTCGCTTCGGCTCGCCGGAGTCGCCGTGCCGATCGCGCACATCGGCTCCACTGGTCCGGTCGTTTGGGGTTGCGGAGGCGAAGCTGCGCGGATCGGCATCGGCTTGTACGGGGCCGCGTTCGGCGACTCGTCTATCGCGCATGAGTTGCGGACGGCCGTGGAAGTCCGCGCGTCGGTCGTTGCGTACAAGCGGTTCGATGTCGCCACGCCGCTTGGATATGGCGGGCACGAAGTCGCACAACCTGGCGACTCTGTTGCGACGCTTCGGCTCGGTTACGCTGACGGCATGCCGCGGGAACTATCGAAGCGCGGGATGGTTCGAATCCGCGACGTCGCGTGCCGGATTGGAGGTGCGATCGGGATGAATTTCACGATGGTGTTCATTCCACCGCAGATCCGAGACGCGGTGGCGATCGGCGATGACGCCCTCGTGATGGGTGACGCCGACGGCGTGCGGCTCGACGATCTCGCGCTCGCGGCCAATGTGACGCCGCACGAGATCATCGTCGGCTTCGGCGCCGCCCTCCGCTGAAATGAAGGGGCTGACTCTATGCCCGGGCGTTTCATCGCCCCGGAGCATTCGATGGCAGAACATTTTGATTCGACAAGTCTAAACGGACATCTGGTTTCAAATTCGCACTTTTGAACAGGCGTTTTCGGCGGACGGGCAAGAACGAAATGAGATTCGCTTCTCGCCGCTGCGCACCCCGCGCGACCGACTGGAGGAAACAGTGAAGGCATTTCGGCGTTTTGCGGTCTTTTGTCTATTGTGCGCTCTCGGTTGTCTATCGCATCCCCAGTATGCGCTTTCGCAAAGCGCACCGACTGGAGCAGGAGCAGCGCAGCCCACCGCTGTGCGCGATGGGCAGCACGATTTCGATTGGGATATCGGGACCTGGAAGACGCACCAGAGGCGCCTGCTGCATCCCCTGAAGGGCTCCACCACATGGGTCGAATACGACGGCACGGACGTGGTTCAGAAAATTTGGGATGGCGCCAATATGGGGTTGATCGAAGCGGATGGCCCGGCGGGCCACCTCGAGATCTACACACTGCGCCTGTACAATCCCCAAGCTCACCAATGGGGCATCAGCTTTTCCAATAGTGCGAGCGGTACCCTGAGCGCACCCGCGATCGGACAGTTCGAAAATGGGCGCGGCGACTTCTTCGATCAGGAAACATATGACGACAGAAGTATTCTGCTCCGATTCAGCGTGTCAGACATCACTCCGACTTCGTGTCATTTTGAACAGGCATTCTCGGCTGACGGCGGGCGGACTTGGGAAGTGAACTTCATCGTCACGGAGACATTGGTGAAAGCCGCGTAACGTGGGCCGACATGAAGTCGGCCCCTTCAGTTGCGCGGTGAAGCGGCCGCGGCGAGGCGTTCCAGGGCATCGTAGGTCAACGGGCCGGTCACATCCGCGCGGACGATGCCATGTGCGTCGACGACGATCGTCGTCGGCATCGCGCGCGCGCCGAGCACGGTCTTCGTGTCGCGCCCGCTGTCGATGAGATATGGATACGTGATGCCGTACTGACTGCGGAACGCATCCACTTGGCGCGCGCTCTCGGCGCGGTCGATCCCGATCACCGCGATGCCCCGCTTCTCAGCGTCCGCCGCGAAGCGGACGAGATCCGGCGTCTCGGCGCGGCATGGCGGGCACCACGTCGCGAAGACGTTGACGAAGGTGACCTGACCGCGCGCCGGCGCGAAGTACACGGGTTTGCGATCGGGCGTGATGAGGTCGACTGGCGGAAACGGACGACCAATGGCTATGATCTGCGATGGTCCGAGACCGGTGACGCGCCCTAAGACACGCACCACACCGGCACGATGCGCGAATGCAAATGCAAACGCCGCGGCAGCGACGCCGACGATCGCGATGACGATTAATGTTCGTTTCAAAGATCAGGCGACCACGAGGCCGGGTTTTGGCTTGTGTGACCGACGCTTCCCACATGGAATGTGCCGGCTCTATCAATCCACCCGTAGACGACAACGGCTCGACCGAGCGGCAACACGCCGAGGTGACGCGCGGCGCGTGCAGGAGCGATGTCGACGGCGACGCGGCGTCCGTCGCGCAGCCGCAGCGTCAGCGCGTTCGCAGAAACTTGCACGACGAGACCGGTCAAGCGACGTTCGAAGCCGGCAGAAGGCAACGTGTTCGACGAAAACGTGGCATGCCGTGAACCTCCGAGCCCGAACACCTCCACTTGATTCGTCGATGGAACGTAGACTTTTCCGTTTGCGACGAGCGGCGTCAAGAAGCCGTTGTTCTGCGGATTCGACCAGCTGCCGGCGTCTTGTTGGAAGAGCAACTGTGAGACGTCGGTTGCGTCGTAGGCTTCAAGTTCGAGCGGCGCGCTGCGCTTGATGAGCCAGACGATCGCAGTGCCCGGCTGTTGGCCGTTCGACGAGACTATCGGCAGCGAACCACCATATCCAGCGTTGCTCACCCCGGTGGAAGAGAGTTTGAGTTGCGGCACACCGGCGGCGTTGATCAAGATCGAGAACGCGAGCAGCGGCGCGCTGTCAGATTGACTGTAGACGAATTGGCCTGCTGGTCCGCTGTAGTACGCGGGCCCGCCCCACACGCCGTTACCGGTGTTGGGTATCGATTGCAGAGCGCCAGCGTCGCCGGATTTGACGTGGCCGAGATGCGAGCGGTCGAGAAGATAGAGCGTCGAATACTTGCCTTGCGCCACTGCCGTGAATTTCGTCTTAGCGTTCTGTGCCGGCAGCAGCATGACGCCGCCCGATCCGAAGTCGATGTCGCCGTTGTTGAGGTCGCTCCAATTCCCCGGTGTGAAGAAATCGGTGACCGCGGAAAGATCGGAGGGAAGCCGGAGAACGCTCTCGCCGAAATTCTTTCCGCCGGTATGATCCGCATCGAACGAGCCGTTGCCTGTCACGACGAAGATATCACCGCCCGCATCGACGGCCGGCGCGAATCCCGTCATCCAGACGCTGCTCAGCAAGTACGAATCCGTGTCTTCCGTCGTCGAAAACTTGGCGGTCTGTTTCAGCGACGCATCGTAGCGGAGCATCCAGCCGACGATGTTGCCGGCGTTGCTATCGCAATGCGATCCGATGCCGACATAGACCGAGCCGCCGCTTTCCACCAAGCTCGTGCGGCTTTGCTGATTCTGGGGATCGTATTTCACCAGCGAACCGTTGCTGAGCACGGTCGATGCCGTGATCTCGACGGCTGGGATTTGGTCCTTCAGCGTGCCGATGTCGAGCGCGTGGAGTTTCGTATGGAACGCAAACGCCTTGGGTTCGGTCGCCGCGACGAGATAGATCCGTCCGAGCGCGCGGTCGATGACCGGCGTCGAAGTGATGCCGTACTCGGGCCGGATATCGCCGCATCCCACATCCGAACTCGATTGCGAAGCGCCGAGGCTGACGCGCTTGATCAGCGACTCTGTATCGGCGTCGAATTCGTATACCGAGTCGTGTTCCGTCGCGACGACGATGATGTCTCGCGGGCCGCCGGGCAGCGGGTACTGATGCAGGTAGAGCGGCTGGGCTAGCACGTCTCCGTCCACGGGCAGCGTGAGGAGGCTGCCGAATTCATTCGTCCCGACATTGGTCGTGTTGAGAATAGTTTCGTTCGGGTTCCAGCCGGATCGGAAAAGATCGTTGTGATACGTGAGCTCGTCTGTCGAGGCGGTACTGAACGCGCTGGCTCTCAACGGCGTTGCGAGCCGCGACGGCGCCGCGAGCCGAGACGGCGCCGCCGCTGCGCGATCGGCGGTGAACGAAGTGAGCGGCTGCAGCCGCGGGCGCCGGTTCGGCCCTTCGACCGGCGGCGTGATGTCGGCTCCGACCGCTAAGACGAAATCGTGTCGTGGAGCTATTGATGCGCGCGTCCCCATGTCGTCGCCGATCAGCTCGCCCGAAGCCAATCGCCAGGACGGACGGGGCCCGCCGGCACCCGCCGCTATCGCAAGGGTGCGCTCGTAACTCGACCGGTCGTCTGCCTCGATGGCGAGCATCTGCGCGTGCTCTGCCGCGTGCGCGAACGAGAGGATGGTCCGATCGGCGCGCGCCGCGCTCGCATCGGTCGCTCCTGGCAGCGAGAGCACGTGCGCGACGTTGCGCGCATCGCGCCCGAAAGCAATGTCGACAACCGAGAAAACTTGGACGGAGCGCGCAGCGTACCACTCGAGCGCAGCGGAGGAGGCGTCACCCGGCAGGCGCGTGTTGCGTGCCGCCATCCGAGCGTATGCGTTCTCTCTCGATCCGGCCTGCCAGACGCGATCGCCGTATTCGAACATCGGCTGCAGCCGTGGGTCGAGCAGGCTGTGCGCGAGCGCCGCGATGCCGTAGACGTAACCATCGGTCGCGCCGACCGGAAGTACGAACCAGGGGTCGGCTCCCGTCGCGTTCGCGAGCGCGATCTCGTACTCCGGCGCGACGCCCGCGTCCATCGCCTGGGATACGCGGGAGACGCGCGGGCGGATCGGCCAGACCGACGACTGCACGTCGGATTGCGTGTTCGACCACAAGCCAAAGCGCAGCGTTTCAGAGCCTGTCAGCGATCGAAGGTACTGCGGAAGAAACGGCTGATTGTTCGCGGATTTTTCGAAGCCCGGCAAGATCAAGCGGACGTTTCGGGCAGGATCGCGGGAATCAATCGCTACCAGATGCATGACTAGCGCTGCGGTCGGCGATACGACTAAGACCACCGCTCGGCCCGGGCCGTGCGCGATGATGACAGCGCCTTCGAAATCGAACGATCCGGCGCCGTCATACAGAAGCGTGTAGTCGCCGACCGGGTGTGGCTGCCCGGCCGCGAATACCACGCGAGAAGCGGTCTGCTGCGGCGCGAGCTCCAGGACTTGACCATCTCCATCTTCAGCGAGCGGCGCCGCGCTCAACCAAGGTGTCGACTGCTTGAGCGCGTCGACGAAGACGATCGGCGTCCGAGGACCAGGCGCAATACCTGGCGGCTCGAATCCCACTCGTGCGGACGCCGGCGCAACCCAAGTCAGCGCGGCCGAAACCGCGAATATGATAGGAAGAACAGCGACGCAAAAACGACGATCGATCAAATGCTTCCTCCGCACCTTCACATCGGCGCTTCGCCTACGCTGGCCGGACGCACCTATCCGACCGACCGACTAGTGATCAAAGATAGGTCGCGCGGTCCATACGCCTGTCCCAAACGTCCGGCTCCTCGTCTCGTAGTCGGGCAAGCCTCGCTTGCCCCAAGCAAACAAAACGAGGGCCGACATGAAGTCGGCCCCTTCGAACGACGAGCGCGAACTTGTCACGTCGCCCTCGCGTGTGATATACTGCACGGGCTCGCCGCGCGATTTCTTAATCGCGGGTGGCGGGATGCTGCGCCCTCGCCTTTCCGGCTGGGACAATAGCTTCCGCCAATTTCCTTCCTGCTCGTCGTCGCCGCGTTCGCGGTGCACGACAAGCCTTACGCCCAGAGGGAGGCAGCGCACGTTCGTGGCGCATTACGAAATCACGTATATTCTTCGCCCAGTACTCGAAGATCCTCAAGTCGACGAGGTGGCGGCGCATTTCTCCACGGTCGCAAAAGATAACGGCGGCACGGAGATCGCCCCTGAACGCATGGGCAAGAAACGGCTGGCCTTCGAGATCCAAAAACTCCGCGAAGGTCACTATATCTGCATGAAGTTCGACGGAACGGCTGATTGCGCGAAAGAGATCGTGCGTCAGATGCGGCTCCACGAGAACGTCATGCGGGCACTGCTCATTCGCCTGTAGACTACTAGGCGCTCGCGCGTTTTCGCCGCGGGCTCATCGCCCGGAGTCGCGGCGGTCTTCGCGTCCTCGAAAATAGCAAGAGGTGTAGCCATGGCCGGTTCATACAATCATATCGTCCTCGTCGGAAGGCTGGTCGCCGATCCGGAGTTGCGGCAGACGCAGGACGGCACGCAGGTCTGCTCGTTCCGCATCGCCGTCGACCGGCCGAAGCGGCGCGACGCGACCGAAAAACAGACGGACTTCTTCGGCGTCTCGGTCTGGCGCCAGCGCGCAGAGATCGCGGCGAAGTACATGCAGAAGGGCAAGTCGGTGCTCGTCTCCGGCCGCCTTCAGATCCGCGAGTACACGGATCGAGACAACAACAAACGAACGGCGGTCGAAGTCACCGCTGACGACTTCCAATTCATGGATTCGCGCAGCGACGGCGACGGCGGCGCAGCGCGCCCGCGTGCCGAAGCGCCGAAGAGCGCAGCCGGCACAGAACTTCCCACCTACGAATACAGCGACGCCGACGAAGAAGTCCCGTTCTGAAGGGGCCGACTTTACGTCGGCCCACGTAACTGAAGGGGCCGACTTTACGTCGGCCCACGTAACGACGGTCTGGGCAAGCGATGCTTGCCCTGCTTCGAGAACCGCATCACGAGAGGTAAGCATAACCAATGCCCCCCAAAAGAATAAAAACCAAGAAACGCGCAGCCAAAGACCGCAAACCGAAGCGTAAGGTCTGTTCGTTCTGCGTCGAGAAGATCGATGATCTCGACTACAAGGACGCGCCGCGGCTGCGCAAGTACGTCTCCGAACGTGGCAAGATCTTGCCGCGCCGCATCTCGGGCAATTGCGCTCGCCATCAGCGCGCCCTGACCGACGCGGTGAAGCGCGCGCGCGTGATCGCGCTCATGCCGTTCGCCGCCGACTAGAGTATTCGAGAGGCGTCAGAGCGCGTGAAAGTCATCCTTAAAGCGGATGTCAAGGGAATAGGCAAGGCCGGCGTGGTCGCTGAGGTGGCTGAAGGCTACGGCCGCAACTATCTCTTGCCGCGCGGGCTTGCTATGGAGGCAACGAGCGGCTCGCTCGCGCAGTTGGCCGTCACGCGTCAGGCTAAAGAGCGGCGCGACGAGAAAGCGCTCGCCGAAGCGCGCGCGCTTGCGGCGACGCTCGAGAGCCGACCTGTCGAGATCCACGCCAAGGGCGGCGAGCGCGGCAAGCTCTTCGGCGCTGTGACGAACGCGCAGATCGCCGACGCGCTGCACACCGCGTTCGCGATCGATGTCGATCGACACAAGATCGACCTCGCAGATCCGATCAAGGCCGCCGGCGAGTACACGTGCGCCGTAAAGCTCGTCCCGGGCGTCACGGCGAAGGTCACCGTGCGCGTCGTCGCCGGCGCATAAGCGCCAAGCGCGGTACATACGAAGTGGCGAAGATCCAAAACGAGAACGCGGTCGGCCGTCAAGTCACGGCGCTCTTCGAAATGCTCGCCGGCCTTTTGGGGCCGGACAAACTCGTGCTCAAAGCAGGCAAGCTCGATGCGCTGTCGCTCATGCGCAGCAAATCGCTGACCAAACGGATGCTCGCGCTGCAGCGGCTCGTCTTCGAAGACCCCACGATCGACAAGGTCCCCGCGCTGTCGTCCATGCCGAGCGCGCTTGCCGCTGTTGAAGAAGAACTCGCCGACATGATAGCGCAGCGCACAGTAGAAGAAGATATCGAAAAGAAGGTCGGTGTGAAGATGGCCGAGCGCCATCGCGACTACATCAAAGACCTCAAACTCGAAGCGCTCAAAGAAGATGGCGGTCCCGAAACCTCGAGCACGCTGAAGAAGAAGGAAGAACTCGATGCGCTCGAGCGTCGCGGTCTTCCGTCGTCTGCGCTCGCCGTGCTCCGGCCGGCGAAGCTCGAGGACGTGGTCGGACAAGACGCTGCGGTGCGTGCGCTGTTGGCGAAGATCGCATCCCCCTTTCCGCAGCACGTCATCTTATACGGTCCGCCCGGCGTCGGCAAGACGACCGTCGCTCGGCTCGCGCTTGAGGCGGCCAAGGCTGCGTCGTATTCGCCGTTCGCCGCTGAAGCGCCATTTGTGGAAGTCGGCGGATCCACGCTGCGCTGGGACCCACGCGAGATCACCAATCCGCTGCTCGGCTCGGTGCACGATCCCATCTATCAAGGAACGCGGCGCGATTTCGCCGAGGGCGGCGTACCCGAACCCAAGCTCGGGCTCGTGACGAAAGCGCACGGCGGCGTGCTCTTCATCGACGAGATCGGCGAACTCGATCCGATGATGCAAGTGAAACTGCTGAAGGTGCTCGAGGACAAACGCGTCACGTTTGACTCGTCGTACTACGATGAATCGGATGCGAACGTCCCCGCCTATATCAAAAAACTGTTCGCCGACGGCGCGCCGGCCGATTTCGTGCTCGTCGGAGCGACCACGCGTCAGCCCGAAGAGATCGATCCCGCCGTCCGCTCGCGTTGCGCAGAAGTCTATTTCATGCCGCTCGCGCAAGTCCAGATCGCCGAGATCGTGCGGCGCGCGGCGCTGCGATTGCAAGCCACGCTCGACGAAGGCACGGCCGACCGCATCGCCGAGTACACGCTCGAAGGGCGCATGGCGGTGCAAGTCCTCGCCGACGCGTTCGGAGTGGCGCTCTACCGCGCGAGCCGCGGGTCTGAAGCGGCGCCCGCCGACACCGTCCGCGTGACCGCAGCCGACGTCCTGGAAGTCATCCACAGCCGGCGACTGAGCCGCCACACACCCGTTCGCGCCTCGGCGCGGCGCGAAGTGGGCAAGGCGTTTGGCCTCGGCGTGCATCGGTTCATGGGCAGCCTCATCGAATTCGAAGCGGTCTCCTTCAAGTCTGCCCGCGCCGGAAAGGGCGCCGTCCGCTTCAACGAGACCGCCGGCTCCATGGCCAAGGACTCCGTCTTCAACGCGACATCGGTCATCCGCGCCGTCTGCGGCGTCGACCCGGCGGACTACGACCTGCATGTGAACGTCGTCGGCGGCGGAGCCATCGACGGTCCTTCGGCCGGGCTCGCGGTGTTCACGTGTCTGTATTCCGCGCTGCGCGCGGCGCCGATCCCGCAAGATGTGGCGATGACGGGCGAAGTCGGCATCGGCGGCGCCGTGCGGCCGGTGGGCGGCGTTCCAGAGAAACTGTACGCGGCGCGGGCCGCCGGCATGCGCGCGGCGCTCGTACCGCTCGAAAACGAGCATGACGTGCCGCAAGAATTGCGCGGGATGGATGTGGTGCTCGTGTCCGACGTCCGCGAGGCGTTGGCAGCGCTCGGCGTCGAACTGCCGCCGAACGAATGAACACCCTCGAGCGCATCCCTCCGCAGAATCTCGATGCCGAACAGGCAGTGCTCGGCGCGCTCATGGTCGATCGCGAGCTGATGTCGGCGGTCGGCGAGATCGTGCAGCGCTCCGATTTCTACGCGCCGCATAACGCCACGATCTTCCACGCGCTGCAGAATCTGTACGAGCGCGGCGAGCCGATCGACAAGGTTTCCGTCGCGGAAGAACTGCGGCGCCGGAATCTTCTCGAAGAGGTCGGCGGCGTCGAATTCTTGAGCAGACTGCTGGAATCGGTTCCCACGACAGCATCCGCCGAGTACTACGCGCGCGTCGTCGCCGAGAAAGCGGTGCTCCGTTCTTTGATCGGAGCGGGGAGCCGGATTGCGCAGATAGGCTTTGAGCCATCCGACGACGTGGACGAGACGCTCGACCGCTGCGAGCAGATGATCTTCGAGATCGGTCGCCGCCAAGGCGGCGGGTTCGTGCTGGTAAAGGATCTGCTCAAACCGGCCTTCGAACTGATCGACAAACTCTACCATCAAAAGGGCCAGGTCACAGGCGTTCCCTCGGGATTCCACCGCCTGGATCAGTTCACTGCTGGTTTCCAACCCGGCGAGCTCGTCATCATCGCCGCGCGTCCATCCATGGGAAAGACGTCGCTCTGCCTCAACGTGGCGATGCATGCCGCGCGCGATGCCGGTAAGGCAACAGCCGTCTTCTCGCTTGAGATGAGCAACGAGCAGCTGGTGCAGCGTTTTCTTTCGAGCGAAGCCAAGCTCGACGCGCAACGCCTTCGCACCGGCAATATCAAAGACGAGGAGTGGGGACACATCACGGCCGCCATGGGCGTGCTGGCCGAAGTCCCGATCTACGTCGACGACTCGGCCGCGCTCACGGTAAGTGAAATCCGCTCGCGCTGCCGGCGGCTCAAGGCGAACACCGGCCTTGACTTGATCATCGTGGACTATCTGCAGCTCTTGCGCTCGACCAACCCGCGCGTCACGAGCCGTGTGGAGATCATCGACGAGATCTGCCGCGGCCTCAAAGCACTATCGAAGGAATTGAAAGTGCCGGTCATCGCACTGGCGCAGCTCAACCGCTCGCCCGAGATGCGCAACGACAAGCGGCCGATGCTCTCGGATCTGCGCGAGTCGGGCGGCATCGAACAAGAAGCCGACGTCGTCGCCTTCATCTACCGCGACGAGTACTATAATCCGCCGACGCCCGAGAACGAGAATCTGGCGGAGATCATTATCGCCAAGCAGCGCAACGGCCCGACCGGCACAGTCATGTTGCGCTTCGATAAGAAATACACCACGTTCTCGGACGTGGATCTGGACCACACCCCTCCGTAGCCTGTTGAAGGGGCCGACTTTATGTCGGCCCTCAAAACAAATCCCTTCGCCTCTTATTCAATATCTGGCCAAAGGCGCGCCGTCGTCGTTCCCGTAGTAGGGCAAGCATCGCTTGCGCCATTTAGCAGGAAGCGCCATGCAGATCAGACCCGTGATTTCCGAAGATGCCGAGCAGATCGCGGCGATCTACGCGCCGATCGTCGAACACACGCCGATCTCATTCGAAGAGCGCGCGCCGACGGCAGCGGAGATGCGCGAAAGGATACGGGCGCTTACGACGACCCATCCGTGGCTCGTCGCCGCAGCGGGCGACGAAATCCTCGGCTACGCGTACGCCTGTGCACATCAGGAGCGCGCAGGTTATCGATGGTCGGTGAACTCAAGCATCTATCTACGCGAAGAATCACGTGGGCGAGGACTCGGGAAGCAGCTTTACTCCGAGTTATTCCGCCAGCTCGAAGCGCGGCGCTTCCACGCGGTCTTCGCTGGCATAACGCTGCCGAACGAAGCAAGCATCGGGCTGCATCGCAGCCTCGGATTTGCGCTCGTTGGAACGTATCGCGAAGTGGGGCTCAAATTCGGCACGTGGTTCGATACGTCGTGGTGGCAGGTGCGGCTTTCCCCGGATTCGCCGTCCCAGCAAACGCAGGGGACACCAGCCGCGCGCTTAAACGCAAGCTAATAATCGCAACATCAACCGCCTCTTAACTGCTGGAGGTCGCCGCATGTCCTTACGCATCGCGTCTATTTTACTTTTGGTCGTCGGGCTCGTCTCCGCTGGCGTGCAGCCATCCCAGGCCACCGTGCGGACATACTATATCGCGGCAGACGAAGTCGTCTGGAACTACGCACCGAGTGGCGAAGACCTCATCGCACAGAAGCCGCTTCCGCCGCTCCTGCCGCTGCAGCTCGGCTGGCAATATCGAAAAGCGATATATCGCGCGTACACCGACGCGACGTTCACGCACCTCAAGCCGCGCCCGGCGTCCGACGCCTATTTGGGTATCATGGGTCCGGTCATCCACGCGGTGGTCGGCGATACGGTAGTCGTCGTCTTCAAAAACAACGCCAGGTTTCCGCTCACCGTCCACGCACACGGACTGTTCTACACCAAGTCGTCGGAAGGCGCACCATACCTCGACGGGATTCCCGCGTCGTACAAGCCCGGCGATGGAGTGCCGACGGGCAAGACCTTCACGTACACGTGGCAGGTCCCCGCGCGCGCTGGCCCAGGACCTGGCGACGGCAGCTCTGTGCTCTGGATGTACCACTCGCATTCGGATGAAGTGCGGGATGTCAATACCGGCCCGATCGGCCCGATCGTGGTGACCGCAAAGGGCATGGCGCGACCCGATGGCACGCCGAAGGACGTGGATCGCGAAGTGTTCGCGATGTTCGCCGAATACGATGAGAGCTCGAGCCGATACTTTCCGTCAAACGTAGCGGACCCGCAGATAAACCCGCGACACGTCAAGGCGACCGGACCGTTCCTCTTCGACGATATGCTTTGGACGATCAACGGCTTCGTCTACGGCAACATGCCGATGCCGACGATGCATCTCGGACAGCACGTCCGCTGGTACGTGCTGTCGACCATGAGTGACTTCGATTTCCACTCGCCGCACTGGCACGGTCAGACGGTGGTGTCGAACGGTATGCGCACGGATCTCCTGAACCTTGCGCCGATGTCGATGGTTGTCGCCGACATGACGCCGGACAATCCGGGAATGTGGCTGTTCCACTGCCACGTCAACCTGCATCTGGCCGGCGGCATGGAAGCACGGTACGAGGTGCTCAAGTGAAGGCGGCGGCAGCGCTCGGCATCGCGTGCCTCGCTCTGCTCGTGGCGTTCTGCGAACCCGCGGCCGCGCGCGTGCGCATCCACTACATCGCCGCCGACGAAGTGATGTGGAACTATGCGCCGCTACGGATGAATCCGATCGCCGGCACGCCGCTGCCTCCGCTGTTGCCAACGCAACTCGGCTGGACCTTTCAGAAAGCGATCTACCGGGAGTATACCGACGCAACGTTTGCTCATCTTGTGCCGGTCGCGCCGAGCGAGCGCTATCACGGGATGACCGGGCCGACAATCCATGCCGAGGTCGGCGATACCGTCGTCATCGTCTTCCGAAATCGGACACGCTTTCCGTTCGATATCGCACCGAGCGGCGTGCGTTCCACCCCGAATCCATCGGCTGTATTGCCGGGCGCGACGCGTACGTTTCGCTGGCCGATCAGCGACGCTGACGGTCCGGGTGTAAACGATGGCAGTTCACTCCTCTACGTCTACGAGTCCGACGTGAATCAACGGACGAGCGAAAGCGCCGGCCTCATCGGTCCGCTCATCGTCACGCGCCGCGGGCAAGCGCGTGCGGATGGATCGCCGGCCGATGTCGACAGAGAGATCGTCGCGCTGTTCTCGGTGCAGGATGAGTTTCAAAATCCGTTCCTTTCTTTGAATCTCGCGAGCGCCGCCATTAACCCCAGACATTTCAGCGGGCGCGAAAAGACTTTCGAGAACGACAACTACATCCACACGATCAACGGGTTCGCATGGGGCAACATGCCGACGCCTACGATGCGCGTGGGAGAACGAGTCCGCTGGTATCTGCTTTCAACCATGACCCCAGCCGATGGCCATGCTCCGACTTGGTCTGGCCAAACCGTGCTGTCTCAGGGCAACCGCAGCGATGTGGTCGCACTGGTCACGCCGCATGCGGTCGCCGACATGGTGCCGGACAATCCGGGTGTGTGGCTGCTCGTCTGCACGTTGAACATCCACTTGCTCAACGGCATGGAAGCCCGCTACAAAGTCGTCAAATAAAATTAGGGCGAACTATCTTAACTGAAGGGGCCGACGCTAGTCGGCCCGCATTTATATCGAACCAAATCGGGTCGCTCCCTCCGCTGACCTCGGAGGCGTCGAGCGACGCCCCGTTGAATCGAGCCGACCGTTACGCCACGTGGCTTTTGCACCCTAACGCCGACGTAGCTCAGCTGGTAGAGCGGCGGTTTCGTAAACCGCAGGTCTCCGGTTCAATCCCGGACGTCGGCTCCATATTCCATGATAGTTTCCGCTTGAACGGCATCAATAGCGGCCTTCTCAGCACAGCGACTCAATCCGCCGCCCAAGTCGAGCTAGGCTCACTATTGGAGGCATTCGGAAATACAGACTGGCGAACTTTCTTGCCCGCTAGTTCGTCCGCTGCGGGCGCGCTTGCGAAGAAGTTTAGTTGACGGTGTTGCATCTGGAAGAGATTCCCAGCCGGCTTGAAGAGGCGATGCCTGAACTGAGCGGTAGACTGCGGGAGCTCACGGAACTCTTCGGCGGGCCGCTACCGCATTTAATTTTTCTGGATCTCGCTGAATATGTCCGCGGCGAGCTGCGGAGATCAGCGGACAAATCTTCGGGGACGCCGGATATTCCATCCTTGGAGCGATTGTTTGCATTTGTTGAACTGTGTGCTCGGTCCACCGATGTACGGGTGAGCCGCGACCTCCTGGAGCTTTCCTTCTTAAACGAATTTACCCATGGTGACACGTCTTACCCTGAAATCTACGCGTTGTCTGGCTTGCGAACAAAAGAAAAGCTTGACCAACTTAGACGTAAATCGGCTTTTGATCACTAAGCTATCATTCGCACTTGCGGCCGCGCTAATACTAGTTTTCTGCTCGCCGTGGTTTTTCGGCGGGAGACTGGGGCAGGCGACAGCGACCCAAACCGCGAGCGCCGGCAACCGGTTTTCTACGACGTGCAGTGCGCGAGCCGCGCTATATGTTGCCGAAATTGCGCTGACCAAAGTAACATCCTTGACACAGGTTTCGAATGAGCGGTATGAAGGTATGGCTCCAACTGGAAAGGTCACCGTGCGATGGAATTGCGGCGTTGAGCCGGAGCCATACGATGTTCAGTTGGATTGGTCTGATACGTCTCAGCCCATTCAGTTGAAGTTTAGAAAGCGACCCATCGCGAGCGTCGCGTTTCGTCGGCGTGTGACCGACTATGCAGGGCTGATAGCGGACTCGGCGGGGCGGCGATCTCTCGTTTCCACATCGGAGCCGCCAAGGCTTATATTCTCCGGCGATTCAAGGCAAATCGGGTTGGGCTACAGTTCGTCTGATCGTGTCGAAGCGGCCGAAACCACTACAAGCATCATTTCTGGAAATCGCGGTCCTGTGTTGTTTCATCAGGGGGAGGATGATAAGTGGCCGGAAGGGCGTCTTGTCGTCGCTCAAGACCTAGCACCGCAAGTTAGAATTGGTCCGCTTACTCTGCGAATGAGCGTCTTTGAAATGCACCGCGTTTTGGGCACGGGGAAAGTCGAACCGTACTGTTTCGGGTCGAGTTCAACTTTGTGCGTTTCCTCGGAACGATATTCTGGCGCGAATGGTACGCTCGAAATCCTCGAAGCAAAACATAGCGACGAGCTTGGAGTTGAGACGTCCGTAGTTGTTGGGATGGTCCTTCGCTGTCCGTTGTCAAAAAGCAATTCTGCCGGGGCCAGGGGCGTCACGGAGTTCGGTGGTTGGAAGATTAACGGGAAGCCCCTAGCGGAGCTCCAAGACGGGATTCCGACGTGGGCGGTTCTGAACAGCGGTGTCGGGTTCAAGAGACTATCAGATGGATTTTGGACCGCTGAGGTCACATACAACGGTTCAATCATGCAACTTTATATCGGACCCTAACTCTCGCATGAGACGCTCGAAAAAAAGATGTGATCTCCGAGCGAAACCCTATTTATTCCATAAGCACTTGGAGTTGGCTTCCGTATGAAAGCGACGTTTTATTGGCGCGTAGTCTTTGGTGCGTCGGCTATGCTATCGGGCGTCGCCTCGCTGATCTGGCACGACTCAGGGATGTGGCTGCGTTCGCGCGCGTTCGGACCGACCTTAGCGCCAGTCGTCGCTTGGGTTCTCGCGATCGCGCTCGTTACAGCTGGCGCAGCGATCATGCATCCGCGAACTGCACGATTCGCGTCGGCCGTGCTTGGCGTCATTTACGGCCTGTTCACGCTGGCGTGCATTCCCGATATGATCGCCGCACCATCCACACCCTTGTCATACGTGGACTTCTTCGAACAGCTCTCCATCGTATGCGGCGCAATTGCGATATATGCGGCAACCGAGAAGGATGCAGCTCGGTCCGCTGCGGTCGGGCGGGCGGCGCGCCTGGGGTTCGGAGTCTGCACGGCCTCGTTCGCTTGGGCGCAGATCGTCTATCTTCGCCATACGGAGAGCTTGGTTCCGATGTGGATAGAGCCGAACCCGATGTTTTGGACGATCCTCACGACAGTCGCGTTCGGACTCGCAGCGATCGCAATCCTCATAAACTATCGAGCGCGTCTGGCGATGCGCCTGATGGCCTTGATGTTGGCGCTCTTCGGCCTGCTGGTGTGGCTGCCGCGGATCGTCACGCATCCCGAAACGCTAGCGAACTGGACCGAATTCAGCTCGAACTACCTGATGACAGCGGCCTCTTGGCTGGTGTCAGACGTGAGGGCTCTCTGAATCGCTGACTGCGCTGGCATACGTAGATAATATTATGGTCTGGTAAAGGCGCACGTCGAATCGTGCAGCACCGTGGGTAACAGCAGCCGCGAGACCGAAATACGAACCGATGCTCACTGAACGTAACCAAGACCTGAACGAGCTTTCGCAAGACGAATTGCACCGAATCGATGCATACTGGCGCGCTGCCAACTATCTTTCCGTCGGCCAGATTTATCTGCTCGACAATCCGCTGCTGAGAGAATCGCTTAAAGCCGAACATGTGAAGCCGCGATTGCTTGGCCACTGGGGAACGACGCCAGGGCTAAACTTCGTCTACGCGCACTTGAACCGGGCGATCAAGAAGCACGATTTGGATATGATCTTCATCGCCGGCCCTGGCCACGGCGGCCCAGCTGTTGTCGCGAACACGTACTTAGAGGGAACGTACAGCGAACTGTATCCGAACGTCGGTCAGGATACCAAAGGCATGCAGGCGCTTTTCAAGCAGTTCTCATTCCCCGGGGGAGTGCCGAGCCATGCTTCGCCGGAGACTCCAGGTTCGATCAACGAAGGCGGTGAGCTTGGCTACGCGCTCACGCACGCGTTCGGCGCCGTGTTCGACAATCCGAGCCTCATAGCGGCGACCGTCGTCGGTGATGGAGAAGCTGAGACCGGAGCGCTCGCCGCAAGCTGGCATTCGAATAAATTTCTCAATCCGGCGCGCGACGGCGCCGTGCTGCCGATCCTGCATCTCAATGGATATAAAATAGCCGGGCCGACCGTGCTCGCGCGGATTCCAGACAAAGAACTCACGTCTCTGCTCGAAGGGTACGGCTATGCGCCCCACACGGTGGAAGGCGACGAGCCTGAGGCGATGCACCGCCACATGGCTGAAACGCTCGGAAGAGTTCTCGCGGAAATTCGCTCGATTCAAGACCAAGCGCGCGCGAGCGGCTTCACGACTCGCCGGCCCTGGCCCATGATCGTGCTGCGTTCGCCCAAAGGCTGGACCGGACCCAAGACTGTGGATGGTCTACAAGTTGAGGGAACGTTCCGCGCACACCAGGTCCCCGTGGACGACGTGCGAGCAAATCCAAGACATTTGCGCATTTTGGAAGATTGGATGCGAAGCTATCGCCCGGCCGAATTGTTCGATGAAAACGGTCGGTTGAGGCCGGAGTTGGCCGGGCTCGCGCCTGTTGGAAATCGCAGAATGGGTTCCAACCCTCACGCGAACGGCGGATTGTTGCTTCGGGACCTCATCATGCCCGATTTCCGCGACCATGCCGTTGCGGTCAACGCGCCGGGCGTCGCGCGCGGAGAAGCGACGCGTGTCCTGGGTAAGTTCTTGCGCGAGATCGTGCGCCTAAATCCCGACACGTTTCGCGTGGTCGGCCCGGACGAGACGAATTCCAATCGGCTCAATGCATTGTTCGACGTCACGAACCGCTGTTCCACGGCGGAGATACTCCCGACAGACGACCACATAGCACCTGACGGACGTGTGATGGAAGTGTTGAGCGAGCATCTCTGTCAAGGTTGGCTCGAAGGATATCTCTTGACGGGACGTCACGGGTTCTTCTCATGTTATGAGGCGTTCAGTCACATCATCGGCTCGATGTTCAACCAACACGCGAAGTGGCTGAAGGTCACGCGCTGCATACCGTGGCGGCGCCCCATCGCGTCGCTCAACTATCTCCTAACGTCCCACGTTTGGCGCCAGGATAACAACGGTTTCAGTCATCAGGACCCAGGCTTCATCGATCACGTCGTCAACAAGAAAGCAGACGTCGTGCGAGTCTATCTCCCACCGGACGCCAACACGCTGCTCTCTGTCGCGGATCATTGCTTGCGTAGCCGGCACTACGTCAACGTCATCGTCGCGGGCAAGCAGCCTGAATGGCAGTGGTTAGATATCGAGGCGGCGATCCGCCATTGCACCGAGGGCATCGGCATTTGGGACTGGGCGAGCAACGATCAGGGCCTCGATCCCGACGTCGTCATGGCCTGCGCGGGCGACGTGCCGACGCTCGAGACACTCGCGGCCGTCGCGTTGCTCAATCAACACCTGCCGGACGTGAAAATCCGGGTGGTCAATGTCGTAGACCTTATGACGCTCCAATCGCGTTCAGAACATCCACACGGATTACCTGACGACGAATTCGATTCGATATTCACAAAAAATGCGCCGATCATCTTCGCGTTTCACGGTTATCCCGCACTCATCCACAGGCTGACGTATCGACGCGCGAACCATGCTGGGCTTCACGTCCATGGCTACAAGGAAGAAGGCTCGACGACGACGCCGTTCGACATGACCGTTAGAAATGAGATCGATCGATACCATTTGGCGAATGACGCGATCAATCGGCTGCCACCGATCCAAGACCGTTCGGCGCACCTGCAGCAGCTCATCCGAGATAAACTCGTCGAACACGCTGTCTACGTACGCCAATTCGGCGAAGATATGCCGGAGATCCGCGACTGGCGTTGGCGTTCCGGAAGACTCTGATCCGTGAAGATACTCTGCCTTGACGCGGGCTCGTCGTCGCTCAAGTTCGCCGTGTTCGAGTCCGACGACAAATCACAGCGGCTGCTCCTTCGCGGTGCTGCCGAAGGTTTGGGCCAGCCGTCTACACAGTTTTGGGCACAGGATTCAACCGGTAAGAGTGTTGACGACGCTATGTCGAGCAATCGCCTCGACCCGGAAACAGCGCTCGATCGCGTCTTCGGCGCGATGGCAAAAGCAGAGATCGGAGTCGCCGAGGCGATAGGGCACCGAATCGTCTTCGGCGGGCCGGATCATGTCGCGCCGGCGCTGGTGACGCCGGCGTTGTTGGCGGATCTCGACCGCTTCGTGCAGTTCGATCCGATGCACCTGCGGTCGCAATTGGATCTCGTGACTAGGGTGTCGAAGCGGGATCCGAATGCAATACAGGTCGCATGCTTCGACACCGCATTTCATCAACGCATGCCAAGCATAGCGAAGCGCATTCCTCTGCCGCGATCGGTCGGGCCTTTGATTCAACGCTATGGTTATCATGGACTATCGTTTGAATACATCATCTCTGCGCTCGGAAATGCGTCAGCCGGTCGAGTCTTGATCGCGCATCTCGGCAGCGGGTCAAGCCTCGCGGCCGTGCGTGACGGCCAACCGGTCGATACGACGATGGGATTCAGTCCGCTGGGCGGCTTGATGATGGGCACGAGGCCCGGAGATCTCGATCCAGGCGTGCTGCTGTATCTTATCCAGGCACATTATTCGGCGGCAGAATTGGAGACGCTGCTGACCGAGCGATCCGGATTGCTTGGCGTCTCCGACGCCAGCGCCAGCATGGAGACGCTCTTGGACCGCGCTGCTGCAGATCGCCAGTCGATGGACGCTATCGAACTCTTTGTCTACCAGGTCCGCAAGCACGCCGGTGCGCTGATCGCTGTCCTAGGTGGATTGGATACGCTCGTGTTCACCGGCGGAATCGGCGAGCATGCGGCGCCGATCCGCAACATGATCGCAGACGGTTTGATGTGCGCCGGTGTTCGCGTGGATCCCGCTAGAAATGCGGCGAGCGATGCCGTCATTTCACCTGACGATAGTCTCGTCACAGTGCGCGTCATTCCCACCGATGAAAGCCAGATGATCGCGCGTCACGTTCGAGATATCCTAGTCCAACCCCGGGAGTTCACAAGCGTTCGTCGAAGATAAGCCAGGACGCGGATAATCCGCTTGTACTGAGTTAAAGGACTTATGATGGCCGGCGACCTGGAATCGGAATTCAACAAACGGAGGGATGAGGCCAACGCGCCGCTTGTCGCGTCGGACGACCTCGTCGCGGCCGTTGATAAAATGCGCCGCGCCGGTGCGCGGATCTGCGCCGAGACGATCCGAGCTGCTGTGAAGGCCGACGCCCGGCTTGCCGGTGCGCTGACGCCTCATGCTGAGAACCTTTCCGGCGGCAATTTCAAACTCGAGTTTACGGGCAACAGTTTTGACGTCCGCGTCGATGGGCAGGTATCGTACAACCAATCCAAAGCGATGTTCGACAGACCACAGGATCCCGGCTGGACCTCATTTGAGATAAGCGCGACCGTGACCGCTCACACTATCACCACCAAGTCGGCCTCAGAGAGAATCGAGGCGCGCTTTGCGCCGGACGGCACCGCCGTGATGGTCGTAGCGCTAGCGATCGAGGCGGCAGTCGCCGACTTGGCGGGCCGAAATTGATCTCGTAGATCGCCCGTTATTTAGAATGGTCTTTCTTGGTGCGGCGTTGCTTGCCGACGATGTTGCCGTGTTCTGTCGCCTTCTCCAATTCAGCATGCTGCCGCGCCATATCGTAGCGCTCCACGCCGGCGATCCGTTGCGACGACATCGACACGGATCTATCTCGCTTGCCCTGTGTGTGCGCGGCGTTGACGTTAGATCGCCCGCCGCTCGGCCTTCCGCCGCCCTTACCCACGACAATCCTCCGATTCGACTTTGAGCCCGGCTCAGGCGCCTACCGCCACGGATAGGAACGCGATGATCGCCTTCCAAGCGCGCAAAATCTGACTGATAAAATCCACCAGTTCTAGAGCAAGCGGTTCATGACGCAGTCGGCCGCTGCATCGGCTAAATTTAGAAGCGGCGCCTTGGGGCGACGCCGCTCTTGCCCTTCAGTTGGCATCACGATACTACATCGGATCGAGTAACTTGTCTGTATCTATTCGAACCATCAGACGGCCCTGCGTCCAGTGACCAGGTTGCAGTTAAATGCCACTTGCTACTAGCATCGGAAGAAGTTGAGCAGGCTACGGCCGAGGCAACTCGTTCAATCGTGCAGCCCAGCCGACAATCTTCGGGGGAAAAAATGTGAGATGCATATCTCCCACCAGCTTTGTCGGGCTGAAAGTGTCTTTGCTCGTTCTTCGTCTATATACGCCGTAAGCGCCAATCTAGCTGCCTGCTCTAACCTTAGAGTCTCTCGCGACTTTGCAGTGCTGTCTGCAAGGTTGTTCAACGCGCCCGTCAGATCCGAAAAGGCCGCATAAGCTGATTCTACTTGCGTTTGTGCCACGTCGCGATTCGCCACGTCGTTCTGGTGCGTCAGGCTCGCTAGGCGGACGGCCTCGCTGAGCATCGTCGTCCTAGAATCTACTTCCAGCGCGTGATCGAGGACGCCGTTGCTCAGACACCATTGACAGACCGCCAACGAATCGGCGCGAAAAATCTGATTGGAGCGTTCCTTACACAGGTCACACGCGATGGCCACTGATCAATTCCTTAATAACGGGTCGCGAAGTACTAAAACGCGCTTCCGACCGCTTACTTACTTAGGATAGCCGTTGCCGAAGCAAAAGTCTGTATTCAAGCGTACCAAGCAACCGGCGAGTGCAGGTCGAGAATGGGCTGCGGGCTGGATACGATGATTAGCGGTGGGTCAACCTAGGGCGACGCTGGCTATACGTCGACGCGATCGCTTTTTGGTCGGAGGCAAGTGAGTCGCCTCGATGACGTTGACCGAACGGAGCAGTCCGCCGAACTGCTCGCGAGCAACTTCATAGCATTCGCAGCTCGCATCGGCGAGTCCGGCTCGATCTAGGAGTGTGATGACACCATGGGCATACTCAATGAATCCGGCCTTCTGAAAAGTCGCAGCGGCGATCGTGACCCCGGAGCGTTGCGTGCCGAGCATCATCGCCAAGTACTCATGAGTAAGCCTAATCTTCGCAGAGCCGACTCGATCGTACGTCATGAGAAGCCATCGCGCACAGCGCTCGTATACATGATGGAGCCGATTGCAGGCGGCCAACTGGCCGAGCATGTTTACGTACGACTGTACGTACCGGTCGAGCAGCTGGCTGAACTTAAGATTGGCCCTTAGCGACTGAAATAATGTCGCATCGATCCTAACGGCGAACCCTGGGACCTGGCAATAGCACTCGTTTGCAGTGGTCTTCGCGCCCAGCAGCAGCGGGATGGCAGAGACGCCTTCGCGTCCGATCGTTCCGACTTCGATCTGGCCTCCATCCTTCATCCGAGTGACGACGGAGAGCACGCAATCAATAGGAAAATATACGTCATCGATACGGACGTCCGGTTCGTAGATCTCGTCTTTTACCGACAAGTCGACGATCTGGCCTGCCCTTGATTACTGCGGCGGCCTCCGGATTCCCAAGCCCGGTGAGAATTGCGTTGAACTTGAGGACTTCAAAGGTTGGCCTTGAGACCGACCGAACCGACTTCGTTTGTTTTAGGCTTTTCACGTCACAATGCAGCTCTAGAAGCGGTGTTTGCACGAACCTCTCTCCGGGAAATTTGGCGGAAATTGCTCGCATCCCTATGTGAAGCCCCGCCCTACCTCGCCGTATTACGCTCATACGTAATACTTTGCGGCTTCGGGTCCGCTTGGAAGTCGATTCTATTGGGTATGTTAAGGCAGACTTACTCGCGAGGAGAGATACAATGAAAACACTGACATGCAAGGACCTCGGCGGCAAATGCGGCGAGAAACTTTCGGCCGGATCGTGGGACGAAGTCGTAACTGTGATGACAAAGCACGTGATGGAGAACCATCCGGATGTGGCTCAACAAATGGAAGCGATGCACAACGAAGACCCAAAGCGATGGAGCCGAGAGAATAAGCCAAAGTGGGATGCGGCACCCGAGTCGTCAACGGTTTGAAAAATCGCCGGCCGTCAATTCCTGAGCCCGCCTGCGGGCGGTCCCAACATCAATCGCTCCCGACGCGAGCTGTTCAACGAGGTCCGCACGATCGGCGGCTCCTATAGCGGCGAGAGCGGCCGCCACCTCGCGTGCGACGGAGCGCAGCAGATCGCGCTCTTCGGGATCGTAATTCTCTTCGTTGTCTCTGTTGCCGACGACAAGTGCGCCGAGCAGGCGGTTCTGCACCGCCATCGCAAATGCATAGCCGGATGAGCCTAGCGAACCCGGTGCGTCGCCAAGGTCTACATCCGAGAGATATGTTCGCAGGCGCACGAACGCAGCATCGTCGACGTCCACCGCAGTCGGGAATGCCTCGGAGTCGGAAGCCGCCGCCATCCGGTAGTGCGATCCGTGCTCGAGAAAGACCACCGCGGCAGAACACTTGAACGAATCTCGCACGGTATCCACGGCGCGATCCAACAACGCATCCGTCTTGCGTATATATCGCGCTTCATCGATATATCGACGCAGCGCCAAGACGGCCGCGCGCCGATCGCGGAAGAACAGGCGGTCGATCACGCCCTCCACCCGCTTGTAGCCGAAGTCGAAGGAGAAGGCGAGGACCAGGGCCGCGACCGATTGGGCGATGATGCTGTCGTTGCGCGAGAGCGTCATGCGCTCGACGAAGGAACTGATCACCGCGAATATCCCGAACACAAGGGTCGTGACGATCGTGAAGACGATCGCGCGGTTGATCACAAAGCCGACGTCGATGACGCGATGGCGCAGGATCGCATACGCATAGCCGATCGTGATGACGACGCTCGTCAAAACCGCGGCGCGCAGCGACGGGAAGAGCAGCCACGTGACCACACCGGAAAATCCGACGACCGTCGACCAGAACAGCCAGCGGACGCGCTGACGCTGCAGACCTCGGGCTCGGATAAACGTCGCCGCGAGAACGCTGAACATGACCACAAGCGCGAGCACGAGCGCCGGATAGCGAAGCTCGTAAAGCCAGACGATAAAACAGCCGGACGATGCGCGGGCGATGGAAAACGCGATAGCGTTCGCGCAGAACAAGAGCGCGCACGCCGCGACGACAGCGCGACAGGCAGCGAGCACGCGCGCGGCGATGCTGCCGGCGGCAAGGTCTTCAAAGGTCAGATACAACGCATACGCCGCGCACCCCGCGAGCACTTGTGCGATGGCTTCGTAGACGTTGCGCCACCCTGGCGCCAGCACGCCGTCGCTGACCGGCAACAAGGCGATCGCGAAGGCGGAGCTCGCAAGGCCGTAGTGCAGCGATGCGCGATCTCGCCCGCGCCATAGAAGGAAGAGACCGACCAGCAACGTCACAAACTTGACGATGACGGACGGCGTCCAGAGCGAGGCCGCTTCGGGCACAGCGACGAGTTCCGTGACTTGCGACGTGACGCCGTCACGCGTGACGACGTAGTCGATTCGATCGCCGACGCTGCTGGAGTCTTGCGTCGCAAGAACGCGGTCGTCGATGGACATCCGATCGAGCGCGAGCGTGTCGCCGCGACGAAGCGGCGTGCCGGACCGCGCGAACGCGGTCGAAACGACCGTGAGACCGCACGAGCCGCTGGGGGCAAATGTCGCACCCGGTCCGCTCTCGCGCGGCAGCGACGCGATCTGAATCGCCATCAAGGAGACAGCAAAAGCGGTCACGATCGACGACAACAGCGTGCGCCGGTTCACCCTTACGGATTCTCTTGATGAGAAGCGGTGCCTCCGGCTGCGCGGGGGCAGGATGGACCTCGCCAATCCACCTAAGTACGGTACGAGTACGCTTGCCACACGCCGCTAAACCTGAGGTACATGCACCCATGCACCGATCGCTACTCGCATTGATGATCGCCGCCGCGTTCGGCGCGACGCTCGCCGGCTGTTCGAAAATCAGCTCGCAAGCCGGCGCACCGGCTGCGAACGGGGGGAATCCCCACACGATTCCCGGCGTCTTGCGCTGGGCCGGCGTCGCCGAGCCGGACACGATGGATCCGGTGGTCGGCAATCAGCAGATCGAAATCGATCTCTCCATGTTCTGGGCGGGTTATCTTTTCAACTGGAGCGACGAGAACCAGTTCGTTCCGGAGCTGGCCACGGTCGTGCCAACAACTGAGAATGGCGGCATTAGCGCAGATGGGCTGTCCATCACGTACCATTTGCGCAAGAACGTGAAATGGCAAGACGGGGCGCCGTTCACAGCCGACGACGTCATCTTCTCGTACGATGCGGTGATGAACAAAGCGAATAACGTCGGCAGCCAGGTCGGCTATTCCGACATCACGTCGATAGACAAGAAAGACGACTACACGATCGTCGTCCACCTGAAGGAGCGCTACGCGCCGTTCATCGCCGCGTTCTTCACGATGTCGGGCACGCCATATCCGATCCTGCCCAAGCATATCCTCGGCAAGTATCCCGATATCAACAAAGTGGACTACAACCGGATACCGATCGGCACCGGGCCATTCCGCGTCGTCGAATACGACAAAGGCCGCCTGATCAAGATGGTAGCCAATCCGTCCTACTGGCGCGGGGCGCCGAAGATCAAGGAGATCGACTACTCGATCATTCCTGACGAGACCACCATCCTCACACAATTGGAGAGCGGCGAACAGGACTTCGAATACAATGCGCCGGCGTCGCAGGCGCCGAGCCTGGCGGATATCCCCGGTATCCACGTCTTCCACACGCCATTCACCTCATACCGCGAGATCGCGCTCAATCTCCGCAATCCCATTCTCGCCGATTTGCAGGTGCGCCGCGCGCTGGCGTACTCGATCAACAAAACGGATCTCATCCATAAGATCTCGCACGATCTGTACGTCGTCGCCGACACCGATCAGCCGCCGTTCCTCTGGGCGCACAACACGCACGTCACGACGTACGCGTTCGATCCGGCAAGGGCCAATGCACTGCTCGATGCGGACGGCTGGACGATGGGCGCGGACGGGTACCGCCACAAGAACGGTCAGATACTTGAGCTCGGCATGACGGGCACCACCGGCGCCGCAGAGACCGCAAATCTCGAAACGGTCGTGCAGGCTTACTGGAAAGCCATCGGGGTGAAGGCAGACGTGAAGAACGTCTACAGCGGACTGTTGTTCGCGTCGTACGGCGCGGGCGGTGTGTTGCAGAGAGGCAAGTACGATACCGGATTCTATTCCTGGATCAACGGCGTGGATCCCGACGATTCCGTCAATTTCATGTCCAACGAGTTCCCGGAGAATGGCGGGCAGAATTCGTTCTTCTTCGCGGATTCCAAGCTCGACGCCGCCGAGAACGTCGCGCTGACAGAGTACGATCAAGCCAAGCGTAAAGCGGCCTACGACACGATCCAGGAAATCCTCGCGGACCAAGTGCCGACGATCTTCATCTGGTATACGGCGCGCCAAGACGTCGCCAACATAGATCTGAAAGGCTACAAACCGGCGCACGCCGTGACAACCTTCTGGAACACCTGGGAATGGAGCATCTGAACGCCGTGAAACGCGGCGCGGCGCTGCTCGTCGCGCTGGCCGCGCTCTGCGCGTGCAGCAAAGTCGGCACAAGCGTGGGTGTCTTACCTCACGCGCAGACCGGTCAAGTGCGGATAGTCGGAGCGGGATCGATCGATTCGCTCGTGCCTGAACTTGCGGGCCTGCAGTCAGCCGTCGACCTCGGCATGTTCTGGGGCGGCTGGCTTTTCATCGTGAACGACCGCGGCGATCTCGAACCGGATCTCGCGCTCGAAATTCCGAGCCCGCAGAACGGCGGCATCAGCGCGGACGGCCGGACGATCACGTATCATCTGCGCACGGGCGTCAAGTGGCAGGACGGCGTGCCGTTCGGCGCTGGGGACGTGATCTTCTCGTGGCACGCGATCATGAACCCCGCGAACAACGTCTTGAGCAGATCAGGCTTCGACGACATCGCGTCCATGGATGCGCCGAACGATCACACGGTGATCGTGCATCTCAAGCGGCCATATGCGCCGGCCATCGCGCAGTTCTTCGGGCCGGGCCCCGATCCGATGTGCATCCTGCCGGCGCACATCCTGGCCGGTCTGCACGACATCAATCACGCGGCGTACGACACAAAGCCGATCGGCACTGGACCATTCATGGTCCAGTCGTACCAGCCGGGCTCCGGAGTCGTCCTCGTCGCCAATCCCAACTACTGGCGTGGTCCGCCGAAGCTGCACGAGATCGACTACCTCTTCGTGCCTGACGCGAACACGCGCGCGATCATGATGAAGACGGGCGAAGCCGATCTGTACTACGATCCGCCGAACTCGCTCTTACCCGACCTCTCGGCGATCAGCGGCGTGCACGTTTTGCACACGATCTTCAACGAGTATTGGTATCTCGTGTTCAACACGCAGCACAAGCCGCTCGACGATGTGCTCGTAAGACGCGCGATCTCTATGGGCACCGACCGAGATTACATCGTGAGAACTGTCATGCATGGCGCGGCCGCGCCGGCGCAGGGCGACCAGTTGCCGGGCACGTGGGCCTACGACCCCACGGTCAAAGCACCCCCGTATGATCCCACCGCGGCGCGCTCGATGCTGGACGCGGACGGCTGGCTCGTGGGCGCAGACGGCATTCGGGCGAAGGGCGGAAAGCGGCTTGCGATCGTCTTCGCGTATTCTTCCGGACGCGGTGACTCGGTCCGGCTCGCGCCGATCTTCCAAAGTTTGATGCGCAAGATCGGCGTCGACGTGGAACTCAAATCGTACCCGAGCGGCTTGTTCGAAGCTGCCGCGGCGGACGGCGGCATCCTCAACTCGGGCAAGTTCGACGTCGCGCACGACGGATGGATATCCGGGGTCGATCCCGATGACGACACGGTCTATGCGTGCGACCAGGTGCCGCCGGCAGGTTACAATCACGCCTTTTTCTGTGACAAGCGCATCGACGAGCAAGAGGCGATCGCATTGACGCACTACGACCGCGCGACGCGTGCGCGCGCCTATTCGCGCATCGACTCGCTGTTGAACGAAGACGCGCCATACGATTTCCTCTACTGGACCAAGCGCGACGACGCCGTTCGCGACACGCTTCACGGCTACCGGCCGGCACCGGCCGTCACGGAGTTCTGGAATTCGTGGCAGTGGTCGCAGTGACGCCGGGCGCATGAGCCGCGCTGCGGCATTCGTCAACGCCCGCCTGGGCACGCCGGGCGGATTCGTTCCCATAGGTTCGGGCGTGCTCGTGCAAGACGGCCGGATCGTACGCGTGCTCGAGTCAACGCCGACGGGGCTCGGTGCCGACGTCGAAATCATCGACTGCCGCGGCGGAGCGCTCTATCCAGGCTTCCACGACTGTCACATGCATCTCACCGCGACGGGCTTGCAGTCCGGCGATCACGACATCAAAACGTGTCGGGATGTCCCCTCGATCCTGGCGCAGATCAAACGGATCCATGAACCGCTCGTCTTCGCGGCTTCGTACGAAGACCACCGCTTAACAGAGGGGCGGCCACCGCTGCGCAGCGAGCTGGACGCGGTCGCCGGAGATCGCCCATGCCTTCTCTCGCGCATCGACGGTCATTCGTGTGTGGTCAATAGCGCCGCCGTCGCGCTTTTCGGCGTGGGCGAAAAAGCGGGCGCCGAGCGCGATGAACGCGGCGAACTCACCGGGCGGCTGTTCGAAGCGGCGAACTACGCCGCGCAAAATGCGATGTTCGCGGCGCTTCCGTTCAATGCGTTGCGCCGCGCCGATGGCCGCGCTGCCGCGATGGCGCTGGCGGCGGGAATCACGACCGTGCACAATGTCATCGAGGGCGATCCGTCGCTCGAACATCTTCAATCGGTCTACCGTTCAGACGCGAGCCAGCCGGTGCGGGTGATCTCGAAGTCGTGCACGTTCAGCGTAGCCAAAGCGCGCGCGCTCGGCGGCCGCGTGTTCGGCGGCGACATCTTCCTCGACGGATCGATCGGTTCGCGCACGGCTGCCGTGGGACAGGCGTACCAGGACGACCACAAGCATGGGCACGGCAGCCTCTACGTGCAACCGGACCAGCTCGGCGAGCTTTTCGACGAAGCCGCGGAATCGGGTCTTTCACTGGGCGTGCACGCGATCGGTGATCGAGCGATCGGCGAAGCGATCGCCGCGTGGGAATCGGTGACGGCCCGACGCGGTCCGCTTCGGGGGCTGCGGCCGTCGATCGATCACTTCGAGATCGCGCTGCCGGATCAGATCGAGCGCGCCGCGCGCTGCGGCTTGCTCTTATCCATGCAGCCGGCGTTCGACTATCTTTGGGGTGGCGACGACGGCATGTACGCGCGACGCTTCGGCGCCGAGCGCGCCGCCGGCATGAATCTTTTCGCCACCGCGCGCCGGGCAGGCTGCGTGGTGTGCGGCGGCTCCGATAGCCCAGTGACGAAACTGTCCGCGCTGCTCGGCATCCACAGTCTCGTCAACCATCACGTCGCGGCCGAACGCCTCTCGCTTGACGATGCGCTGCGCGCCTATACCGCCGACGCTGCGCTCCTCGCCTACGAAGAGAAGGAGCGCGGCGCGATCTCGCCCGGCATGGCGGCAGATTTCGCGATCCTTGAACAGCCGCTCCACGTCGTGCCTGCCACGCGCATCAAAGACGTGGCCGTCACGATGACCGTCATCGCCGGCGATGTCCGCTTCGACGCAGCGGCGAGTTAATCGAAGGCATCGCGAAACTCTAAGCGTAGACGCCGCACGCATCTTTCGCACGACTTATGACCGCCGTTCTGAACTCTGCCGGCGCGAGCGCTTCGACGGCGCCGCCGAACCCGAGCACGTCGCCAATCGCGACCTCGCGCGATGGATAGGCGACGCGCGCCCTATGGTCGTCCGGGTCGAACCGCGATTCCCACCACGCGAGCGCTTCCCGCACATCGTTCTCATCACGCAGGATGCGCAGCTCGACTTCGTAACGCGGCGCGCGGTCGGAAAGCGCCGCGCTCCATTCACGCCAGAACGACTCCAGATTGAAATCCGCAGGCCACTCGAAGCGCTCGGTCGTCGCCTTCGCGTCGATGATACGCTCGGCGCGAAACACGCGCATTTCTCCCGCAGAACGCGCCGGCACATACCAGATCCCCGCCTTGGCGACCAGCCCGAGCGGCTCGACGATGCGGCGCGTCACTTTGCCTGTCCGATCGCGATAGTGAAGTGCGACGCGAAGATCGCTCCAGATCGCGCGCTGCAATTCCGCGAGGTGTTCGCGCGGCTGGTCGGCTTGCATCCAGCGCTTGGCGTCGATAAAGATCCTGCCCCGGGCGCGTTCTGCCGATCGACGTTTGTCGGCCGGCAATGCGCCGGCGAGGAGTTCGAGCGAACGAGACAGGCTGCCGCCAAGACCCAGGTCGGCAAGCGGATTCGACGCGGAGATAAAGAGCGCGCGGATCTCTTTCTCACCGAGGTTCGTGAGCGCGGCCCGGTAACCGGCGGCAAGCACGACGCCGCCGCGCGCGCCACGTTCGGCATAGACGGGGACCCCGGCGGCGCTCAGCGCGTCCACGTCGCGATAGACGGTCCGGGTGGAGACTTCCAGCTCTACCGCGAGCACGTGGGCCGGCATCCGGCCCTTCGCCTGCAAGGTCAGAAGCATCATGAGAAGCCGGTCGCTCTTCATGCTTCAAGTATTGCAAATATATATGACAGTACCTGTCATATAAGGTGAGTTACGATGGCAACATTCCACTGGCCGACCGGCCGACGGACCTCCAGCACCGGAGAAAGCGAGTTTACTTCGATGAGCACGACAGCGACCGCAGTTTCGATCACCGGGATCGACGTCACGACCTACCTCGTCAAGGATCCCAAGCGCGCGATCACGTTCTGGCGCGATGTTATGGGCTTGCCGTGCACGTGGTCCTCAGAACAAGGAGCGGAATTCGAACTGCCGGATGGCGCCACGTTCGGTCTCTGGCGCTTGGACGATGGGAACTGGTATGCGGGCAACGGCATCATGTTCCGCGTTGCCGACGTCAAAGCCGCAGCCGATCATTTCCGAACGCGGGGCGCGAAGATCGGCGATCATATCGAAGTGAATGAGGCGTGCTTCATGGCGTTCGGCGAGGACACTGAAGGCAACACGTTCATCCTCCACCAGCCCAAGAAATAATTGGGGCCGTATGAAGGGGGCCGAATGAAGGGGCCGACTTTATGTCGGCCCAGGCAACGTGACGTGGGCCGACTAGCGTCGGCCCCTTCAAGCGGTAACGCGGAGATATTTTGGGGAAACACATGAGCACATACACGTGGTCGGCTTCGTGCCAGCGCCGTGACGCGTTGCTGGCCGAGGCCGAATCCGGGCGGCTTGCGCTGCTTGCAGTTCACTCGGGCAATCCCGCGCGCCGTCGCATCGCCGCTTGGCTCGTGGAGTTCGGCTACTTCGTCGTCGGCGCCGGAATTCGCCTCGACCGGCTCCGGACGATGGATTGAAGGGGACTCATCGAAGGGGCCGACATAAAGTCGGCCCCTTCAGTATGTCCGTGCCCCTTCAGTATGTCCGTGCCCCTTCAGTATGTCCGTGCCCCTTCAGTATGTCCGTGCCCCCTTCAGTATATCCGTACCCCTTCAATACGTCCGTTAGGATTTCAGTAGACCCAGGTGGTCGAGCGCGGTGTAGATCGCGGCGACGTGGCTCTGCACGAACACCTCGCCGGATCGCACACGCGCGAGCACCTCTCGAATCGGAACGAGCATCGTTTCAATATTTTCCGTCGAATCCGGCGCAGCGCGACCGGTCGGCGTCGCATCGCGGCCTAAGAACAGATACAATTTCCCAGTCGAACTCGTCGGATCGGCGGCGAACTCTGCGAGCAATTGAAGCGTGGGCGCGACGTAGCCCGTCTCTTCCTCAAGTTCGCGCACGGCGCAAGAAAGCGGATCCTCCCCGCGTTCCAGCGCACCGGCGGGCAGCTCGAGAACGACCTCGCCGTAACCGTGCTTGTACTGACGGATCATGACGACTCGCTCGTCGGATGTCACGGCGAAGATCACGGCGAACCCATCATGAACTCGGACATAGTATGGATCGACGAGCGACCCGTCGGGAAGCCGGCAGACGTCGCGGCGCAGGCTATACCAAGGCGAGTCTACGACAAGCTCGGACGAGACGATTTCCCATTTGCGATGCGGCATGCGTACCTGGCCGACGGGTTGGCGGCATGAAAGCACGTTTCCCCGGGACGCGACTCGCCGGCCGTATCGATTCCACTTGGAATTTCGTAAAAATGAAAGAGCGGCTGACGTTCGCCCTGCGTCAGCCGCTCTGCGTGGGCCGATATGAAATCGGCCCCTTCAGAGAATGCTGCGCCTTAGCCCGCGCGATGCAGCCGCGATTCGAGCACCGCGACGAGTTCGGCTTTGGGATTTTGCACGCCGTTCCACGTCGCGCGAAGCCGGCGAATCGCATCGGCGAGATCGGGCCGATGATAAAGATCGGTAAGCCATTTTTCGAAGTCGCCATTTTGGAAGTGGCGCTTTATTTCAGCAGGCTGCAGAGCTTTTAGATGTAGCGCAAGTTCTCGGGGGTCGTCTGTCTTTACGGCGAACCAACTCTTGTGGCCCCTAGAGGCCGTGCCATCGCCGCTGGAATGAAAGATACGATCTTTCACTAGCAGTAACTCGCTTTCGAATTCAACTCGTTCCCTGATTCTATACCCACACGCGGTTGCAAAAACTCACTCCGGTTGTCCTTGCATTTTAGTCCGTTGGTCCTGTGAAAGCGTCAAGAGTGACCGCGCGCACGCGCCCGACCGACCGCTTAGACGAGCCACGAGCATACGACGAAATTCCATGGTCCGGCGTTACATGGCCAAATCCGATAGCGTCCCGGGCCGGCCTTGCGCCGATACTTTAGAGGATGAGTGTTCCGCTGATCGACGTCTCGCGGCTTCTGAAGAGGTTCGACAAGACGGTCGCCGTCGATTCCATTTCCTTTAGCGTCGAAGCGGGCGAGATTTTCGGCTTCCTCGGGCCGAACGGCGCTGGCAAGACCACGACGATAAAGATGCTGACGGGACTGCTGCGTCCGACATCGGGACGCGCGCTCTTGGGCGGTTTAGACATCGTGCGCCGGCCGGAAGCGGCCAAGCGGCTCTTCGGGTATGTCCCAGACGAGCCGAATCTGTATCCCAAGCTCACCGCGGTCGAGTTCTTGAATTTCGTCGGCGACGTCTACGGGCTGGACGTGGGTCGCAAGCGATCGCGGATCGCAGAACTGCTCGAGTTGTTCGAACTGCGCGCGAACGATGGCGAATTGCTCGAGGCGTACTCGCATGGGATGAAGCAGAAGGTCGCGCTGTGCGCCGCGCTGCTGCACGAGCCGCGCATCTATTTCCTAGACGAGCCCACAGTCGGGCTGGACCCTAAGAGCGCCCGCCTGCTCAAAGATATCCTGCGCGCCGTCACGCGCGCGGGCTGTGCCGTCATGATGTCCACGCACATCATGGAGATCGCACAGACGTTGTGCGATCGCGTGGCGATCATCAACCGCGGTTCGATCGCGGCGATGGGCACCGTTCAGGAATTGCGAAACCTGCAGGGCGACGCGACGCTCGAGGACGTCTTCCTCAACGTCACCGGCGGCGCAGCCGACGCCGCCGCAGCGGATGTGCGCCTCACGAACTTCGTCGCCGGAAAGCGCTGACGGAGTTGTCCGTCATTAGGTTGCCGCGCCGCCGCGGTCTAGCGATCCAATCGATCTTGCTCACAGCCGACTTGCTGCGCATCCGCGCGCTTGCGGTGCGCCGCGAGTGGTCGAGCTCGACCATCCATGTCGCGGCCGTGTCCGCAGGCGCAACGCTCTTCAGTCTCATCTATCTCGGCACGTATCTCGGCGCGCACGCGCTCTGGCAAGCGGGCGCGATCGGTCTGCTCTCCACCGTTCCGCCGTGGGCGCTGCTCATCTATCTCTTGACGGATGTGGTCATCGCGTTCGGGCAGGCCTTGGGCGATCTGTACGCATCGCGCGACATGCCGCTGTTGATGACGATGCCGGTTCGCGTGCCGGCGCTGATCACGTCGAAATTCGTGCTTGGGGTCGTGCAGAACGAACTGTATGCGGCGGTGTTTCTCTTGCCGTTCGTGCTCGGCTACTTGAGCGCGCTGAACGCATCGTGGATCGCGTATCCCGTGATGATCGTCGGCATCGCGGTTTTTCCGGCCATCCTCTATGCAGCGCTTGTGGTCGTGACCATTCTCGCGCTGCGCATCGTTCCGGCGCGCCTCGCCAAGGAATCACTGTGGCTCATCGGCGCCGTTGTGCCGACCGCGTTTTGGATCACGATGTTTTATCGTATCGCCCATATCACGGGCGACGTGACCGTCATGAGCTTGCCGGCGCCCCCGAGTTGGCTGCCGAGCACCTGGCTGGGCTGGGCGCTTGCCTCGTTCGGTGGCGCATCCCCGGGCGGCGTGGGCGCGGGCATCGGCTGGACCGGGCTGTTGCTCTTTGAGACGTTCGCTGTGTGCCCGCCGGCGCTCTGGCTCGTCTCCTACGCATTTGCGCGCGGCTGGAGCGATTCGTTCGCGACCGGCGCAGCGAAATCGGTCGATTCGCTCAACGCAATCGCGCCGCGACGAAGTGGACTGCGCGCGCTCGTTCTCAAGGATCTCTTGACCTTCGTGCGGACCCCGCAACTCTGGTTCAACCACATCGGCGCGCTCATGTTCGTCGTCTACCTTCTTGTCGGCCACGCGGTGCAGACACCGGTCTTTCCGCTGACGCTTCAGCTCGCGATGGTGCAGATCGGCTTCGTCGCGATTTTGGGATCCGTGACGCCGGGGATGACGGCGCTCTCTCTCGAGCACTCAAGCATCTGGTTCTTGCGCTCCGCCCCGCTCAATTCGCGCGACATCCTCATCGCAAAGGTTCTCGTGCCATTCGCGCAGACAGGTACGATCGCGGCGATCGGCGGCGCGCTGCTTTCAGCAGGGTACGGTTTTCCGATCGCATCGCGCGTCGTCGTCGTCGCGTTCGGCATACTGATGGCCGCATGTTCGGTGAGCCTCGGCGTTGCGTTCGACACGCGCTTTCCATCGTTCGCGTGGGAGAATCCGAACGCGATCAACCGCGGTCCAAGGATGGTGATCCCGTTCCTGAATGGTTTGGCAATGCTGGTGATCTGCTGTGGAGCGCTGTTCTTTTCGCGAGATGAATGGCCCGGCGCTGTCGGACTCGCGGCCGGGCTTGCGATCAGCGTTATTTTTTCGGCACTGATGGTCTGGCAGACTCTAGTCCGCGCGAGCCGGAACCTTGAACAACTGGAAGTTTAACATTCGGTTGAAGGAGGTCAGGATTGCGAACCGCAAGCGCATGACGGGATGTCCATAGCAAGATTTGCAGTCACGCGCCGGGTTGCCGTCGCGATGTTGTCTGCCGCGATCGTCGTCCTCGGTCTGTTCGCGTTGCCGCGACTCGCGGTGGCGCTCCTGCCGTCCTTCGCGCCGCCCGTCGTCTCGGTAAACGTCGCCTATACCAACGCCTCGCCGGAAACCGTAGAGACGACCGTGACGCGGCCGATCGAAAACGCCGTCAGCCGCGTCGCCGGCATCGATATTCTCGAGTCCACGTCTTCGCAGGGCCAATCGAGCGTTCGCGTCCAGTTCGTGTACGGCACCGACATCAACGCCGCGGCGGTGGACGTCCAGCAGCAAGTAGCCCGCATCCGGGCATCGCTCCCCAACGATCCAAATTTGCAAGAGCCGCAGATCATCAAAGCCGATCCGAACGCCACGCCGGTGCTTTCGTTGGAGGTGACCGATCCATCGCGCTCGCCGCGCGATCTTTCGGACATCGTCGTCAATCAGTTGTCCGACGAGTTGGCATCGGTGCAGGGCGTCGGAAGCGTGAACATCTCCGGCGTGACGCAACGGGCGATCATGGTCGAGCCGGACGCCCATAGGCTTGCTGCGTTCGGCCTCACGCTCAACAGTCTGATGACTCGCATCAGCGACGAAAACGTGGACCTGCCGGCCGGTGTCGTGCAGATCGGCCCGCAAGAGTTCGGCGTCCGGACAAACGCGCTCTACAAAGCGCCCGACCAGGTCGCGGACACCATCGTGACTTTCCAAGACGGCGTGCCGATCCGTTTGCGCGACGTCGCGAACGTCACCGATTCCATCCAGGAACAGCGCGTGTTCACCCGGCTCAACGGTAGACCGTCGCTGCTGATCACGGTGACGGCCCAGCCGGATGCGAACATCGTTGAAGTCGCAAACGGCGTGTCTGACAAGATCAACGACATCAAGCAGCGCTTCCCAAGCGTCCAGTGGGCCACGCTCCTCGACCAGCGCGAATTCATCCTCATGGCATTGGCCTCGCTCGAGCACACGGCCATGTACGGCGCGATCCTGGCCGTGCTGATCATCCTATTGTTCTTGCATTCGTGGCGCGCCACCGTGATCGTGGCCGTCTCGCTGCCGGTCTCGATCTTAGGAACGCTCTTCGTCGCCTACGTCTTCCACGAGACGATCAACACCATCACGCTCGGAGGTATCGCGCTCGGGGTGGGGTTGATAGTCGATGACGCCGTCGTCGTCATCGAGAACATCTCGCGCTTTTTGGGGAAGGGCCTCGCCCCGTCCGCCGCGGCCGAAGGTGCCACCGTTCAGATCTTGGGTGCGGTGATGGCGTCGTCAGCGACGGTGATCACGGTGTTCTTTCCGCTGCTGCTCATACCGGGTCTGCAGGGTCTGATCTTCGGGCCGTTTGCCATCATCGTGATGAGCGCCGTCGCCATCTCGCTTCTCGTTGCGATCACCGCAGTTCCGATGCTCTCGGCCGAACTCTTGCGGCGTCGCGGACAGAACCATACCGCGCCGGAATCCGCCGACCAACCGCGCGGATCGTTCGCCGCTGCATTCGATCGCACGTACGAGCGCTTCGAACGCACGTATCGCGCGGCGCTTTCCTTCTGTCTCGACCGTCCGCTCGCGGTGCTCGGCACCGCCACGGGTTTGTTCGCTCTCACCGTCATAGCGTTGCAGCTCGGCGTCGTGTCCACGGAGATCTTCCCGGCTTCGGATTCCAGATTCTTGCAATTCGATCTGCAAGCGCCGAACGGCACCGCGCTCAACGTCATGAACGCGATCTCGATAACGGTAGAAAATGCGTTCGACCACGATCCGCGCGTCGTCGCCGTAGGTTCCACCGTGGGCCAGACCGGCGGCGGCGGCGGTTCGCGGCCGGTGACCAACCGCGCGAGCATCCAAGTCGCGCTCAAGCCGGGCACGAGCGGTGCAGTGGCTGCCGCGTTCGTCAAGGAATGGCACAAGAAGCTCATGGATGCCGCGTCGAAGGTGCCGCAATCGCCTTCGGAATCGGCATTGCACGACGCAATGGTGGGGACGATCGTGCGCGGTCAGACGATCGACATCGTCCAGCGCCAGATCTCGCAAGGACAGACGGCGCTCGAGTTGGAGATCTTCGGACCGGATATCAACAAGCTGCTCACGATCTCCGATCAGGTCATGGACCAGATCTCGCGGATACCGGGCGTGCTGACGCCAGACAAGAACGTGACTAACTCGCAGCCGGAGATCGACGTCTCCATCGACCGCACGCGGCTCATGGAAGCGGGAATGGGGACTGGCGACTTGGCCCAGTTCGTCAGCACGGCCACGAACGGATCGATCGCGTCGTACTACCAGATCAACGGCATCCAGTATCCGATCGTCGTGGAGATGCCCGCAAGCCAGCGCCGGTCGTATCCGTCGCTGCAGTCGCTCGAGTTCACGCCGTTCGGCTCGGCGTCGGCCGCGGCCGCCTCGGGAGCTGCGAAGGGGACTGCACCCACGTCGACTCTCGGAAGCATCGCCACGCTAACGGAAGGCCTCGGGCCGTCGGCGATCAGCCGCGAAGACCGCCAGCGGCGGGTCGAGATCAGCGCGCCCATCAGCGGTCGACCGCTCGGGCCGATCTTGGTCGACGCGGCCAAAGTGATGAACAACTTCAATATGCCGGCCGGCTATCGCTGGGAGTATGGCCCTGAGATCCAACGCGGCGAAACGAGTTTCAACTCGCTCTACCTGGCCGTCGGCATCGCGATCCTGCTCATCTACATGCTGCTCGCTTCGCAGTTCGAGTCATATGTGGACCCGCTCGTCGTGATGACGTCGATTCCGCTTTCGCTGATCGGCATCATCGGCTCGCTCGTCTTGACCAATCGCGCCTTCGGGCTGACGGCGTTCATCGGCTCGCTCATGCTCGTCGGCATCGCGGTGAAAAACGCCATCCTTGTCATCGAATTCACGAAACAATTGCGCGAAGACGGCGTCGACGCTCGAGAAGCGCTGCTTCACGCGGGGCCTCTGCGGCTGCGGCCGATCCTCATGACGACGTTCGCCACGATCGGCGGCATGCTGCCGCTGGCGCTCGGCATCGAAACCGGCAGCTCCACCCAAGCGCCGCTTGCGACGGTGGTGATCGGCGGGCTCATCACGTCCACATTCCTATCGCTGCTCGTCGTGCCGACGTTGTATCTTTTGATCGCACGGCGCAGCAAAGGGAAGTTCGTCTCGCGCCGCCGCGCACCGGAAGCCGATCCTGGAGCGGCTGAAGAGCCCGTTCCGGTCCTGCGCTGACGTCGCATGCAGCAGCAACGCGTCAGCGAAAATGTGATCGTCTCCGTCAGCGCGCCGGTGGCGACGCTGACGCTGAATCGGCCGGACAAACGCAACGCACTTTCGCTTCAGCTCATGCGTGACTTGACCGCTGCGTTTCGCGCGGCCGGGCAAGACGAATCGATCAGGGCCATCGTCCTCAAGGCGGCTGGAAAAGTTTTCTCCGCCGGGCACGATCTTTCAGAGTTTCCGGGGCGCGACGAAGCGTTCTATCGGGAGCTCTTCGATACGTGCGTCGAATTGATGACCGAGATCCAGTCGGTGCCGCAACCGGTCATCGCCCAAGTCGAAGGCATGGCCACGGCGGCCGGCTGTCAACTCGTCGCCACATGCGATCTCGTGGTCGCCGCCGAGACGGCGACGTTTGCGACACCCGGTGTCAAGATCGGATTGTTCTGCTCGACGCCGATGGTGGCGCTCAGCCGCGCGGTTCCGCGCAAACTCGCGATGGAGATGTTGCTCACAGGCGAACCGATCGACGCGCACCGCGCCCTTGCGGCCGGGCTGATCAATGTGATCGCAGCGCCGGATAAAGTGGAAGAGACAGTCGCGACGCTGATCGCGAAGATCACTCGCTTCAGCCCGTTTGTGATCGGGCTCGGAAAGCGCGCGTTTTATCGCCAAGCCGAGATGGCACAAGACGACGCGTATGCGTTCACGAAAGATGTCATGACGCGCAACGCGGCCGCCGACGCCGCTCGCGAAGGCATCGCCGCCTTCCTGGAAAAGCGCCCACCCAAATGGTGATTGAACGAATTGGCTGAAAGAGCCGACTTGAAGGGGCCGACTTGAAGGGGCCGACTTTATGTCGGCCCGCGTTTTGTCTGCTCGGGCCGATATGAAATCGGCCTCTTCCGGCAAGTCTGCACGGCCCCCGCACGTCACCATGGTATGGTCTGCCCATCTAACGTCAAGATGAGGAGTAGCCATGCACAGTCGCTCGCCGTTTGCCCTTTGGGCCGCAGTTTTGCTCGTCGGAATCCTTGCAGCGTCTTCAATCGAACCGGTCCGCGCGGCGGTAGAATCGCTTTTCTCGTGTGCTTCGACATCCGCGTGCCTCGAATGGGATAACAGCGGCGCCGGTCCAGCGATCAAGGGCGTTTCGACCGGCGGCAACGGAGTGTCAGGCCAGACAAAGTTCAAGAGTCTGGGGAAGACCGCCGGAACGGCTGGGGTGGTCGGCACTGACCTGAGCACAAGCGGCAACCTCGATGCCGGTGTGAGCGGAGTGTCCAAAAACGGCACCGGCGTCATCGGCACCTCTACCGCATACAACGGTATGCAGGGCTTATCAGCCGCCGCCGGCGCGAGCGGCGTCTACGGTCAGAATAGCACGAGCTCGGGCTTCGGCGTAGCCGGCCGCATAACGGCGACTGCGAAAGGCAGCGGCGCCGGCGTTTACGCGGATGGCGGCAACGCCAATAACGCGATATTCGCCCGATCAACGACCGCCGATTCGATCTACGCATACTCCGACCAAGCAACATCGTTCACCGCAAACCAGGGCCCAGACGACAATAGTCCGGAGCTGAATCTGCAGGCCGGTGGAAGCAGTTCGGTGCACGAGATGCTGCGCGTTGTGTCCACTTCCGCTACCGACGTGTTCGACGTGGACAGCGCAGGCTTGATTAATTCGAACAGCGGTATCCAAGTGCTGAATTCACCGGCCCAGGCGGCTCTCTTGGGCAACCTGTCGGGCAACTATCAAAATCCTGCGCTGCAGATTTACGGTGGCGGCTCCGGCACGAATTTCGGGGTCTTCTCGGTTCGCGATGTCAACGGCGATGAACAGATGAGCGTGAGCGACATCGGCAATATCGGGATCCATGGCCTGCTTTTCAGCCATGGATCGTGCTCGTCCGGGTGCATCGTGGGCGGCAAGCGCGTGCGCGCTGTCACCGAGTATACGCCCAAAGAGAGCGAGCCGACGATAGAAGACAACGGAGAAGCGCAGATCGTCGACGGGTCGGCCGATGTCGTCCTCGACCCGAAATTCGCAAACGTCATCGACGCGAATGCCGGCTATCTCGTATCTGTGACACCCGAAGGCGACTGTCGCGGCCTCTACGTGGCGCGCAGATCTGCGCATGGATTTTCCGTGCGCGAACTTCAAGGTGGTCATGCCAGCGTGAGCTTCGAGTATCGGATCATCGCCAAGGAATTCGGCGTGAGCGAGCCTCGACTACCGATGACGACGGTGCCAACCGGCGTTTCTCTCGCGCGATCGATAAGCCACCGGCACGTTTGAAATCATATCCCGAAGGGACCCACTGAAGGGGCCGACTTTACGTCGGCCCCACGTTTCGCTTGCTCGGGCCGACATAAAATCGGCCCCTTCAGATATCCGAGCGAACGATCAATATCCGAGCGAAACGATCGCGAATCGTCAATGGCTGCAGGGCGGCGACTTCGGACGCGACATCAATTCGTCGCGGGTCAGGCCGCGGAGGTTCGTGTCGTCGGCGACTAAGACCGTCGTGATCGCGCCGCACGAGACCACGACATCGTCGCCGAAAAAGCCAAACGGTCCGTGGCGCCCGCGGAGCGCTTCTGCGGGGCCGCCGCCGCTGTCCGGCAACACCACCGCTATGATGGTACCGTCGGGTGCGAATATCGAGGTGACTGTGATTTGCAATCGGCCGCGTCGCCAAAAGGATCGTGCGCGCCGCGCGGCCACGATCGAGCCCCTGCCCAAGGAGCTCTTGGGAATCACGAGCACGCCGTCGACGTACACGTCGTCGACCGTCGACACGCTGAACGATTGGCCGGCGCGAGCCGATCGCGACGATATATCGGAGAGAATGCGAACGCGTATCGTCCGGTCGCTTTCGAGCGTGAGATCGGCGGCGCCAGACGGTCCTCGAACATCGCCGGCGCCGAAGCAGAGCACGCTGAGGATTGCCACGCCCAACAGGCGAACGCGAACGCCATGACTTCTCGAATAATCGCTCATAAACGGACGCCGAAGTTACGGCCGGTCAAAGCGCAATCCTTGATGACGCGCCGCCGCTGCAGTTGGGCGACAAGCGAACCCGAGCTGACCTATCACGATCGCGAGTGGGGCAGACCGACGAAGGACGAACATCGGCTGTTCGAGTCTCTCGTCCTCGAAGGCGCGCAAGCCGGCCTATCTTGGAATACCATCCTTCGCAAGCGAGACGGCTATCGCAAGGCTTTCGCTAGTTTCGACCCTGCCAAAGTAGCGCGCTTCTCGACCGCGCGCATCAACGCGCTTGTGAAAGACCCCGCGATCGTCCGTCACAAGCAGAAGATCCAGAGCGCCGTCGCAAACGCCAAAGCATTTCTCGTCGTCCAGACCGAGTTCGGATCGTTCGCGCGGTACCTCAAATCGGACGCCGGCGTGTCGCCCGATGCGCTAAGCAAAGATTTGCGTTCGCGCGGCTTCAACTTCGTTGGGCCTACGATCGCTCGCGCGTTTATGCAAGCGATCGGGATGATCGACGACCACGAGCCTGGCTGCTGGCGATACAAAGCAAAAGGCCGGCCATAACGGCCGGCCTCTCTTCGTTGGCGTGGTTGCGCGGTTAGTACGCGCTCCGTTGCTGCTGGAAGCAGTCGCGGCAGTAGACGGGCTTGTCTCCGCGGGGTTGGAACGGCACTTCTGCCGGCCCTCCGCAGCTCGAGCACGTGGTTCGGAACATCTCGCGTGGGGCACCGCCGCCGCCGCCGCCGCCGCCGCCGAAGCGACCGCCGCTGGCGCCTGAGGATCCACCGCGGCTGGCTTTGCGCGCTGCACGGCAATCCGGGCAACGGCTCGGCTTGTTCTGGAAACCCTTTTGGGCGTAGAACTCTTGCTCGCCGGCAGTGAAAGTGAACTGCTGGCCGCAGTCCACGCAAGTGATAAGTTGGTCGGTAAACACCTTGGTTAAAACTCCCATTGCGCTCCGTGAGTAATCACGGAGCACTCGTCAGTGATTCGTTTCGGTTGGGGTGCTGACGATCGCTATGGGAGAACCGAGGTTTCCAATTTCGACGTCTGGGGGAGAAGCTCGCCCTACCACAGACCAAAACCACATGAATAATATCACTATTGCATAGCGGAAGGCAAGTGCCGTACCGCTCGGTGGTCCAAGGCCTCGAAATACCGATGCCCGAATGGTGCGGCCGTGGCCGTCGGATCAGTCTCTTTCCAGCAAGGCGCTCGTCGAAATTAGCGACGGCGTTTTTGCTTTGACTCCGGAGATCGCCAGAATATGAGTCGTCTCGCGTTGGTCCTTTCACTCGGTGTCGCGGTCGTGGCGGCGCTCGCGGCGCCATCCCCCGCTTCAGCTCGCACGTTTGCGCTCGATGATCTCAGGCTCTTGATCGATATCCAAGAGCCGCAGATCTCGCCGGATGGGTCGTCGATCGCGATCGTGGTGATCCGGCCGGACTACACCGCCGATACGTACGACACGACACTTGAACTCGTGAACATAGCTTCACATAATCGTCGCGCGCTCACTTCCGGTCGCGACGGCGTGAATTTTCCGCGCTGGTCCCCCGATGGCGGCCGGATCGCGTTCATCGCGGAGACGAGCGGAGACAATCCGACGGCGCAGGTTTTCGTGCTCAGCCTGGACGGCGGCGACGCGCGCCAAGTCACGCACGCCGCAAGCGATGTCCAACAGATCGCGTGGAGCCCGGACGGCAAGACGATCGCCTATGTGACGGCCGACGATTCAAAGACGCCGCCGGACGGGAACAAATACGATGACGGATTCGTCGTGGACAACAACGATTTTTTGGCGACGTCGGCGGCCACCCCGAACCATATCTGGCTCACGGCGGCAGACGGAACCTGGCATCGCCGCCTGACGTCAGGTCCGATGGGACTTCCGAGCATGAATGCGACGTACGCGACCACGTCCGCTATGCGCTGGTCGCCAGACGGCAGATACATCGCGTTCTCGCGAATGCCAAGCGCCGTCGAAGACGACGAATACTTGCAAGACCTGCAGGTGGTGGACGCGAGCACCGGAGCCATCCACAAACTGACGCCGGGCGTCTATCAGATGATGCCCGCGTTCTCTTCCGACGGAACGCAGATACTCTTCGCATTTCCGCACAATGGCGACTACAACCAAGGCAATGAGATCTTCGCGGCGCCGACCGCGGGCGGACCGGCACGTTCGCTGACCGCCGATCTCGACCGAAACGTCCTCATCGCGAAGTGGATGCCGGACGGCGCAAACGTCTTGGTCGGCGCGAACATAGGCACCGCAAGCGCGCTCTGGTTGCAGCCAGCGGGCGGCGGCGCGGCGCAACGCCTCGATCTCGGCGACGTCAACTGGATCAACGATAGCGACTGGGAGCCAGTCGCGGTTGGAAACGGCGGCTCGATTGCATTCACGGGCAGCACCGGAGCGGATCCGACTGAGCTGTACTACATGGCCACCACGACTTCGCCGCCCGTCAAGCTCACGAATCTCAACGATTCGATAGCTTCGCTCGATCTCGGCAAAACGGTCAACATCGACTGGCGTTCGGACGGCTTCGCGGAGGACGGCACATTGACGTATCCGCCGGGATTTGTTCCAGGCCGGAAGTATCCGCTGGCCGTCTTCATCCATGGCGGGCCGATCTGGGCTAACAATACTTCGTTTAGCGACTTAACCCAACTTTTGGCATCGGCTGGATTTCTCGTGCTGCGACCCAACTACCGCGGCAGCGACAATCTCGGCAACGCGTACGAGCGCGCGATCTCGCCCGATGCCGGCGCCGGACCCGGCCGAGACATCATGGCGGGAATCGCCGCCGTCGAAAATCTCGGCATCGTCGACGAGAAACGGATCGGCGTTTCCGGCTGGTCGTACGGCGGCTACATGACGTCGTGGATGATCACGCACTACAAGATATGGAAAGCAGCCGTCTCGGGTGCCGCTGTCGATGACTGGGTCATCGACTACGATGTCGCCGACGATCATAAGGCTGACGCATTGCAGCTCGGCGCGACGCCGGAGAGCGATCCCGCGCTCTATCGTGCCGTCTCACCTCTGACGTACGCCGCAAATGTCACCGCGCCGACGCTCATCATGTGCGATACCGGTGACCCGCGCGTGCCGATTCCAGAATCGTATGAGTTCTATCACGCGCTCAAAGATTACCACGTGCCCGTCTCGTTTGTGGCGTACCCGGTCGACGGTCACTTGCCGCCGGATCCGGTGCGCAACGCGGACATCGACCGCCGCTGGGTCGCCTGGCTGAAGGACCACATGTAGGGGAACGAACCGAAGATATCTTACCGAAGGGATACTACTGAAGGGGCCGACGCTAGTCGGCCCTCGTTTTTTTTGCGCGTTCGAATTCCAGAAACTACGATGAGTAGAACACTCTTGTATATTGGTGCCATCCGTTATCGCGCGGCCATTTCGTCAGTGATGTGACCTTCAGTGCCGCCTTGTCGAATCGAGCACAACCGGACGGACTCGACACGGACATCGAAACCAACCTGCCGCCCCACTCGACATTCGCGACGATGACCGCCTTGTAGCAATGCCCGTCTCCCGGCATTCCTTTGACTTCCAATTCGTCGTGCGATCTTGAGGGCGTCTTAAACTCGCTGATAAGGTACTCTGCGGCGCTGGCGCAATCGCAGTGCGCTGCGCCGATCGCAGGCACCGCGCACATATTCGCGACAAGCGCCGCTGCGGCCAACGGCGGCAGAAAGATCAGTCCGATTGATTTCGTCAACGGTCACGCCCGCTAGGGCCGAATAGCGTCGGCCCCTTCAGTTCGGTGGCCCCTTCAGCTCGGCTTCAATACTTCCAACTGATGAACGCGGTGTAGACCCGCGGCGGTCCATTCTTCTCCGCCTCGTAGGGGAACGGACTGTAATTATACTGGAACGGCTCGGTCGCGGCTGCGGTGTTCATGCCCGACGTCGCGCACGGAATCCCGAATCCGCAGTTCTGATAGAACGGATTGTTGAAGGGCGCGGCGCCTGAGTAGTTGCCTAGCAGGTTCTCACCTCGAAGCCCGACCGTGTATTCCTGTCCACCTCTGCCGAACTCTTGAGAAATCGTCATGTTGAGCGTCGCGAGGCCCGGACCCTTGAGGCTGCCGGGATCGTTGCCTTCCGGCGTGCCGCGCGAACCGATGATCGTCGTACCGGTAGCGTCCGTGTAATAATATGCCTCTGACGAGCCATTCGGATTGTTGACATCGGTGTTCAGCACTTGCACTGGGACCGTCTTGCCGCTCGGAAGCGTCTCATAGATGTAGACCATCTTGCCGACGCCGTAGCGATATCCCGACTCGTACGGCACTTCCATCGAGACATGCAGGCCGTTGGGCGTATCGTACACCAAGTTTGCGGTGGCGGTGATTGGCGCGACGTACGTGACGTGGAAGAAGTGATTCGCCGCGACGGCAGCGTTGTTCACCGTCGGGAAGAAGTCGGAATCGTAGTTCGCAAAGGTGTTGTCGTAGGTGGCTGAAAGCGTACCTGTAAGTCCGCGCTGGCGGTGTACGTCAAACGCGACTTCGACGCCGGTGTTCTCGTTGATGCCGGCATTGTATTCATGGGCGGGGCCGAAGACCGGCAGACCCGTGACAGAGTTGTTGAACAAGAACGACGAGCTCGATACGACGTAGTCCGTGCCTTTGCGATAGTAGGGCGTGATCCGCAGCTCTTTGCCGCCGCCGAAGTCGTGTTCCCACGACGCGTCATAGTTGATGGCGCGCTGCGGCCGTACCGGTGTATAAGGTTCGAAATTGTTCGTCGCCTGGTCGATCAGCGTTTGCTGATACAGATTGGTGATATGGTTCGTCGTGCCGAAACCCGGCAGCGGCACGAAGCAGCCGTTTGCGATGTTGCAGTTCTTCAGCGAGGTCGGAATATCAAAGGTGTTCTCGACCGCCGCGAGCGGCACGAACTCGATGTTCTTGCCGTACGAGAAGCGCAAAACGTTGCGCTCGCTCAGCTGATACGTGAGCGCGAGGCGCGGGCTGAGCTGCGACGGCGCCGTCACGTCTGCGCCTATAGGCTGGCCAGGTATGGTCGTGAGGATCGGATTGTTCGGGTTTGCCGGGTCCGGCGAGATGACGTACGAGGTATTGGCTTGCGCAGCATTTGCAGGCAGGCTATAGACCTGCTTGTCGAAGCGCAGACCCAAGACAACCGTGAAGCGGTCGGTGGGCTGCCAACGATCCTTGACGTAGATGTCGAAGCGGTGGATCGGATCATTGGACTGCGAGTTGTCGGTGACATACCTTTGCAGAGGCGCAAGGGCGGCACTAGTCGGAAGGTTGGCCGCGGATCCATTTATGATGGCGCCTGTCGCATTGATCGCTGCGTTGAGCGGCGCGATGTAGCAGCCTCCCCAGCCGCCCGACGGACCCGGGCCAGCTCCGAAGCTGCTGAATGCACCGAACGGCGCGTTGGTGGAGTTCAGGCAACCTGTGTCTTCAAGGGGCTCGGCGAGATTGTCGAACCACGGGAAGATCGCGGTGTTTTGATTCTTGAAGTACGTGGCGTCAGCACCTAACGCGATCTCGTGATGGGCGTTGATCTGATCGGTGAAGTCGGTCCCGATGCCGAGCCCAGTCGTCTGGAGATCCTGGTACGTGTCCGAAAATGATCCCAAGTTGTACGGATAGCGCGATACGAGATTCTCGCTCGTCCGGTGCAGCGTGATGTCGCCGAACGAAGACGACGTGAATTGACGCTTGAAGTTGATCTTGTCGATCACCGTGTTAAAAGTCTGTGTGTCAGCTACGCCAATGTTCTGGTGCGAGATATGCTGACTCGGATACAATTCGAAGTAGTCGCTGAGCGGAACGGACAAGAAGTTGCCGCTGTCGTCTGAGATATTCTCCGTGCCGAGTATTTCCGTCTGGTTATTCGAACCGTACGGCGCGATCTTGCCGTCGACCAAGTAACCGAAATTTATCGTCGATCCGCTGAGCTGGCTCAAGAACTGTACTTCGTTGGACTGGTCTTTACCGAAGTGATAGAAGAAGTTCATAACTTCGTCGTTGAGCGTGAAGTAATCTTGCAGTGCGAGGTTTGCGGGCAGAATCGTACGCTTGTCACCGTATTCGGTGCCGTCGCGCTGCCCGTCGTATGAGAAGTAGTACGAGAACTTGTTGTCCGGAGAGGCGCTGCCCCAATCCATCGAGAGCTCATGACCAAAGGTCGAAAACGTGGCTCGGCTCGTCGTCTCACCGGCACCAGGATAAGCGCCGCGGTTGACCACTTCGTTGATGACGCCGGAGTTCGTGTTGCCCTCGGAGACGTCGTAGCCGCCGGTCGAAAGCTGCACGCTGCGCACGCCGTTCAAGGAAGCGGCATTGAGGAACTGCCCGGTCACCGCGTCGGTATTGTCCACGCCGTCCAATTCGTATCCGACGTCGTTCTCAGCGCCGGCGCGAATCGTTGGAAAGCCGGCGTTGTCGGTGGTGACGCCCGGCAACGCATTGAACGCTTGGAAGCCGTTGGGGTCCTGCGGGGTGCCGTTGAGGTTGGAGAGCGTCGTCTGATTGATGACGTAGGTATCCGCGGTCTGCGTCGGCTGGATGAGCGAGGTGGTTCCGCGGACCGTGACGCGCGCCAAAGTCCTGGCTTCCGTCTGCATGTGACCATCGACGCGCAGACTCTGGTCCTGCGTCGTCGTGGCGCCCGGAATCGTGACCTGCTGATATCCGGCCTTCGTAAACGTCACCGTGTACGTATCGAGCGGCAGGCCGTTGAGCGCATAGAAGCCGTTCGGCCCCGTCACTGTGTGCGTCGAATACGACGGGGCGGCGGCGGAAACCGCGACACCGGCGAGCGGGTGCCCGGCCGCGTCGGTGACGTAGCCCTGCATGCCGCCGGTTGTGCCGGCGATCGATTTCGAGACTCCCGTGAAGCCGAATACCAGAGTCGCGATGACCATAACCAAAATGATTGCGAGCCGTGAAATGCTCTTCATGACAACCTTCCGCAAGAAACGCCCGAGGAACGACGTTTGACGTCGCATCCGATGCGATATCAGTGGGTTCTTTTGTGCGTTCGAAAACTCTTGCGTGTTAGGCGTTCATTCTGTCTCACCGAATTAACGAACCAATAATGAAGAAGGAACGCGATTTTATTCGGCCGCGTCCCTTCTCATGTGTCGTGCATCGAACATCACCGCCCTCTCTAATCTTGCGGTCATGGCACCGGATGCAGTCGTGCGCCCGGCTTTGGCTGCGCGTGGCGTCCGCGATCGAGCCGCATTCCGGCGCCGATGACGAAGTAGCCGATCTTCACGAGCCATCCGGCGATGCGTCGACGCGCGGGATAACCCCGGCGACGTGCAAGCCGAGCAAGCCGGCCCGAATCCGCTTCTGCCATGAGCGCGTCTCGATGCTGGCGCGCAGCCGACCACGTGTATGTGTGCATGTGAACTCCCTCCTTTCAATGTTTAACTAGAGCTTGCGTCGCGCGTTTGCGAACACAGCGGTATAAAATGAAGAGACCTCCGCTTTTGCGGAGGCCTCGACTCTAGTTGACGATCCCCGGCTCGCGGCCGGTTTGATCATGCTCGATAGAGTCGACGCTCCCCGCGAGGCGCTCCAGCGCCTTCGCTGACAAGCCGGCGCGCTGCAACAGTCGGAATCACGGCGAGGCCGTGGTTTCCGCTGGTGCATTTCCGCGTCGTGGTCATCGGCATAGTGTATCGTTTCCTCCGCTTGTCAAGAAGGTTCACGAAATACTACCACGCGCGCACTGCGGGTGTCAATGCTCGATCGACGGAAGGGGCCGACTTTATGTCGGCCCAAGAAAAAAGTTGTATTCAATGATCGACCTGCGGCGAATCGTCGTGCGGCTCTCGGCCGCATACGGCGCGGATCGAGATTCAGAAATACGCGATCCCTTCGCGCTGGTTCTGTACGAGAACATCGCGTATCTCGCGACTGACGATCGCCGCCGCGCCGCGTTCAACGCGCTGCGTCGTAGCATCGGTCTGACCCCACGCAAAATCGCGGCTGCGTCGGACGCCGCGCTCATCGCTGCTGCCTCTCAAGGCGGCGTTTATCCGGAACTCCGCGCGGCTCGGATGCGCGAGGCGGCACGACTGGTCCTGGACGAGTTCGGCGGCGACGTTGCGAAGATTTTGCGAGAAGAGCCGAAACGCCGCCGCCAACTGTTGAAGAGATTTCCGGCGATAGGCGACCCCGGAGTTGATAAGATTCTGCTTTTGAGCCGGACGCAACCGGTGCTCGCGCTCGATTCGAATGGGCTGCGCGTGCTCACGCGACTCGGCGTCGCGCAAGAGAAAAAGAGTTATGCGGCGACGTATCGGGCGGTCCAAGAAGCGGCTGGAGAATTCGGAGCGCGCGATTTCGATCTGCTTATCACGGCCAACGCTGTTCTTGCTCGACATGGCCGCGAAATATGCAAACGGACCGCGCCGTTGTGCGAACTCTGCGTGATCAACCGCTCCTGCGCGTACTACCGCACTATCCCGAAGGGGCCGACTTTACGTCGGCCCGGACAAACGTAACGTGGGCCGACTAGCGTCGGCCCCTTCAAAATCCGAGCAAACGATCGAAGCTACAGCATCACCAAGCCGCGGCGGATGCCCTCGGTGACGGCCTCGGTTCGCGAGCCCGCGTTGAGCTTTGACAGAATCGACGCGACGTGGAACTTGACGGTGTGCTCGGAGATGCGCAACTTACGTGCGATCGATTTGTTCCCGGTACCGGCTGCGAGAAGTCGCAGGACGTCGCGCTCGCGCGGAGTCAATCGGGAATCGTCGTGGGCATCGCTCGACCAGCGCGCTTCGGGGCTGACTGCGCCGAGAGCCAGAACCGTCTGCGGTGCGACGACGACCAAGCCGGCCGCCGCGGCTCGGACGGCGGCGACCAGGGTATCGTCTGCAGCCTCGCTCGGCAGAACGCCGCGAGCGCCCGACCGCAAGAGCGCGGCAACCGAGTCGACCGAAGCGTCGGTGAGGACCAATGCGACGCCATGAACAGCAGAAACGCTGCGCGCATCGTCGCTCCGACCGAGATGCACGATCACGACATCCGCCGACTTCGCGTCAGCGGCACCGGCGACGGTCGAAGTTCCAGCTAGTTCGAAATCCGGCTCCCTGGCGATCGCCGACGCGATCGATTCACGCAGCTCCGGCGCATCGCTTGCGACGATGATGCGGATCATGCAGCGCGGTCGGTACGTTTGGTCGATGACCCGGTCGTGACGACGAGTTCGCGTAAAGAGCCGCCGCGCAAGACCTCAACGCGCATCGACGTTCCGGGTTCGCGATCGCCGAGTTCGCGCTCGAGCACGCCGGGCCGGTCAAACGATCGCCCCTCCACGCTGACGATGATGTCGCCCGCGATCACGCCCGATCGCGCGGCCGGGCCGCCGGAAATGATCTCGGCGACAAGCAAACCGAGCTTGCCCTCTGCGCTATCCAATCGTACGATCTCGGCGCTGATCCCGATCCATGCTCTCTCGCCCCGCAGGCGCAGAAATCGCGCGACGCTTTCGCTCGGTACCGCGAGCGCCAGGCCATACGCGATCATGCTGTTCACGCCCACGACTCGTCCTCGCGCATCCATGAGTGGACCGCCGGAATTACCCGGCGCGAGCCTGACATCCGCTTCGATCCAACGGTGGACTCGGCCGTCCGCGTCGATCGGCTTTCGATGGACGATACCGAGCGTCAACGCGCCGGCGATGCCCAAGGGCGCGCCGAACGCGGCGACGATGTCACCCACGCGCAGATCGGCGGCGTTTCCGATGGACGCCTTTCCAAGACCGGCCGACGGCGCGTCAAAACGCACCTCCGCCAGATCCCGCTGCTCGTCTCGAAACATGACTTCGCCCTGAAGTGTCGCACCGTCGCGGAGCTTGACGCGTGCCCGTCTCGCCGAACCGACCACGTGGGCGTTGGTCACGATGACCCCGCGGTCCCAGATGATGCCGCAGCCGCCGCCGCGATTGCTCACCGACAGTTCGACGGTCGCCTGCCCCATCGTTTTCGCGAGCTCAGCGCCAGCGTAGAAATCGAATGACGACATGTCAGTCGGCTTCTTCGGCCGGGCGCTCGCCGATCGCGATCTCGACTTCGACCACGCGGCCGGCGCGGATGAGCGACGCCTTAGCCTTGCGTCCAGCCGCGTTGTCGCTCAAGTACGCCAACACATCGTGGACGTCGGTGATCGCGCTGCCATCGAGCGCGATCAGCACGTCGCCGAGCATAAGCCCGGCGCTCGATGCCGGCCCGTCAGGCTCGACCGAAAGTATGATGACCGCTTCTTCGTTCTCGATCTTCAATTTCTGGCGCACGTCTTCGGGGATGCGCACCTGCTGCATTCCGACTCCGAGGTAGCCGCGCGCGGTGCCGCCGCGGGTCAACAGAGAGTGCACCGTGCGATCTACCGTGGCAGCCGGAAGCGTCAAAGCGGTCTGGCGCGAGAGCCCGCTCGTGTTGATGCCGATAATCCGCCCGCGGCCGTCCACGAGCGGACCGCCCGAAAACCCGCTATACAATGTAAGATCAGGCCGGATGAGGCGCTCGACCCGGCCGCCCTGCCAAGTCCGCCAGGGCCCGCCAAGCGCACTGATGACGCCCATCGTCGCGGCGACGCCGTCATCGTCGGATCGAGCGATCGCGATTGCGATCTGCCCGACCGCGAGGTCGTCGGGCGGCGCGAAATCAGCGGTGCGCAGCCCGGCGCCTTCAAATCGCAGCACGGTCAGGTCCACGCCTGGGTCGCGGCCAACGAGTTCGGCAGGCACGCAACGGCCATCGGGCAACGTGAGCTCGATCTCGGCATCACGCTTGACCGTATGGTCCGCGGTCACGACGATGCCTTCGCGCCAATGGACGCCGCTCGACGTGGAGCGACGGCGCGCGTCGACGGCGACGACGGCGCCGGAGGCTTGTGCGACGGCAGTCGCGATGTCGTCGGAAAGAGATACTAGTGCGCTCAAGATATTCGCTCCATCTCGTTTTACGTATTTTCTGAAGGGGCCGACTTTGAAGGGGTCGACTTTATGTCGGCCCGGGAGAAATCGCGCTCGCTAATTATGACACCTGCCGCGGCTTCCGCGCAGCCGGTAAAAAGGCTAGGCTGCGGCGGCAGGAAACGTGCGGGGCGGCCAAGCCGGCGAATCGAAGCGCGCGAGCATGCTCGGCTCCAGTCCATTCGCGATCCTGCACTCGCGATCGTACGATCCAAAAGACAAGAAATCGCGCCCGCACGTAGACTTGCGTCGCGTCGCACGCTACTTCGCGCCGTACCTTCGCGAGGAATCGCTGGCGCTGGTCTGCATCCTCGCGTCGGGCGCGCTCGGACTGCTGCCGCCGCTGTTCACGCTGCGCATTATCGACAGCGCGATCCCGCATCACGACATGACGGAGCTTCTGTTCGACGTCGGCGGGATGGTGGCAAGCGCGCTGGCCTCGGCCGCCATCGGAGCCGGGCAAGGGTATCTCAACGCCATCGTGGGCGAGGGCATCATGCGCGATATGCGCGACGCGCTCGTGAGCCATCTGCATCGCATGCCGCTGTCGTTCTTCACCTCCACCAAGACCGGCGAGATCATGAACCGCGTCTCGAGCGATGTCGATGCGATCGACAACGTCGTGACCGGCACGCTCGCCTCGATCGTGCAGAACGTGGTCTGGATTCTGACGACCGCCGTCGCGATCTTCATCTTGGACTGGCGGCTCGCGCTGCTCTCGCTCGTCGTCATCCCGATCATGATCGTGCCGCTCGATCCGGTCGGCACGCGCATGTATACGGTCCGCAAGCAGACCCGCGAACAGCGCGACGTCATCGAGAGCCTCATCCAAGAGACGTTGTCGCTCTCCGGCATCACCTTGATCAAATCGTTCGTGCGGGAGAAACGCGAGGCGAAGCGCTTCCACGACGCCGGCACGAAGTTGATGAAGCTCGAGATCAACCTGGCGATGGTCGGCCGCTGGTTTCTCGCGATCGTGATGGCGCTGCTCGTCATCGGCCCGGCGATGATCTGGTTGGGCGGCGGCTTCCTTGCCGTGCGCGGCGTGATGACCATCGGCGTGATCGTCGCGTTCGTGCAGTACCTCGCGCGCTTGTATGGCCCGGCGTCCGCGCTTGTGGGCGTGCAAGTACAAGTGGTCAGCGCGTTCGCCGTCTTCGAGCGGATCTTCGCCTACCTCGACATGACGCCGGAAGTGCCGCGCTCGCCAAGCGCGATCGACTTGGGCCTTGCCAAGGGGACGATCGATTTCGAGGCGGTGCGATTCAGCTACGCGCCAGAACGCGTCGTGCTCGATGGTGTGACGCTGCACGTCCGCCCCGGCCAGCTCGTCGCACTCGTCGGCCCGAGCGGCGCGGGAAAGACGACGATCGCAAATCTCGTGCCGCGTTTTTACGATCCGCAGGAAGGCAGCGTGCGCGTGGACGGTCACGACGTCCGCGACTTGGAGTTGGAGAGCCTGCGGCGCAACATCGGCATCGTGACGCAAGAGACGTTTCTCTTCCATACTACGATCGCCGAGAATCTGCGCTACGGCAAACCAGATGCGAGCCTCGACGAGCTTCAAGCCGCATGCAGGGCTGCGAACATCGACGCGTTCATCTCGACGCTGCCGGACACGTACGAAACAGTCGTGGGCGAACGCGGCCACAAGCTTTCCGGCGGCGAACGACAGCGGTTGGCCATCGCTCGCGTCTTGCTCAAGGACCCGCGTATCTTGATCCTCGACGAGGCGACGAGCTCGCTCGATTCCACGTCCGAATCGTTGATCCAAGACGCGCTGGTGCCGCTGATGCGAGGGAGGACAAGCCTCGTCGTCGCGCACCGCTTGTCCACAGTCTTGCGCGCCGACGTCATCTACGTGATCGATCGCGGTCGCGTCGTGGAAGCGGGCACACACGGCGAGCTCATCGCTCGCGGCGCGGCGTACGCGGCGCTCTATGCCGCCCAATTCCGTGAATGAAGGTAAAAAAATGCGAAAGCTGATCTATTCGATGAACACGTCGTTCGATCTATACATCGAAAGCCGCGATGGGAACTTCGCTTGGGCCATGCCGAGCGCCGAATTGCACAAGCACTACAACGCTCTGATCGCGACAGCGACAACGCATCTGTCTGGCCGCCGCCTGTGGGAGACGATGTCCGCGTACTGGCCGACAGCCGAGTCCGATCCTGAGCGCACGCCGGAGTCGCTCGAATTCGCTCGGTTTTGGAACGCAGCCGAACACATCGTCTTTTCGAGGTCTCTGCAGAAGGTCGAGCACGGCGCGCGTTTGGTGCGCGACGGTGTCATCGATGAGGTGAAACGCCTGAAGGCGGGTGTCGGGAGCGACATGCTAGTCGGCGGTCCTGGTCTTGCATCGGCGCTCGTCGACGCCGGCCTCGTCGACGAGATCCACGCTTATATTCACCCGGTCTTCGTCGGCAGCGGCAAGCCGTTTCTTTCCGGACTCAAGGATCGGCTTGATCTGACGCTGCTCGGTCTGCACACTTTCGCGAGCGGCGTGGTGCAGCTTCGCTACGCCCCGCGGATTCGTCAAAACGACTGAAGGGGCCGACGCTAGTCGGCCCTAGATAACAAAACAGGGGCCGACATAAAGTCGGCCCCTTCAAATCGGCCCCTTCAGAAAATTCCGGCTATTTGGATTGGTGGAGGATGAAGTTGTTGCCCTCCGTGTCCTTCCCGAAGGCCATCTTGCAGACGGTCGTATCTTCGATTTCATCGCCGATCATGACGCCCCGAGCCTTGCACGATGCAACAGAATCCATCAGGTCATCGGTTCCGAACATCACGCCGTTGCCCTCATGCCACGGAACATGCGGCGACATATACAGCCCGAACGTCGCGCCATCTGAGAAAGTCCACTCGGCGCCCGTATCGCCGAACGTCACTGTTGGCGCGAATCCCAAAAGCTCCGTATAGAAATTCACGGCTCGCTCGACGTCCTTCACAAGATAATATGTCGCGTCGATGCGGTTGATCTTCGTGGCGGTCTGCGCCATCGGTCTCTCCTTCAAAATCGTAGCGTGCGCAATCGAGGGCCGCTCCATTCGGCCGAAGGTTTGCGACATCCCGTCGTCCTAGCCGACGGTGCGGCGAGGGCAGTTCAAACGACTGGACGAACGCGGCTTCGTGGCCACGCATTCATCTCGCGGCGATCAAGGACATATACTTACGCGCCTCGAGGCGTTTAGCGATATCGTGATCGGGCTGACGCTGTCAGGGCTTGCGTTTTATCTGCAGGTGCCCAAATCGGTTCAAGAAGCGGTCGCACACCCCGCGCCCTACATCGCGTTTTTGGCGAGCTTTGCGATCATCTGCTCGATCTGGTGGATGCACAATCGGCTGTTCGCATATTTTTTCTACGCCGACGCGCTTTCGATCGTACTCAACTTCATGCTGCTGGCGTCGGTCGTGCTGCTCGGCGTCGCGCTGCAGATTTTCTTCAAGTTCGCCGACGGGGCGCAATCGGTGGTGATCTACGCGGCGTGCCTCGGGCTGGTCTTCGGTTTGATGAGCGTGCTTTTCGCCAAGGGCCTAAAAGACAAACGGATCGTTCAGCCCGCAGAAATCCGGCGCGAGGGGCTTGGCCGCGCACGCCGCTGCGGCATCGTGGGCGTGGTCATGGTTGCTTCGCTCGCGGCGCTGCCGTACGGCGCTCAAACGGTTGAATATTGTTGGCTTGCCGCGCTTCCGCTTGTCACGCTGACGCGTATGATGGAACGGCGAGAAGCGGCTTAGAGAGCCGGCAGGTCCCAGAGAACTACTTCGCCCGAGCCGCGCAGCGCGAGTTGATCCACGCCGCCGATTCTCACCGCGTCGCCCGGTTTGAGCCGCGCGCCGTTCGCCTCGATGGCGCCATCGGCGACGAACAAGAATCCCAGCCGGCCCGCTGCAAAATTGTGTTCCAAAGCCGCCTTCTCGATGCGTGCGACTCTGAGTCCGGCATCTTGACCTAGCCGCACCGCGGCATTCGGGAGCGATGCTCCGCCAGCGACCTCGAGCCAATGGTCGAAGCGATCCGCGAGCGTGAAGTCGCGCTGTCCGTAAGCAGGCGGCCGGCCGGCGCGATCCGGCACGACCCACATCTGCACGAAATGCAGTTCCGATGCGCTCGAATGGTTGAATTCCGAGTGCCGAACTCCGGTGCCCGCGCTCATGTACTGGACGCCGCCCGGTCCGACGACGCCATGATTACCCATGCTGTCCTTGTGCTCAAGACTGCCGTCCAGGACGTATGTGACGATCTCCATGTCGCGGTGCGGGTGGGTCGGAAAGCCTTCGCCGGCGGCGACGTAGTCGTCGTTGAAAACGCGCAGCGCGCCCCACTGCACATTCGCCGGATCATGGTAATCGGCGAAGCTGAAGGAGTGGTACGTCCGCAGCCAGCCGTGGTCGGCGAAATAGCGATCGCCCGCGCGCTGGACGTCGAAAATCTTGGTAGGGACTTGCATCTTTGGGGGTCCTCCGCGATAGATTATGCCTGCCGTCCTTGCTTCTGTCAAGTATGTTGCTAATTAAAAGTAAGGAATGTACCGCTCCCGGGTCCAAACAGGCTACCGAGCGTAAGTACCGCATGCTATAATGGCGCAAGAATATGAGCGAACAATCAAGCGACGGCTCGAGCGACTTCTGCCCTCGCTTCCACCACGCGATCGAATTGATCGGCAAGCGCTGGACCGGAGCGGTCCTTCGCGCGCTTTTGCGTGGGCCGCGTCGCTTCAATGAACTGCTGGGCGCCATACCGGATCTCTCGGATCGGCTGCTCGCCGAACGGTTACGCGAACTCGAGGGCGAGGAAATCGTCTCGCGCCACGTCGACCCCGGCCCGCCGGTGCGCGTCGCCTACGAACTGACGGCTTCAGGCAAGGAATTGGAAACGGCGTTGACCTGTGTCGGTCAATGGGCCGAACGTTGGGTCGCGCCGCCGAAACGTAAGCGCACCGCCTAAACGAATCGAACGAACGATTATCTAGCCGATCGAACGACTACCTGATCGAAAGGGGCCGACTTAATGTCGGCCCACGTTGTTTTTGCCGGGCCGATATAAAATCGGCCCCTTCATTGAGGCCCCGGCCCCTTCAGTGAGGCCCCGGCCCCTTCGAAATATCCTCAAGAATTGTGGCGCAGGCTGCTTCGATCGCCGATCCATTGCGCTGGCGGTATCGCCCAATAGCGCGCGATACCGTTGAGAGGTTCCGAATACCGTCGGCGAATTTCGCAGAACTCTTTCCAAGCCGGCTCCGTATCTCGAAGCGCATACCCCGCCGCAGCCAGTCGAGCGCGGGCGTCGTCGTACTCTCGTCGTTCGACGCCGGCTCCGCCTTTGAGCGGCATGTTGAAGAAGTCTGCGAAGTCGTGGGTGGCATGCGTGCCGAGCTCGATCAGCAGGGCTGCCTGGCCGCTCGATTCGCCTTCCACCGTCGTGATCAAAAGCGTCGCGGCATCGAGCATGGCGCCGAGCGCGGCGATCCACGATGCGTTGTCATGCGTCGATCGAAAGTAGAAAAGAATCGGATACGACAAGTGTGAATCGAGGATCTCCGCTATCCATCTCTGCATCTCGACGAAACTGTCGCTCATGTGCGAGCGGATGTCGAATTCGGCGTACGTCACGAGAAACGCGACGCCGGACGGCGGCGCACCGGCGCGTGAGTCCGTCATCGCGACCCTGACCTCGCGCCGCTGAAACGACGAGATGATGGAGAACAAGAACGTGAGCACCACAGCGACGATGCCGAGTCCAAGAGCGCCCGCCACGATAGACGTCATGCGCGCGGGCAGCGTCATGGCGACGTAATCTCCAAAGCCGATCGTCGTGAACGCCGTCCCCGCGAAGTAGACCGCATCGCCGAAACTATCGAGGGTCGGCTTGATCTGAGCGCGCATCCCGTAGTCGATCAATCCGAAGCCGAGGATGTTGCAGGCTTCCCAGAGCGCAAGTAGCGTGATCAACACAAACGGCGCGAACATCCCCAAAAAACTGTCGCGCCGCTCCATGTTTTGCATAGAGAGGCCGATCGATCGCCAATACGGCCATAGCGTTCGGACATAGATCACGCTCAAGCGCGCGCTCACGGAGACCGGTCGCGGCACGAGCACGGCGAAGAAGATGTCGCCCAGCACCCAGACTATGAGAAGTACACCTAGAGTGATGTAGAGAGCGTTCATCCGGGCCATGCTTGCGCCGCGGCGGCGGTTGCCCCTTGTCGGCGCATCGAACGGACGAGCGGGAGCAAAGTTCGACCCGGGGTTCGATTTTCGAGGTCTGCCGCGAGCGACCCAAGTCGGCTACGATCGATGCATGTCGGACATCGCATCCTACTGGCGCGAGCAGACGCGCAAACGCCGCCTTCGCGCACGCGAACTCGGGCTCTGCGTTATCTGCATGAGCGCGCAGGCCCGACCCGTCCGCAAAACGTGCGAGCGCTGCTGTGCCGCGGCCACCGCCGCGACCAAAAAACGACGAGAACTTCGGCGCCGAACGCCGATAGATAGAGTATAGGCGCCTAACGCGCGCCGCCAAACTCCAGAGCGTTGGGCAAAGGGAGGTCGCAAGGATGCCAACCCACGCGCCGCCGACATCCGAAGAATCGGCCGCCATCTACGCCGAGGCGAAGAAACTCGCCGTCAGAATAAAGACGAAGCGCGGCGAGATCGTCTTTGAGTTCTACCCGGATGACGCGCCGAGCACGGTGGCAGCATTTGTCAAACTCGCGCGTGCCGGATTTTACAACGGCCTAAAATTTCACCGGGTCGAACCCGGATTCGTCATCCAGGGTGGCTGCCCACTCGGCGACGGTACCGGCGGACCGGGTTACAACCTCAAGGCGGAATTCAATGATCGCAAACACGTGCTCGGCACAGTCGCGATGGCGCGCGCCGCGAGCCCCAACTCCGCGGGATCTCAATTCTACATCTGCTTGGGTGACGCCAAGTTCCTCGACAAACAGTACACCGTCTTCGGCCATGTGACGCAGGGCATAGACGCGGTGAAGGCGATTCAGGTGGGCGATGTAATGGAATCAGTGGTCGTCGAGTCTAAGGCGTAGGGGGAACTATGACTCGTATAACAAGTTCGGGACGTAACGCGTCCATTATCGCCATCTCCGCGCTCGCGCTCACGCTCGGCGCGTGCGCGCACGCGGGTTCGGCCAGCGCTAGTCAGCCGGGCATCATCAAGATCGGGGTGAGTCTGCCCATCACGGGCGTCGACGCATCCGACGGCGTGCCGGCGACCGAAGCCGTCAAGCTCGCGGTGGAAGATGCCAACGCGCACGGACTCGTGCCGGGATTCACGCTTCAAGTCGAAGTGCTCGACGATGCGGTGAACGGGCTGCACAACGCGAAGCGCGGCGGCGAGAACTTTCAACGTCTTAACGAAGATGGCGCGGTGCTCGGCGTGATCGGTCCGCTCAACAGCGACGTGGCGCTGACCGAGATCCCGCTGTCGAATGAAGACGGCTTAGCCCTCGTCAGCCCCGCGAACACGAGCCCCGGACTCACCAAAGGTACGCAAGCGCTCGAACTTCGCAGAGCGCACCCGGATCAAGTGACGTATTTCCGCGTCTGCACGACGGACGACATCCAAGGGCCTGCGGGCGCGACCTACGAGTATCAGCAGTTGAAAGCGCGCACGGCCTACGTGGTGGACGATTCGAACACGTTCGGCCGCGGCATTTCCGACGAATGGGCCCGTCAGTTCGAAAGCGAGGGCGGCCGAATACTCGCGCACGAGCATTCCAACGGTCAGAGCGCCGACTATGCTCCTATCGCGGTACGCATAAAAGCCGCGCATCCGGATATCGTCTTCTTCGGCGGCGAGGCGGGAACGGGCGGAGCGAAATTCAAGATCGCGCTCGACGCCGCCGGTCTCGGCAGCACGCCGTTCGCATCCGGCGACGGCATCCAGAACGCCGAATACCTCAATCTCACCGGCAAAGACGCCGAGAACAGCTACGCGACGGTCGCTGCGGTTAACGCCGACGCGCTGCCGTCGGCGGGCGAGTTCGTGCGCACCTATCGCGCGCGCGAGACCGCGCCGCTCGGCGCGTATGCCGCTAACTCGTACGCCGCTGCGCAAGCGTTGATCGCCGCCATCGCGCAAGCCAGCGCGGATGATAAGGGTGCGCTTCCTTCGCGCGCCGATGTGCTCGCGAAATTGCGCGCGACACAGAATGTGCCCACCGTGATCGGCTCGTTCTCCTTCGACGAGAACGGCGACACGAGCGAGCACATCATCTCGATCTACAAAGCGCGCGCCGGGAAGTGGGCCTTTCTCTATCAACGGGATTTCGCGTCAGGTCCCTAAAATCAAGGGGAAGTCCACGGGTTGAACGCTCGTTCCGTGGGTTGAACGGGGCTAGTCGCATATGTCCATCGCGCCGGCGAAGATCTTGGCGTCGCTCTCGATCAACGGGAGCGTCGTGGAATGCGCGTTCAATCCGAACAAGACGCTGCTCGAAGTCCTGCGCGAAGACGTAGGGTTGACCGGAACAAAGCACGGCTGCGAGATGGGCCACTGCGGCGCGTGTACCGTGATCGTCGACGACTTGCCCGTGCTTTCGTGTCTGACGCTCGCGGTCGAATCGATCGGACACGAGATCAGGACGATTGAAGGCGTCGCGCGCGACGGCGTGCTGCATCCCGTGCAGCGCGCGCTGGCCGAGTCGGGCGGCGCGCAGTGCGGCTACTGCACGCCGGGCATCATCATGAGCGCAGTCGCGCTGCTCGAACAGAATCCGGCGCCAACGCGCGAAGACGTCGCGCAAGGCTTGAGCGGAAATCTCTGTCGCTGCACGGGTTATACGAAGATCATCGAGGCGGTCGAAAACGCGTCGGCAGAATTGCGAAGTGCGCGGTGAGCGACGAGCGCACGGTAGGCGACGAGCGAATCGTTTCGACCGCCACAAATCCCGACATCGACGCCGCCGGCTTCACCGCCGACACCAAAGTCGATAGCATTCTGATCTCGGCCGATCCGCACCCGGCCACAAAGCCTGAAGGTTTTTCCGTCGTCGGCAAGGCGTTGCCAAAAACAGACGCCTGGTCCAAGGTCACCGGCGCCGCGCTTTATGCGGACGACATCGTGCTGCCGCGCATGCTGCACGGCAAGCTGCTGCGCAGCACGCAGGCGCACGCGCGCATCAAGTCGGTCGACGCATCGCGCGCGTTCGAGCTGCCGGGCGTGGTGGCCGTGATGACCGGCGCCGATCTCCGCGTGAAGTACGGCATCTTGCCGTCGAGCCCGGATGAAGAAGTGCTCGCGTGCGACAAAGTGCGCTACGTCGGCGATCCGGTGGCGGCCGTCGTCGCAGACGACGAGTTGACCGCCGAAGAAGCGCTCGAACTCATCGCGGTGGAGTACGAACCGCTGCCTGCCGTCATGTCGATCGACGCCGCGCTGCGGACCGACCTGCCCAAACTTCACGACAATCCACGGCGCACGAACAACGTGCACAAGGAAGTGCATCTGGAGTTCGGCGACATGGACGCCGGTTTCGCGGCGGCCGTCAAGGTCTTCGAAGACGAGTTCTTCTTCGAAGGCAACACGCATGCGCCGATGGAGCAGCACTCCGTCGTGGCCTCTGCCGGCGCCGACGGCAAGCTGACGATCTGGGCGTCCACGCAGACGCCGCACTATCTGCACCGGATCGCGGCGCAAGTGCTGCAGATGCCGGCCTCGCGGATCCGCGTCATCGCGCCGCCCGTCGGCGGCGGATTCGGCGGCAAGACCGAGCCGTTCGCGCACGAACTCGTCGCCGCGTTCCTGGCGCGCAAGACCGGACGTCCGGTGAAGATCACGCTCACGCGCGAAGAGGTCTTCTTCGCGCATCGCGGGCGGCACCCGGTGAAGATGAAGATCCGCACCGGCGTGAAGTCGGACGGAACGATCACCGCCTGCCACCTGCAGACGTGGCTCGACGGCGGCGCGTACGGATCGTACGGCGTTGCGACGACGTACTACACCGGCGCGCTCGCAACGGTGACGTACAAGATCCCCGCGTATAAGTTCGACGGCTGCCGCGTGTTCACGAACAAGCCGCCGTGCGGGCCGAAGCGTGGCCATGGGACCACGCAGCCGCGCTTCGCGTTCGAGTGCCACATCGACAAGATCGCAGACGCGCTCGGCCTGGACGCCGCCGAGTATCGCAAGCGCATCTCGGTCGACGCGAATACCACCACGGTGAACGGATTGCGCGTGACCTCGTGCGGTCTGCGCGAATGTTTGGATGCCGCGGAGAAGCGATCGCGCTACGCCGAGAAGCGTAAGATGCTGACCAAAGGCAAGGGCATCGGAATAGCCGCGAGCGCGTATCTTTGCGGCGCGGGCCTTGCGATCTATTGGAACGAGATGCCGCACTCCGGCGCGATCGTGAAGGTCGATCGCGGCGGCGGTGTCACGATCTACTGCGGCACGAGCGACTGCGGTCAGGGTTCGGAGTCGATGCTCGCGGCTATCGTCGCCGAGACGCTCGGCGTGGATGTCATGGACGTCAGCGTCTGCGCAAGCGACACGGACCTCACGCCCGTGGACCTCGGCTCATACTCGAGCCGCGTGACGTTCATGGCGGGCAACGCCGCGCGGCAAGCGGCCGACGGCGTGCGCGAGAAAATCGCGCAAGTGGCCTCCGAGAAGCTCGACGTTCCCATCGCGCGCATCGGCTTCGCGCGGCGGCGGGTGTTCGATGTCGCCGACCCTGCGAAGTCGCTCTCGTTCTTGGAAGCCGCACAGGCTGCCGAAGCGCGTTTCGGCACGCTAGCCGCTCCAGGCTCGTACGCCCCGCCGCGCCACAACCCAGACTTCAAAGGTTCCGGCGTTGGGCCGTCGCCCGCGTATTCGTACAGCGTGTGCGTCGCAGAAGTGGACGTGGATCTCGAAACCGGCGAAGTGCTCGTCGAACGGATCACCCTCGCGCACGACGTCGGCCGCGCGATCAATCCGGATTCGGTGGAAGGGCAGATCGAAGGCGGCGTCTACATGGGCATCGGCGAGGCGCTGATGGAAGAGTCCGCGTTCCGCGGCATCGAGCATAAGATCCCAAATCTGCTCGACTACAAAACTCCCACTTCGCTCGACATGCCGCCGATCGAGACGATCATCATCGAGACGAACGACAGCGAAGGGCCGTACGGCGCAAAAGAGGCGGGTCAAGGGCCGCTCAATCCGGTGATTCCCGCAATCGCCAACGCGGTGGCGCACGCGATAAAAGGCCGCGTCTACGCCACGCCGATCACGTCGGACAAGGTGCTGCGCGCGCTCGATGCCGATGGCGGTGCCGTGCTGCGCGTGCGCCGGGCCCCCGCCCATGCGTAACGGCGATTTCCTCGTTGAAGGGGCCGACTTTATGTCGGCCCACGTGGAGTTCGCCTGGGCCGATATAAAATCGGCCCCTTCAGGCGAAAAGCGAGCATAATTGTGCTGCGCTTGCCGCCGTTCGAATATCACGCGGCCACCAGCGCCGAAGAAGCTGTCAGCTTGCTCGCGCGCTTTGGCCCGGACGCGCTACCCGTATCGGGCGGCACCGATCTGTACGCCAACATGAAGCAGCGCCTCTTCACGCCCAAGGTTCTCGTCGGCCTTCGCCCGATCGCTGATCTGCAGTTCATCGCCTACAACGCGGTGACCGGCCTTGCGCTTGGAGCGCTCGCCACACTGACGGATATCGCGGATAGCCCGGTCGTACGCAAGTACTACCCGGCGCTCGCGCAGGCCGCGGCGCTCATCTCCACACCGCAGCTGCGCAACACCGGCACGATCGGCGGCAACATCTGCCTTGACACGCGCTGCAACTACTACAACCAAAATCTGGATTGGCGCAAAGCGCTCAACTACTGCATGAAGAAAGACGGCGACATCTGCCGCGTCGCGCCCGGCAGTCCGAAGTGCGTCGCCGTCAACTCGTCGGACACCGCACCGGTCTTGCAAGCGTTCGGCGCCCGCGTGCACCTCACGTCGCCTACCGGCACGCGCGAGCTTCCCATCGCGGAATTCTTCCTCGACGATGGAATGTTCGCGTGGGCGCGGCGCCATGACGAGATCGTCACGAAGATCGTCATTCCGCCGCCTGCCGGCGACACGCGCAGCGCTTATCGAAAACTGCGGCTGCGCAACTCCTTCGACTTTCCGATACTCGGCGTGGCGGCCGTCGTGCAGCTCGACGGTGCAGGAAAATGCGTCGCCGCGAAGCTCGTGCTCAACGCAGTTTCATCACGGCCGGTCGAAGTCAGCGAAGCTGCGCGTGCGCTCGTCGGCTCAGCGCTAAGCCCGGAGACGATCGGCGACGCGGCAGATGCTGCGTTCCGCGCCGGCCGTCCGCTCGACAATACCAGTGCGACGATCCCCTATCGCAAGCGCATGGTACGCGTCTTCGCCCAACGCGCGCTCGAAGACGCCGCCCGAGCTGTGCCGCTCGCCGACTAGTTCATGTCCCCGCGCCGCCGCCGACATGCAAGATGAATTTGACGATCAAGCGGTTGAGCGTCGCGCCGGCTGCCGGCGATCCGAAATTCACGTAGAGCTCGTCTTGATTTGCGAACCGCTCGTGCAAGCCGAACGAGAAGTTCTTGCCTGGCGACGCGAAGCCGCCGCTGCCGGATATCGAGCGATAGCCGATCGAGACATCCGCCTGCTTGCCTAGCGACTCGTCGAGCGCGACGCGGCGCAGCCACTGATTGTCGGCGCCGAAGTATTGATAGCGTTCGCGCGTGCCGTCGGTCTCCAGTGAGAGCGTGAGGCGCTGGCCGATCCTCTGCGACGTCGAAACTGTATATTGCTGGAGATAGGCAGACGTCGCCGCGCCGCCGGGAGCGTCGCACACGTTTGGGCCGCCGTTCGGCGGCGGCAATGCGAAGGCGCCGCCCGAAAAACTGGCGTCGATCGGCGACGAAGAACCGTCGCGATAGCCGATTCCCAAGCCGCTCGAATCAAATGCGTTGGTCTGACCGCCGCTATAGTGCGGATAACACGTCAGGTATTGGCGCAGTTCGCTGTCGCTGAAGAACGGGTAAAGGGAAAACAAATCTTTGAAATCGACCGTCAGCTGACCGAAGCTGTCCGCCTCATGAACGGCGCCGGATCGGTCTAGATAGCGGTCGGCGACGGCGGTGAAATCCCACCCCTTTATGACGTCGCCGTTGCTCCCAGCGCCGGCAAACTTCAGAATTCCCACGGGCCCCTTGATGTCGTTGATCTGCGTGAAGCCGTCGATGGGGTCGAAATACGGCCCGATGTCCTCGATCGCTGTGTAGACCGCATAGGCTTGCCGGTTCACTCCGATCAGACCGATGTCGTCGCGCGCCAAGGCGGCATTTGGGACAAACGTGCCCCACTCTTGCGCTAGTTTGAAGCCGGCGCCGATCTCAGTCTTAGGGTTGAAATAGCTCGAACCGAATTGGGCCGAGTCGTCGACGCCGTTGACGCGGCGTGCGATGACGCCATCGCCAAAGATGCTTAACGCCTGATCGGACGTGGCGTTCTGGAAACCGAATGCCGAGTCGTCAAAGCCTGAGCCTTTGACGTCGAGCAGACCGATAGAATTGTGACCCGCCGTGCCTTCCACTTTGAAGCCGCGATCGAACTTGCCGATGCCTGGGCTGTAGAAGAGCGCATCGGAATCATTGATGTTGAAGACTTGCGGGCTCACGAAGTTCGCGCCTTGCGAGAAGAACGGCCGGTATTCGTTCAAGAATCGCTGGAACTCTTGCGGCGCGATCGTCTGCTGGTCGATCTCCACATTCGAGAAGTCCGGCGCGAGCGTGCCGACAGCCGCGAGCGTATCCGTGAACGGCACCGTGAAGTCGAGTCCCACGGTGGGCGGCGTCGTCGCTTCGAACGCTCCGCTGTTCACCTGGAAGAACTTGCGATCGCCGCCGAACGATTCGAGACCGTAGATGTCGGCGCGCGGCTGCGGGCGGGCGGCACCGGCGCTGAGTTTGATCCCCGACAGCTCCGGCCAGTACTGCGAACTGCTGACGTCCTGCATATTCGCGTCGAAGGCCCACGAGTATTTCTCGTCGGTGGCGGCGATATGCCGCACGAAGTTGATCCGCCAAGCCTGAACGCCTGATGAGTGCGCCCGCAGATCTTTCAGCGGAATCACGAACTCGGCGGTCCACGTCGTGCCAGCCACGTTCGCAGCCGCTTGCCACGGCGGGGAGTAGCGGCTCGACTCCATCGAGTCTTCGTAGCGCACGCCGCGCGGCGTCACGTAGAAATCGTACATCTCGCTTCCGACGCCGCTCGTATCCAGGCTCACGCCAACTGAATCGTCGAGGCCCGATCCGACGTCGTTCGTGGTCTGCTTCGCCGTGATCGGCACGCCGGGCTGTTCGCACACGAACGCGACATAGATGTTCTTGTCGTCGTACAACAGGTACGCGACGGTGTTCAGATGTGCCGGCTTGCGGCTGGTGAAATTGACGAAACTCTTCGCGGCAAGTCCGGTCTGCCAAATCGGATCGTCCGCCGTTCCGTCCAGAGCGGGCACATGTGCTGCGACGACTGCCGGGAACGAGTCCTTGCGATCGACCGACGCCGACGCCGGCAGCTGCACGAGCGCAAAGAGCGCGCAGACAAGCGCGTACAGTGAAAGAAGCCTTGCCGAAGCCGCTCTCATGCTCTGTGTATCATCGTGTCGCGATAAAGTTTCGCTCTTGACAGGGCCGCACTACCGGCGGCGGGCGGCAGCGATGCGCATCAGCAGCTCGTCGTCGTCAAGCGCGCTCGCCTCGGCGCCGAGCTTCGGGCGTAAGGCGGCGGCCACCCGCTGCGCAAGGCCGCGTGCGACGTCCGGCTGGAGCTGCGAACGCCGCGCGATATAGCGGTCGACAAGGTTGATCTCCTCCGGCGAGAGCGCAGACGTGCCGCCGATTCCCATCGCCGGCTCCGGGTCGCCGTCGCCTTCCAGCCATCGTTTGGGGTCGGCCACTTCAAAGGCGCGGTCGCGGACGACGATCGTGCCGGCGGCGAGATCGCCGAGGCGCTTGTTCTGCGCCGACACGACCGCGCTGATCGCCGAGAACAGATAGAAGAAAAGCAGCGACTCCAACACGCGGATCAGATTTCGTATGACCGATTCAGAAAATCCGATCGGATAACCGCCGTCGCGCACGACGCGGATTCCGATGGCGCGCTTCCCGGGAGTCTGTCCGTTCCAAAGCGCCTCAAACAGGATGAAATACCCGAAGTAGATCGCGAAGAGCGCGAAGATCGCGGCCGCCGTGATGATGGAATCCACTTGTGCCGGCTTGATGTGCAGCGATCCGAGAAAGCGATCGATGCCGGAGCTTGCGAAACCAAATCCCGTCAGCAGTCCGATCGTGAGAACCGATTGGATGACGAGATCGACTAGAATCGCGAGGAAGCGGCTGCCGAGCCCCGCTAATTCGTAGTGAAAGGCGATGCTCTCCGGCGTGCGCACGACTACCGATCGTTCCAAGAACTGTCCTTACCGGAGGGCGAGTACGACGACCGGCCGAACGGCCGCCGCATGACGCAGCGTAGTTTCGTCGAGCGACGCCAAGCGGGCTGGTCGCAACTCGAGGCGATCGTCGCGATCGCTGAGCGGCGCGGTCTGCGGGGGCTTGAAGCCGAACAAGTCGCCGAGCTCGGACGGCTGTATCGCTGGGTCACGTCGGATCTCGCGTATGCCGAGGGCCACCGCTTCGATCCGGCGTTGCGCGCCTACCTCAACCGCCTCACGGCGCGTTCGCACGCCTACGTGTATGGCGGCACGGTAGAGCGAGGTCGCGCGCGCGTCGCGCGATTCTTCGCGGAGACGTTTCCGGCGGAAGTGCGCAACTCCCGTGGTTACATCCTCGCGTGCGCCGCGCTCTTCTCTTTGGCCGCTGTCGTGGCCTACTATCTCGTGACGGTCAAGCCGATAGATGCGTTTGCCATCCTGCCCGCGGAGCTGATCCAACCGATCCACAAGAGTTTGCACGACAGCAACTTCGCATTCAATCGCGACTACGCGGCGACGGTCTCGAGCGAGATCATGACCAACAACATCAAGCTCGCCGTCCTAGCGTTTGCCGGCGGTATGACGCTCGGAATCGCGACGCTCTACCTGCTGTTCTTCAACGGCTTGTATCTGGGTGGAACAGGCGCGCTCTACGCCAACGCGGGGTTCGGTTACGATTTCTTCGCGACGATCGCGCCGCACGGCGTCATCGAACTCACGGCGATCACGATCGCCAGCGCCGCCGGAATCCTGATGGCGGCGGGCGTGATCGCGCCCGGACGCCTTCGGCGCATCGACGCGCTGCAGCGCAACAGCCGTCGCGCCGGCGTGCTCATAGTCGGCGTGTGCGCGATGCTGGTCGTGGCGGGCACGATCGAGGGATTTTATTCGCCCCAGCGATTTCCAGCTGCCGCCCGAATCGGGATGGGCGCGTTGACCGCGGTGGCGATGACGTGGTACTTCGGATTCTGCGGCCGCCGCCGCCTCGCAACCGATTCGCAAACTAACCTCGGATAACTAAACTCGGATGCCGAAGGGGCCGACGCTAGTCGGCCCTGGCGAATATGACGTGGGCCGACATAAAGTCGGCCCCTTCAGTAAATTCGTTACGTCGATTCGTTAAGTCGATTCGTTAAGTCGATTCGACTAGCGATCGTCACAGCAGGCTGCGAGCTTTTACTTCCACGTACGCATTGATGAGCGACGTGGTCAATTTCGCCGCCGGCACGTCGATAACCGCGACGCCGCGCTGCGTCAGCACCGCAGCCGCTTTGCGTCGCTCCGAACGCAGCGAAGCCGCAACGCCCGCGCGATAGGCGTCGATTGCCGATGTCGGCTCGAGCGCAAGCGCGGCTTCGACGGCTTCGTCGTTCATGAGCACGCAGACGACGAGATGGCGCGGCGAGAGCATCGCCACGTTCGCGAGTACCGTAGCCGATGCGACCGGATCGAACATGTCGGTGAAGAAAATGATCAGGCTGCGTTTCGGCTGGCGAGCACGCAAGTACGCAAACGCGCCGGTGTAGTCCGATTCCTCGAAACGCGGCTGGAGATCGAAGGCGGTCTGCGTCAGCGCGGATGCGTGGTGCGCACCCGAGCGCGGCGCCACATGCTCGAGCACGTTGCCGGCAAACGCCATCAGTCCGACCTTGTCGTCGGCAAAGCCCGCGATCGCAGCCACCGAGAGCGCTGCCGTGACAGCGTAGTCGAATTTGCGCTGCAAGCCGATGCGCGGCATCATGAGACGCCCGGCGTCGAGCACGACCATCACCGTCTGGCTCCGCTCGATGTCGAATTGCGACGCCATGAGTTTACCGCGCCGTGCGGTGGCCTTCCAATTGATCGATCGGAATTCGTCGTTCGGCCCGAACTCGCGCAAGCTATCGAATTCGCCGCCGGACCCGCGCAAGCGCATGATGCGAAAGCCCGCGTCCACCAGGCGACCGCGTCGCGCCAGCTCGCCGTAGCGTTCGACCGCCGAAAGATCCGGAAAAACTCGGACTTCGCACGCGCCAGGCACGACCCACCGCCGGCGGATGAGCCCGATGCCGTTCTCGGCGGTCACATACAGGTCGCCAAGCTGCTCTCGGCCGCGTTCGCGCGGCATGACCGGAAGTACCGCGGTTGTCTGACGGCGCGCACCGACCACCCCACGCGCGGCGTATTCCGGCAAGTCGAGGATATCGATCGGCGTATCGATGATCTCAAAGGCCAACGGCGTCGCGCTCAGGTTGCTGACGGCATAGCGAAGCACGGCCGGACTGCGCAGCGCGAGATGATCGACCGGCAGGCGCTCAACGATGACATCGCGGCGCGCCGGACCGATCAAGGCGTCGGCCACTGCAAAACCGACGAGCACGAAGCCGAGCGCCGCTGCTATGAAAGCGAACGCGTGGACGAATTCAGCGGCGGCTGCGACGACCGCGATGATACAGAGCGCCGCGACGAAACGCGGCGTTACCCACGGGAAGCTCGGCGTCCAACGCCGGCGCGCCGCGCGAGGCATTTGTCAGGCGGGTCCGGTAGCGGCTGGTTCCGGCTGCGCTTCTTTGGGAACGGGAACGGCTTGCAGCACACGCTCGACGATCGCCGTCGCGGTCACGCCTTCGACTTCGGCCTCAGGCCGGACGATCAAGCGATGCGCCAAGACGACCGACGCAGCATCCTTCACGTCGTCCGGTGTCGCGTATTCGCGACCGTCGATCGCCGCGGCCGCCTGAGCGGCGAGCAGCAAGTGCAATCCGGCGCGCGGGCTTGCGCCAAGGGTGAGATCGGCGGCGTTCCGCGTGCCGGCTACGATATCGTAGACGTAGGAGCGTAGACCTTCGGAGAGGTGGATGGATCGCACCGCCGAGCGTAACGCGGCGATCTCATCCACAGACGTGACGGCGGCGAGACCGGCGCGCTCGAGCTCGTGCGCATTGAAACCAGCGGCCGATCGCGCGAGCAACTCGAGTTCCTGCTCGCGGCTCGGGTAGCCCGTCGCCGATTTGACCATGAAGCGATCCAGCTGCGCTTCGGGCAATGGATATGTGCCCTCGTACTCGACCGGATTCTGCGTCGCGCACACCATGAACAATTGCGGCAGGGGCGCGCTGACGCCGTCGATCGTCACCTGGCGCTCTTCCATCGCCTCGAGCAGCGACGATTGCGTCTTCGGCGGCGTGCGGTTGATCTCGTCGGCCAGCAGAAGATTGGTGAAGATCGGTCCGTGCCGTGTCGAGAATTCGCCCGACTTCGGATTGAAGACCGTCGTGCCGACGACGTCGGCCGGCATCAGATCCGGCGTGAATTGGATGCGCCGGAAATCCGCACCCAAGAGCAGCGCCAGCGCACGCACGAGCAGCGTCTTGGCCGTTCCCGGCACGCCCTCGATCAGCACGTGTCCGCCGCTGAGCAGCGCCACGAGCAACGCGAAGATCGTGCTCTCTTGACCGACGACTACCTCATGCAGACCGTCGCGAAGTCGTCGAGCGGCGTCCGAAACCGATGCGGGCATATGGTGCGTGTTCCTTTCGCAGTGTGGCGGCGACGCGGACTGCCTCGAGCAATTCCGTATCGGTGGGTCGTTCGTAGGATCGTAGACGGTTGAGTTCGAGGACGCTGTCGGCCATCGCTCCGCCGTCCGGCCGGTGCCGGAGTGCGTCGGCGACGCGGGCGATCGGTGTTCCTTCGCCCATGCCGAGCGAGGCCGCTACGTCGCGCAGACACGCGTCGGCGACCGAGCGCAGCGCGATGCGCGCCGCTCCGCCGCGCGCGAGCAGCGCGGCCATTGACGCGAGATATTCCGACGACGTCCGTTCGGTCTCCATCGGAAGGCGGGTCACCGGTCCGAATCGGAAGAGCGAACCGACAAGCAACAGGACAAAGGCGAATCCGAGCAACGCCGCGCCGTAGCGCATCGGCGTTGGCAAGACCGCCCAAAGCGAATCACCGCTCTGGAAGCCATGCGAGAACTCGTCGAAAGCGACGACTCTGGTCCGATCGCCACCGGCCGTCAACGCGTCGTACGCGAATCGCGCATTGTCCGCGCGTGCGAGGTTCCGGTTCTGGAAAAGCGTGTGGTCGGTGATGACGACGACGCTGCCCTTTCCATAGTTATAGGTGGAAGCGACGATGCCCGCGCGGTCCGCGACAAGCGGCGCCTGCGTCTGCGCCTGCCCAAGCGGGATACGCAGATTGGAATCACCGGATAGACTTGCGACACCAGACGTGAGCGGTGCGGAAACGGCAGGTTGAGCACGGTCGTTCTTCACGTGCTGACCGGCGATTGGCGGCACTTTCAGTTCGTCGGGCAGCGGCACAGTGCCGATGATGACGAGCCGCCCGCCGGCTTTCACCCAGCGTTCAAGTGCGTCATAGTCCGCCAGACTGTAGCCGGCAAGTCCGACCGGCGAATCGGCTACCACATAGGTATCGACGCCCACGTCGAGGTAGGCCGGGCGCCGTTCAAACCGCTCCACGCGCACGCCTTCGGTGCGCAAGAAATCGTAGAGCGCGCGATAGCCGCCAGGGTGCGCGTCGTATGTGGATTGCGAGTCGAATGTCGGCTGCGCGGCATGGAGGCGCACTTCCAGATAGGCGATCCCGCCGTAACCGATCAGCACGACGAGCGCCGCGATGGTCTCGAAGGTCGGGAACGCGCGGCGCGGCTTCTTCGCGTTCACTGCCGGATCCCGACGAGCGGTGCGAACGCGGAGTAGGATGCGTCTGCGGATGTCCATTCCCGCTCGGTCGCGTTCTTGTCGGCGTATGCGACGTCGGTGAACGCGCGTGCCAATTCGTCAAACGGCGAAGCCGCGCGTACGGCTGTCTGCCGCACGGCTCGACGATATTCGCCGGCGGTGCGCGCAGGGTCGTATGCGATGCGGCCTGAGCGATCGAGCACGACGAGTGCGGCTTGGAAAAGAAGAGCCACAGCGTTGCCGTAGGCGCCCTCGCTTGCCGCGCGCCGAGCTGCAGCATAACTCACATCGGGGTCGACCGGAATCGCGATCTCCGTGCCGATCCGCTCTTCGCCGCGACTGCGCGCGCGCCGCGCGAGGAGCATGAGCGCGATGCGGACTATCAGATAGATCAGTGCGGCCGCAGCGGCGGCAACCGCGACTACCGCGATGATGTCGCCGACCACTACAGAAGAGGATCCGCTCTCAGCCGCGCGGCCGAGCAACTTCGACCAGAGATCAGCCAAGCGCTTCAAGATAATGTCCAGCCACGATTCCTTTTGCTGGACCGGCGGCCCCGCATGCTCGACTGCGTATGCCGGGTCGGACAAGATCTTCTTCACAACGCCGCCGACGTCGCGCGGGGTCGAGATCGAGGGAGCGCTTTCAAGGGCGGCGGCGCGCCGCAAAGATGCGGCGAGCGCGCTCAGATCCCGTGCGCGGTCGCGCGTCTTTTTCTCGAGCCGCGCCGCGTGCAGACCTGCCGCAAGCCATGGCTCGAGACTTCCCGATACGCGAACCGCGGGGACGTCGTCGCGCGATGGGTTCTTGCGTTCGGCGGCGCGATCGAGGGCCGCCGCTACGGATGCGTTGTCAAGAGTCGCCGCCGCCACAGCGGGCGTTGCGTTCGACGTCAACGCCGCGCAGAGCGCGAAGACCTGCCATTTCACGCCTCGGCGATCGGCTGTGCCGCTCCGCCTCCTGCGAGTTGCCGCGCGAGATGTTCAAGATCGAAACCTTCGCGCCGAATGCGCGCGTCGTAATAGTACATCGCGATGATCGAGAACAAAAGCGGCGTGAAGATCACCTGCATGAGGGTGATGATGCCGTAGAACAGCGGTGCGATCGCATCTGGAGACGGTTTGAAGATAAGGTAGACCGCGACTCCCAGCCCGCCTAAGATGATTTCAAGCGCGAAGATGATGCCGATGACGGCCGCCGCAACGCCAAAGGATCGCCAATACCCGCCCTTGGTGAAGACCCGCGCGAAGCCGGAAGTGAACGCCTTCATGGGGTCGACCGCCTCGACGATAACGGCCGCAAAGGAGAGCGCCCACGTCATGTAGAGCTGCTGCGCGGTCAAGAGAAGCCAGATGAATCCAGGGATGATCACGATCGCCATCAGAGCGGCGAAGACGGCCGGAAAGCGCGCGCCGACCGCGCCGAGAGCGGCCATGACAAAGATCAGCACTACCATGAAGAGCACAAGCGCGATGTAGGCGCCCAGAAGCGCGACGATCCACAAGATCGCTAGCAACAGCACGTGCCCCCAGCGGCGAAAAGCGTCGCGATAGCATTCGGCGAGGCTGATGCGCTCGCCGAGGTACGAGCGCGAGACTCCGGCGATGACGGCGGCATTCGCAAACGGTAGCGCGATCACGGTGAGCAGCAGCGAGAGACCCATGAACGGCAGGCTGGAGATGTAAGCGCTCGTGAGCTGGTTCATATCGGGCTGCGGCGGCGGCGCAGTTGGATTCTTAAGAGCGCTCGTCATCATGGAGATGTCGAATCCAAGCATGTCGCGCGACCCAAGGTATTGCAGCAGCATCGTCGGGATGATGACGACGACGAGCGCCCCGGTCAATACGAGGATGTTCTTCAGATACACGGTGAAGCCGCGATCGAGCATTTCACCAACACTCATCGGGCGAAGATTGACGGACGGCGCTTCGCTGCTCATCGCGCTGCGCTGTTCTCGCGGTTCTGGACGGCATCCTGGATTGCCGAGTAACGCGCCTTTGCGTCGAGGTAGAAGACGATTCCGGCGACGCCGATCAAGACGCCCACTTCTAAAGTGAATAACTCACGCAAAGCGACCCCGGCCGCAACGTGGTGAAACAAGAGATCAGCGATTCCCTCGACCGCGAGCGAGAAAAGCGCGCCAATGACGTAACAGGCAACGAGGGCTGACCCGAATGCGAGCGAGCGGGACCGCAAGGCTCGCACTGTCGTCATCTTCCATGCAAGCCGCGCCGCGCTGCCTATGCGACGATCGTCGACCGCAACTGCGCCGAACGCGCAATAGTAGCAGGCGGCGAATATGCAGGCTAAAAGCAATGACATCGCAAGTGTGAGGGCTGCGGCCGAGTCGGGTTCACGAAAAGATGGCCAGAAGTTCCAAAGAAAGATCCAGATTGCCACGCCGCCGGCAAAGCTCAGTACCAACAAAAATAACGTGGCGAAATGCAAGACGGCGAGACGAAACCACAGATTAAGCGCACGCGGAAAGGCATTGAACGTATCAGGGCGCTCCCCGCGCAACACCCGAATCGTGACGGCGGCAAACACGCCCGCCGCAAGCGCGCCCACGATCATTTCCAGCGCGATTCGTACGGCGTCGCCTAGGCTGAACCTATCATTAGGGTCGTAAGAGAGGCGAAAAAACTGCGCAACAAGTTGCGGGTTCGTGATGACTGCTCCGACGGCAGAGGCTTGGCGCACTTGGTACGCTCGGTTTAGCCAGTCCACGACGACGCGAAGCGGCAGGATGACTATGCCGTAAGCGAGCGACAGCGGCAAGAAGTTCTTCAACATCACACTGACTGCGCGATCGAATATCTCGCCAATCGACTGGAACCGTGCTGCCTCCGGATTGTTCATGTAGTCGTTCGCTGCTCGCGCGCCTTTGCGTCGAGATAGAACACCGCACCAGCAGCATTGACGAACACGGCGATCTCAGTCAAAGCGACCAACCTTACCACTGCTGCCGCATTGATTTGGTGTATCGCGATGCCTATCGCCGCTAAGACGTACGAAAACAAGATCCCGACAAGGACTATGGCCCACATACCGAATCCGAAAAGCAGCGATCTGACTGCGATGGATCTGCGAAAGCACGCCTTCCATGCGTTGCGAAGTGCGCCAAAAACGCCGAACTCGCCGAGCGCGGCGGCAGAGAATGCGCAAGCTCCCCAAGGGATCCAAGCGATCGCGAGCGCAAATGTCGCGAGGCACACAACGACGACGTACACCATGGCGGCGCTATCGGAAAACGTTGCTTGATTGGTCGTCACGTCCCAAATGACTATCCAAATGAAGTAGGTCGCTGCCACGGTGAAGATCCCGCCGGCTACTCCCCCTACGGACAAGAGCAAAACGCCGACAGCGTGCGGCCAGCGCCAAAACGCCCGCCTTATAGATGAAGACAACGAGGGTCGATCTCCGTTCACGATTCCGGCCGTCGAAACCACGAGCATCGCGCCGGCGAGCGGAAAGATGACGAGCCCCAGGGCCATCAGCCACCAGGCATTTGCATCAAGGCGATACGCGGGATTGAGGAGATTGAGATTTGTCGATCGACCCGGGTGAGCGATAGCGGACCCGATTGCCCCAAAGACCTTGCCGGAGGAGGAGCGCTCCACCCACGAAAGCAGGAGCGAATATGGCAGTAGAAACGCCCCGAAACAGAACGTCAACGACAAGAAATTCCGAAACAACACACTGATTGCGCGGTCGAAGATCTCGCCAATGGAAAGAAGCCGCGCTCCTTGAGGAACATCCATTGCGCTCGCCGTTCAATCTCCTTGGAGGTCGTCCCCGCCGGGCGCTCCGAAATGCGCGAGCACAATGGAAGCAACCGGAAAAGTCGTCGTCACTCGCGGCGGGATAGAGGAGAGCGCACACGCCATTCGATTCGCCGTCGCCGACAGTGATGGTCGAATCGCCGCTTCAGGCGGCGACATCGAACAGCCCACATTCCTTCGGTCTTCAGCTAAGCCACTGATCTGCGCGGTGATCGTCGCGAGCGGCGCCGCGGATCACTTCGGCTTCACCGAAAAGGAGATCGCGCTGATCGCGGGCTCGCATAGCGGCGAGCCGTACCACGTGGAGGCCGCGCGCAGCATGCTCGCAAAGGCGGGCTTGGATGAGAGCTCGTTGCGATGCGGTCCGCACGCCCCATACAATGCTGCCGCAGCGGCCGCACTTGCCGCGGCTGGGATCAAGCCGGGGCGCATCCATAATAATTGTTCGGGTAAACATTCGGGCATTTTGGCGCTCGGAATGCACCTCAGCGCCGGTCCGGAAGGTTATCTTGAGCCCGCCCATCCCGCGCAGGCGCTGATCCTGCGCGGCTATGCGGTTATGCTGGGCGTGCCGCTAGCTTCATTTGCAGTCGGCGTGGACGGCTGCGGCATCCCCGTGATCGCGACGCCGCTCTCCGTCGCCGCTCGATTCTTCGCGCGATTCGCGCGGCCCGAGGGATTTCCGGCGGAATATCGGGAGGCACTCGTGCGCGTGCGCGATGCGATGATGCGCTACCCGGAAGTGGTGGCCGGCACCGACGAGTTCGACACCGATCTCATGCGCGCGTCACCCGGCGATATCGTGTGCAAAGGCGGGGCCGAAGGGTATCACGCAAGCGCTTCGCTGGCGCGAGGAATCGGTATGTGCGTGAAAGTCGTTGATGGAAATTCTCGCGCCGTGCCGCCGTTTGTCACCAAGCGGATGGTTCCGAGCGGCTTGCTGGTGCGCTATGAACGCGTAGAAGTAAAAAACAGAGCGGGCACAGTCACCGGCGAAATATTCGCGGTTCCGATTTCGCCTTGAAGGGGCCGACTTTACGTCGGCCCGAGGTTACTAACGTGGGCCGACATAAAGTCGGCCCCTTCAGCTGGCCCCTTCAGACAAGCCCCAAGAACATGTCAGCCGTCGGCGTAGATCAGTTCGCCGCCTACAAATGTGTGCGTCACACGATTGCGCCTATCCCAAACCGTGAAATCCGCGCGCATGCCTTCGCGCAAAGTTCCGATCTCATCATCGAGCCCGATCGCTCTTGCCGGCGCCCACGTCGCGCACACAACCGCCTCGGGAAGAAGCAGGCCGGTCGCGGCGATGATATTGCGCACGCCTTGATCCGGCGTGAGCAGGCTGCCTGCTATCACGCCTTCGCGCGTCACCGCCACTCCGCCCGAGGCGGAGACCGCATCGGTAAGCGGCATCGCATCGGTGGTCGCGACGAGATTGATCCCCTTGAGGCGATAGAGCAACGCGAGGTGTTCGGGCGAGACGTGGACACCGTCCGCGATGACTTCGCAAAATGCGGTAGGGTCGAGCAAGTAGGCGGTGAGGATCGAAGATTTTCGGTGATGGAGCGGCGGCATCGCGTTGAACGAATGCGTGAGGATCGTGAATCCGTGTTCGATGGCGGCGTTGCCGATTGCGTACGTCGCAGCGGTATGGCCCGCGGAGAGGACGACGCCGCGCCGTCGCAGTTCGTCGGCAGCGCGCGCCGCGCCGTTGATCTCGGGCGCCATGGTCACGCGGCAACGCCCGGTCGTCCACGTATCAAGCAGCGCTTCCACGCGCGCCGGCGTCGGTTCGAGCAAGAACTCTTCTTGATGCACGCGGCGGTACTCGCGATTGAGAAACGGACCTTCGAAATGCAGACCGAGCGGCCGCGCACCGGTCAATGGTAAGCACGAGCGGCGCGAGATCACCGTGGCCGCGTGCAACATCTGATCCCACGGACTTGTCATGATAGAAGGAAGAAAAGCGGTGACGCCATGCGTCGGCGCGTCCGAGCACAACGTCTCGAGTGCATCGATAGGATCGCGATTGAACCAGTAGCGGCCGACGCCGTTGACGTGGAGATCGATAAGTCCCGGAGTGATCGTGCTCCCCGGCGGCAACTCGTAGGTGAGGAACTGAGGTCCATCCTCGATGGACGCAACGCGTCCTGCCTCCACACGGATGCAGCCCTGACGAGAACCGCCGTCACCCATTGCGACGAGCGCCGGCCCAACTGTTGCGGAGCGCATCCTCAGGCGCGGATCATGGCGAGCAATTCCGCGGTCTTGCGTTCCAGCAGCTCGGCGGTGTCGGCTTCGACGTTGAGGCGCAGCAGTGGTTCGGTGTTCGATGGACGCACGTTGCACCACCAGTCGGCATATTGGATTGTGACGCCGTCGAGGTGGTCGATCTGCGCATCCGCATAGCGCGCTTCCAATTCCGCCAGCTTCGCGGGGATGTCGTCGACACGGCTGTTGATCTCTCCCGATCTGCGGCGCGAATCGAGCGGCGCGATCAACGCGCTGATCTTCATGTTCTCACGCGACATGAGCTCGATCACGACGAGAAGCGCTATCAACCCCGAATCGGCGAAATAGTGATCGCGGAAGTAGAAATGCCCGGAGTGCTCGCCGCCGAAGACCGCCGACTCCTCGCGCATAACCGCTTTGATGATCGAGTGGCCCACTTTGGTGCGCACCGGCCGACCGCCCTCGGCGCTGATGATCTCCGGCACGCTGCGCGAACAGATGAGATTGTAGAGGATGGTCGCCTGCGGATGCTTGCGCAGCAGCATTTTCGCGACGAGCGCCGTCACCATGTCTCCGCCGACGAGTTCGCCCCGTTCATCGGTGATGAAGACACGATCCGCGTCGCCGTCAAACGCGGCGCCAAGGTCCGCGCCGTGTTCGCGAACCGCGCGCTGCACGTCAGCCATGTTCTCCGCTTCGATCGGGCTCGCCGGATGATTTGGAAATTCACCATCGAGTTCGAAATACAGCGGGATCACATCGATGGGCAGATGCTTGAAGATCGCCGGCACGATGAGACCGCCCATGCCGTTGCCGCAGTCGATCGCGACTTTTAGCGGACGAATCGCACCGCGGTCGATGAAGGAGAGGCAATGCTCGGCGAAGTCGTCGAGCACGTCGCGAGGGCGGACCGTGCCCGTGCGTTCGGGCGTGGTAAAGCGACCCGATGCAGCGATGTCTCGAATGGCGTAGACGCCGGTCTCGGCGGATAGCGCGATCGCCTTTTCCCGGCAGAGCTTGAAGCCGTTATATTCTTTCGGGTTGTGCGATGCGGTGATCATCGCGCCTGCCGGATAGCCGAAGTGGCCGACTGCGAAGTAGAGTTCGTCGGTCGAAGTGAGCCCGAGGTCGACGACGTCCGCGCCGCCGGCGGTCACGCCGCGAGCGAATGCGCGAAAAAGAGGCTCGGACGAAGCGCGCATGTCGCGCCCGACGGCAACCGTAGAACAGCGCAAAAACTCCACAAAAGCCCGGCCGATGAGTTCGGCGGCGCTCTCATCGATTTCCGACGGATAGATACCGCGGATATCGTAGCTTTTGAAGATGTTCGGGTTCGGCCGAGTCTGCATCCCTACTTGGGCCACTGGAAGTTCGCAGGCACGTGACTGAGAAACACAATGGCTGCGATCACGACGACGAGCATGGCCAGCAGACGCCACAATTTGGGAGGCTTGTCCATAGGAAGGGGAGAGTTGTCTTTTCGCCGCGCGCGGCCCTACCGCGTCAGTTCGAGCGCGTAGAGAAGCTCGCACGGGCTGTCGGGGTCGGTCTGCGGAATCGACTTCCAGCCGGTCGCCTCGTATAGACGAATCGCTTCGCGGAACACGCTCTTCGTGTCGAGATCCAGGCCGATCAAGCCGGCATCGCTCGCAGCGTTCACCGCGGTCTCGAGCAGCGCGCGCCCGATCCCCCTGCCGCGATGCGCATCGGATAAGAAGAACTTCGAGAGCGTCGCGCGGCCGTTTCCGCGCGGCGTGATGATGACCGAACCGACGACGCATGCGTCGACCTCGACGACGAATGCCATGACACCCGCCGCGGGTTGCCCAAAGGTCATCACGTCGCGGTCGATGCCTTCGGGATCCGCTTTGACGCCGTACTCTCGCATCGTGTCGAAGACAATTTTGCGAACCGCATCGCCGTCGGCCGGCAGCGCGCGGCGGATGACCGTCGGGTTCAAATCTCTATCGCGCCGACAAGATAGGGAGCAGCATGGCCCGCCATCTTCACGCGCTCACCGACCTGCGTGCACCAAAGCTCGCCGCCGCGTTTTGAGACCTGACGCGCTCGCATCTCAGTCTTACCGAGCCGCTCGCTCCAATATGGCGTCAGCGTGCAGTGCGCCGAGCCCGTCACCGGATCTTCGGGCACGCCGAGCCTCGGCGCAAAGAAGCGTGAAACGAAGTCGACATCCTCACCTGGGGCAGTGATGATGAAGCCGTGCGCGTCCAGCCGCGCGAGGGCGGACATGTCCGGTTCGATCGATCGAATCTCGCGCTCGCTATCGTAGACCGCTAGATACGAAGTAGCGAGCAAGAGCTGCTTCGGCGCTTTCCTTAGCGCCTCCACAAGTCCGGGCAGCGGCGCAGTCGGGCGAGCTCGCAGCGCCGGAAAATCCATTTCCAGGCGTCCGTCCTTCTGACTTACGTGTAACGGTCCGCTAGGGGATCCGAAGGTAACCGCGGACCGCGTGCGGTCGAGATGTTCGAAGACGACGTACGCGGAGGCGAGCGTGGCGTGCCCGCACAGATCCATTTCAACTTCCGGCGTGAACCAGCGGATCGCGAACTCATCACCATCGGGGACGATGAATGCCGTTTCGGCGAGATTGTTCTCGGCAGCGATCGACTGCATCACGTCATCCGCGAGCCACGACGTAAGGGGGCAAACGGCGGCTGGGTTGCCGCCGAATGCCTTAGACGTGAACGCGTCGATCTGGTAGAGTGGGATGCGCATCGCCGATCACAGGTCGTGGTAGAGGTAGAATTCGTACGGATGCGGACGTATCTTGACTTCTTGGATCTCGCGCGTCCGCTTGTAGTCGATCCACAGATCGATGATCTCTTGCGTGAAGACGCCGCCTTCCAGGAGAAACGCGTGGTCCTTTTCGAGCGCCTCTAACGATTCGTCGAGGCTGCCCGGAACGGAGCGGATTTTCTTCGCTTCGCGCGCAGGGAGATCGTAGATGTTCGTATCGAGCGGTCCGAAGCCGGCTTTGGTCGGGTCGATCTTGCGCCTGATCCCGTCGAGACCGGCCATCAGCAACGCGGAGAATGCGAGGTAAGGATTCGACGTGCAGTCCGGTGGCCGGAACTCGATGCGCTTGGACCGGCTGAAGCGCGGCCCTTTGAAGAAGATCGGCACGCGGATCGCGGCCGAGCGGTTTCCTTTTGAGAACGCGACGTTGACCGGCGCTTCGAAGTGCGGCACGAGGCGCTTATACGAGTTGGTCGTGGGCGCACAGAAGGCCATCAGCGCGTTGATGTGGGTGAGCAGGCCGCCGATGTAGTGCAGCGCGGTGGGCGAAAGTTCGGCGTAGCCGTTCTCGTGATAGAAGAGGTTCTTGCCGGCCTTCCAAAGGCTCATGTGCACGTGCATGCCCGATCCGTTGTCGCCAAAAAGCGGCTTCGGCATGAACGTGACCGTCTTGCCGTACTTACGCGCGACGTTGCGCGTCACATACTTGTAGATCATCACGTTGTCGGCTTGGGTCACGAGATCGTTATAACGGATGTCGATCTCCGTCTGTCCGGCCGTCGCGACTTCATGGTGATGCATCTCGACGGGCACGCCCCATTCCTGGAGCGAGAGCACCATCTCCGAGCGGATGTCCATGTGCTTGTCCGACGGCGCGACCGGATAGTAGCCTTCTTTCGGCCGCAAGGCGTAACCGAGGTTCGGCGTTTCCACCGAGCCTGAGTTCCAGTGCGCTTCTTCCGAGTCGATGACAAAGCCCATCATGTTCGGTTGAATGTCAAAGCTCAGGTGGTCGAGGATGAAGAACTCGAGCTCGGGCCCGAAGTAGGCGGTGTCGGCGGTTCCGGATTTCTTCAGAAAAGCGGCGGCCTTCTTCGCGATGCCGCGCGGATCGCGCGAGTACAGCATTTGCTCGCGCGGATCGAAGATGTCGCAGATGAACGAGACGGTTGGCACCGAACAGAACGTGTCCACCCGCGCCGATGACGGCTCGGGCAGCATGATCATGTCGCTCTCTTGAATGGCCTGGAATCCGCGGATGCTCGATCCGTCAAAGCCGATGCCGTGGACGAATGCGTTTTCGTCTACTTCGCCGGCCGGCACCGACGTATGCTGCCACATGCCCGGCATGTCGATGAACTTGAAGTCCACGATCTTGGCGCCATGTTTTTTGATGAAATCCAATGCCGCCTTTGCAGGCGATGCTTTCGCCACGCTTTACCGCCCTCCATCATGGAACGATTCGCAGGCCGTAGAACCGGCCCGCATGGATGCATTGTACGCTGGGAAGGCCGGAGTACATTTAGCCGCCTGTCGCACGTTCTCGGCGACCGGTTCGACAAATGGCGATGGTCTGTGGATAGATTCAGGAAGATGGGGTTTCGGCGACTCGCGCCTCCTGCAACGCCTTAAGCCACATGCAAGCCGACATCGCAAAGGCCTGCACAACATACATCTCGCCGAACGCGTAGGCGGCCGAGCCGACTATATCCAGTGCGGGCGCAAAACTGTAAGCACGTCCTGTGCCCGCCGCGAGATATACCATCGCCCACAGTGCGCCTGCGATCGGAATGATGACCGCGTATGCGATGGCGATGTTGAGCCCCAGCAGAACAAAAGAGCGCAAGTGGACGCCGGACGTCACACGCACGGACTCGATCACGGCCTTTGGTCCGGGAACACCTTGCGCCGCAAGCACCGGAGCGCATATAAGCCGGCCACAGATGAAGATTCCGATGGCGGCGCCAGTTAGATCCGCGACGAGCGTATTGGAATCCACCTCACGAAGGACAATGTCAATGCCGAGCTTGCAAAGCCAAGGGATTAAAATCAACCCTGCGGCGACCGTCAGCCCAGCGACGCACACTTTCATCGCCTTCTTCCAGTCCATGGTGAAAGCGGGATCGTACACGACGCGCATCGCATTTGCGAGCGCAAAGAAAGACCAAGGCGCGAGCAGCGCGGTTGCAAAGCTCATGCCAAGGGTTATAGTGAACGCGCGCCACATCAGCGTGCCGACGATCACGACGAGCGCGATCAACAGCCCGACGACCCGCCACGATCGGATGGTCGCGGCAAACGCCCGGTCGTAGGCTGCGCCAAACAATGAACCGAGGCGAGGTACACGATCTTTCAGCGGCGGCATATAGTCTATGCGACTAGGCCGGCGCGACTGCGGCCTGCACTGGTTCGGCGGGCTGCGCCGCTTCAAGCGCTTTGAGCCACATGCAGAGCGAAAGCTGCGTCGCTTGGGTCATGTAGGCTGAAATGACGACGTTGATTGAGGCGAACGCGACCGCACCCGCGGACGCGTAGTCCAATCGGGCCAGCGCTGGATCTAATCGCGACACAGCCGTCAGAGCGGCACCCCAGACAAGTCCATACAATCCTCCAGCAGCCACCGGCAAAACAATTCCTGCTAGAGTGATTGCGAGCGAAGGCCAAACACTAGTCGCCGTAAGTCGCCACGACGCTTGGAGCGAATCGGACACAGATGATCCCCGCGCAGCGATCGCCGCCGCGCAGCACCATCGAGTCCAAAGCCAGATTCCAGCTACAATTCCGGGTATCGCCGCAAGCCAAAGAATTGGGTTGTTTCGCTCGACCACAGCAAAAACCGCGACAAGATTGGCAATGACGATCGTAAGCGCCGCCACGAGAGACGTACCGAACATGCTCGCGACCCGCCCAGCGTCCATACGGAACGCCGGGTCGAAAACTAAGCGGAGACTATTTGCCATGCCGAAGAACGCCCACACAAAAAGGGGCAACTTCGATATTGACACGCCCGCATCGATGGTGAGGCTAGAACCTTGGTAACTTCCAACGATGAGCACATACGCTACGATGAGGCCAACGACGCGCCAGGATCGGACGATGAGAAAGACCGCTCGATCGAAAGCGGAGCCGAGCAATGGTCCAATCGGCGGCAACGCGGCGGCGACTTGCGACGGCGCCGAAGTCATCATGCCGGTTCGGGAGGAGCCGGTTGCGCGTCCTGGAGCGCCTTCAGCCACATGCAGACCGCGAGGGCCGTGGCCTGCGTGACGTAGATCTGGCTGATGAGAACGAGGCCCGTGGCCCCTGTGTAAATCCCGAGCGCAAAAGGAGTGCCGCCGGGCATGGCGTTGAGTATGAGCCGCGCGGTTCCGCCGATCGCAAGGCCGATCACAAGCCCCGCAATGAAAGTTGCGCCTTGGATGACGAGCGTCTGCCAGAAGGCGGAAGCGGTCAGACCCCACGATGCGGTTAGCGCCCGAGACGCCGGCGTTCCCCGCGCGCCGAGAGCGGCGCCACAAGACCAGCGTACGTATATCCAGATACTGACAAGCAGTCCTGGGATCGCGACGAGCCACGAGAGATCGTTCTGGACTCCGGCGCGGATCAACGCGACGAAGCCGACGATATTCAAGAGGGCGACAGTTAGGCCGGCGATCAGCTGCGCCCCGAACATGTGGCCGGCGGTGAGATTGGTCATCTTGTACGCCGGATCGAAGACGAGGCGGATCGCGTTCGCCATCGCGAAGAATCCCCAGATGAACAACAACACGTTCGGCAAAGTCGAATTCGCCATGCCCGGCAGACTGATGATCGCGATTCCGATGACGGCGAGGAGCGCGGACACACGCCATGATTGGATCACGCTCGTCACCGCGCGATCGTAGGCTGCGCCAAGCAGCGGCCCTACTGGCGGCAACGCGAGTCCCGCGGAGGACTGGCTCATCGTTGGCACTCCCTGCAGTAATACGTCGACTCGCCGCCGCTATGGATCGACGAAATCCGATGACCACATCGCGGACAAACAGACTTCGATCGGGCATGGATCTTCATGAACGATCGGTCCTGCTTGTGCAGCGGGTGATGTTTTCCGGCGTACTGCTGCTGGACGGTCGCGACCGAATCCTGTAGCACAGAGCGCATCGCGGCGTACAGTGCTCGACGCTCATCGTCTGATAGCGTGCTCGTCCGACGCAGCGGCCGAATGCGTGCGGCGAACAGGATCTCATCGGAATACGCGTTGCCGATGCCGGCCACGAAGACCTGATTGCGCAGCACGTTCTTGATCTCGCCGCGATGGCGCTTGAGGCGCGCTGCAAACACATCATAGGTGAGCGCAGGATCGAGCGCGTCCGGACCGAGTTCGCCGAACGACGGCACGTCTGATTCGGGCGAATCGGTCAGGTAGATGCGAGCGCCCATCGTCGAGTCGAGGAAACGAAAATCCAGCGCGCGATCGAATTGCAACGTGAAACACGTCGACGGTAGTTCAGGTGCTGCTCGCGACGCGAGAGCAAACCTGCCGCCGAGCATTGCATTGATGACCAGGTGCAGCGCTTCGCCCGCGAATCCGAAGATCACGAACTTTCCGCGCCGATCCACCGCCACGAGTTTGCGGCCTGTCAACTCGCGCGCGAAGTCTTCGAGCGGATGCCGTATCACAAACGCGCGCTTCGGATTGAGAACTACCGCTAGTATCGTCCTGCCGAGGGCGTGCTCGCGCATCGTCTTGACGACGAGCTCGAGCTCCGGCAGTTCGGGCAAGCGTCAGCCGTCGCTATTGCGATGCGGTCATGTCGATCGAGAGATTCTGGGTGCCGTTTGCCACGACCGTGAGTTGCGCCGTGCCGCTCAAGCCGGGCGCGCGCGCGATGAAGGTCTGCGGACCGGCGGGCACTTGCGGAAACGTGACGTTGCCGCTCGCGTCGGTGTTGAGCGCGGCTGTGCTCCCGACGCTTACCAGCGCGCCGGCGACGGCGCTGCCGTCGGACGCCCTTTGGCAGTGCACGGTGACGGCGCCGAAGACTTGCACGCCGATGGAGTTGGGATTTGTGCAGCCCAGTAGACTGGTCAGACCGAGTGCCAGGGCGGCCGCAAGCGCGAAGCGCATGAGATGGTACCTTTCCTAACCCTGTGATTGCAAGGGGGTTTCAGTTCCGCCATGTGTCCCGCTGGCCCTGGGGGCCATAGTGTGCGCAGTTCGCCTTGCGCCGAGGCCGCCACCGGGGGTATACTCTCTGGCACAGGGCTGGGACAAGGAGCGTCCGGAGATGAAGCCGCGTCAGACTTTTGCATTCTTAGCGCTCGCAACGCTGATGAGCGCGTCGCTCGCCGCACATGCCTTCGCTGATACTCAGTCTGGCACGACGCCCGCCGCGTCCGGAACGCCCGTGCCGAGCACCGCGCGGCCGACCACCGGTTCGGCTTCGGATCTCCTCGCGTTGGCGCAAGCCAACATCGCGACTGGCCACAATACTGAGGCGCTGGCCGAATTGAAGCGCGCGGCCGACATCGACCCCGGCAATCTCGACATCCAAAAGATGCTCGGCGACGTCGAGTACCGGCTGCAAGATTTTACCGCCGCAGAGACCGCCTATCTCGCGGTGCTCGCAAAAGAACCGGACAACAAAGACGTCCACAACCGGCTAGGCGGAGTGTACGCAGCGCTCGATCGTTACGACGATGCGCTCTCCGAATTCCGCAAGAGCCTGCCGCTGCAAGCGGGCTTCGCCAATTTGGTGCAGGTCTATCAGGACCAAGGCCGGCTCTCCGAACTCGAAAGCGAATACTTCATCGAGATGGAGCGCGAGCCGTTTGAGCCTGGGACGCACTACAACTTGGGCATCGTCTATGAAGCCGAAAGCAAATACGATCAAGCGATCGAGCAGTACAACGCCGCACTCGACAAAAATCCGCGCTTCACCGATGCGATGAACGCTCTCGGTGTCGCGTATGCGGACGAAAACCGGCACAGCGACGCGATCCGCGAGTACCAACAGGCGCTGAGCCTCGACCCGAGCTACTATCTCGCGTACATGAACTGGGGCGTCGAGCTCATCAAAGCGAGCGACTACAACGGCGCCATCGTCAAGATCAACAAAGCGATCTCGCTCGATCCGCAGTTCTCGCTATCGTACGAGAACCTCGGCGTGGCGTACGATTATCTCGGATCGTTCACGCAAGCCGTCGAGCTGTACCAGAAGACGATCGAACTCGATCCCGGTGATCGCAACGCGTATTTCAATCTCGGCTCGGCCTACTTCTACCACGGGCTCGTGAACCTAGCCGAAGCCGCGTTCATCAAAGGCCTCGCCGTGACGCCGCATAGCGTAAACTTGCATTTCGGTCTCGGCGACGTCTATCAAGTGCAGAAGAAGTATCAACTCGCCGCCGATCAGTACAAAGCGGCGCTCGCGATCTCGCCGGGCGACGTGGCCGCCCAGGCAAAACTGAGCGAAGTCCAGGCGATACTCACGCCGCACTGACGGCCTTTCTTCTAGCGCGGAGCCTACTTCGCCGCGATCGCGTCGATCTCGACCAGGGCGCCCGGCCGCGGCAGCGCAGCGACGCCGACCGTGCTCCGCGCCGGTTTATGTCCGCCGAAGAACCGTTTGTAGACTTCGTTCATAGCATCGAAATGGGCCATGTCGGTCAAGAAGACGTTGACCTTCACGATGTCTTCGACCCGGCAGCCCGCCGCTTCGACGATCGCGCGGATGTTGGTCAGCGCGTTGAGCGTCTGCGATTCGATGTCGGATGGAAACGTTCCGCCGCCCGCGTCAAATCCGAGTTGACCGGCGGTATAGACGACGCCGCCCGCTTCGGCGCCTTGCGAATACGCGGCGACGGGATTGGGTGCCGCTGTTGTGCTTATTGGTCGCATGGGCGCGAGTTCGTGCCGCAAGCATGCCACCCTGTCAAACCGCCTAGCGAAAACCGAGCGGCCTATGTGCCGACCGCCGCGGGCGTTTGCCGATAACCAGATGGTGATAATCCGCACTGACGCGATGGACGACGACCGGCTCGAAGAACGGCGCAGCATAGAGCTTGAGATGCTGCGCGGCCGGACGATCGCGGCGATCATCGCCTCGACGTTAGTACTCATCATACCTTGGCCGGCGGCGGCCATCTTGCGGCCGCTGCCGATCATCGCGTGGTTCGGCGCGGGCCTGTTCGCCTACGTCTATGTCCGACGCGCGCACGACCTCACGCGCATCCGGCTCATCACCTATCTGCTCGTCTCGTTCGACATCGGCTCGTCGCTGCTGATGGTCTATCTCTATTGGCCAACCGTCGCCGCCGCATGGGCCGCCATGCTCGCGCTTATCGTCTACGCCGCGACGCGCCAGCGGGAACTCGGTGCGGCTGTCACCGGCGTGCTCACGACGCTGCTGTTGTTCGCCGGCTACGTCTTCCATCGCAGCGGCATCGTCGGCGAACCGGCGGCGTTGAATCTTCTCGCGCAAGTCGCGTTCACGTGGCTGACCGTGCTCATGACCGGCATGCTCGTGCGCGCGACGGTCGCGCGCACCGATATGCTCGCGGCGCAGCGCGCGTCGCTCGAGACCGCGGTCGCGAGCGAGAGCACGAAGCGCGCCGATTCAGAAGCGCAAGCCGACACGTTGCGCCGCGTCGTGGAACTAGCGGTGACGCTGTTGCGCGAACGCGAGCTCGATGCGCTGCTCGATCGCGTATTGGACGTGACACTCCGGACGTTCGGCTTCCGCTGCGGGGGAATTCTGGTCGCGCAACGAGAGCGCGAGGTCTTCGCCTATCGGACTGTCTCCGGTTACACAGACGCCGTCGCTCGACGGCTGCTCGAGCGCGAGGTCTCCTTCGCAAGCGTCGATATCAAGCTGGATCGACGTTTCTGCATCGCGCCATCGGTGTACTACGTGCCCGTCGAGCGTCAGACATGGCATGTCGATCCGGAACTTTGCTATCGACCGGAGCGCGCTATCGAGCAGCGGTCCGCTCGCGACGCGTGGCATGAAGCGGACAATCTCTTCATCTCCCTGACGTCATCGTCAGGTGATGTCATCGGCGTGCTCTGTCCTGATGCGCCGATCGATGAGAAGGTCCCGTCTACCGCGACTATGCGCAACGTCGCGCTGTTCGCCCGGCTCGCCGCGGCAGCGATCGAAAACGTCTATCTCGTCTCCACCGAGCAGCATAGGGCGCTCGCGCTGGAACGGCGTTCGGCCGACGCCGAGGCGCTTGCCGAACAACGTCGCCGCCAGGCGGACCGTCTGGCGCGCATCCTCGACGTCACCGCCGCCATTTTCCGCGAACGCGATCTCGATGCGATGCTGCGCAACATCTTGACTGTCACGCTCGATACCTTTGGCTTCGCGGCAGGGTCGATCTCGACGCGCGAGCCCAGTCGCGATGTTTTCGTGCGGCGCGCGGCGCTTGGGTACGGCCCAGACGTCGTCGGCCAGGAGACGACGGTCGCGGAGATGCGGCGTATGATGTCGCCGCGCGGCAAATACCGCAACACGTTCTATTACGTGCCCATGGAGCTCGCCGTGGACGGCGGCATCACGCGCAACGAAGACCTCGTCGTTCTGCCGCGCATCCAGCCGGGCGACTGGCACGAATTGGATCTGTTGATTTTCCCGATCTTCGATTCGCGCGGCGAGATCATCGGCATTCTCTCGCCAGATGACCCGCGCAACCGCCTGGTGCCGGACGACGAGACCGTGCGCACGATCGAGGTGTTCGCGCAACTCGCCGGCTTGGCGGTCGAAACCGCGCGTATGCGCGAAGCCACCCCTACGTAGTACGCGTCGCCCGGACAATGAAGGGGCCGACTTTATGTCGGCCCACGTTATGTTTGCAAGGGCCGACATAAAGTCGGCCCCTTCATAAAGTCGGCCCTTCATAAAGTCGGCCCCTTCATAAAGTCGGCCCTTCATAAAGTCGGCCCTTCATAAAGTCGGCCCTTCATAAAGTCGGCCCATCAAAACCATCGTATCAGAGCTGCAGGTATGCTTCGTACTCCCACGGATGCACCTGCAGCCGGTAGTCTTCCCACTCCGCAAGCTTTGCTTCGCGGAAACGATGATATGAATGATCGCCGAGGGCGGCGCGGACGAGCGGATCATCGTCAAGCGCAGCGATGGCCTCTTGCAGCGACGTGGGCAGTTGTTCGACGCCGAGCGAGACGCGTTCGGCTTCCACTAAACTCGCTACATTGATGTCCACCGTGTCACCCGGAACGAGTTTTCGCCTCACGCCATCAAGGCCGGACGAGACGACGACCGCGAGCGCGAGGTACGGATTGCATGACGGATCCGGCGAGCGCAGCTCGACGCGCGCACCCACGCCGTGTTCGGGCGGCACGCGAATCAACGCGCTCTTCGCGCGCTCGGACCACGAGGCATAGCACGGCGCGTCGTAGCCGGGGACGAGTCGTTTGTATGAATTGATCGTAGGATTGGTGATCGCGGTGAAGCCGCGCGCATGCGCGAGCAAGCCGCCGACGTAAGCCAAGCCGACCTCGCTCAGACGCGGTGCCGTCGGGCGTGCCGGGTCCGACGAATCCTCTTGCGAAAACGCGTTGACGCCGTCGCGCGTGAGGTATTGCGTGATGTGCAGGCCGCTGCCGTCCTCGTTGGCGTGCGGCTTCGGCATGAACGTGGCATGCAATCCGTGGCGCGCAGCCACGGTCTTCACGACGAAGCGAACTGTTGCGATCGAGTCGGCGAGCGCCAGCGGATCTGCGCCGGCGAGGTCGATCTCGTGCTGGCCGCGCGCGACTTCGTGATGCGTCGCCTCCACGCGGATGCCCATCTCTTCAAGCGCGATCGAAACATCGCGCCGCGCGAGATCGCCGCGATCGATCGGACTCAGGTCGAAGTAGGAACCGCGATCCGCCGTCGCTGTGGTCGGTTGACCGTCGGCGCCGTGTTCGAAGAGAAAGAACTCGATCTCCGCGCCGGCATGCACCGCAAAGCCATCCGCGCGGGCGCCGTCGATCGCGCGCCGCAACGTGCTGCGCGGACAACCTTCAAACGGCGAACCGTCCGGGTTCATCACATCGCAGATCAAGCGCGCTTCGAGCGGCGCACCTTGTACGGTCGGCAGCACGGCGAACGTGGAGATGTCGGGCGCCAGATACATGTCGGCTTCTTCGAAGCGGACGAATCCCTCGATGCACGAGCCGTCGAAAACGATGTTCCCCTCGAGCGCCGCGTCTAACTCGTTGACGGGGATCGCGACGTTTTTCGTGACGCCATGGATGTCGCTGAACTGCAGCCGCGCGAAGCGGATGCCTTGTTCCTTGGCGCGTTTGATGAGCTCGCGCTTTGTCATGATGGGCTTGCGTCCTCGCCACGATGCATCTGCCGGATGGCGAGCGCCGCTCGCACGGAGAGTTGATCCTTTGGAGATTTGAGGTCGACTTTTAGGATCTGCGAGATCTGGTTGAGCCGGTAGAAGATCGTGTGGCGATGCACGGATAACCGTTCGGCCGCGATCTTCACATTTTCGCCTGCTTCGACATAGAGCCGCAGCGTGTGCAGCAAGTCGGTCCGGTGTCTGCGATCGTAAACCGCGAGCGGTTCGAGCATCGACTCTGCGAACGCGGCGAAGGCCTCTTTGCCTGCACCTGCGTGCAAGAGCGCGTACAGGCCGAGATCGGCGTACGTCGTGACCGAGTTCCGACCGAACAGCCTGCAGCCAAGCGTCAACGCTTGGCGCGCTTGAGCGACTGATTCGGGGAGGTCGAGGAGGTCCGGGCGGTGGCCGCCGACTCCGCATGCGACCGAGCGCGCAGTGCCGGCTTGCACGAGCACCCGCACTGCATGCGCCGCTGCTTGGCGCGCGCGCGCCACATCCGCCTGATTTTTCACCGGGAAGAGCGCAAGCGGCGCGCTGGAAGGGATTGGCGCTAACACCGCGTCGGCGGCGGCGAGCGCCTGCGCGAGCGCATCTCGCGCCGTCTGCGGCGCTGCGCCCTCGACGTCGAAGACCGCGGCGACGAGCGAAGTCGGCAACGTGACGCCGGCTTCGGCTGCTTCGTCGCGCAACGCGTGCGCGTCCACGAATCCGCCGCTCAAGTAGCGCTCCCAAAAAGCTCTGCGCGCCTGGGCGCGGCCGCTCCCGCGGCGCACGCATTCGACACCGGCCGCTCCCGCCACGACCCGCAGCGCAGCGGCAGCGTGACCAGGCGCCTTGCCATTGAGGAACAAGGTCACGTGACCGGCGTTGCCCTCCGCCGCACCGCCGGGCATCGGCGCGCACAAAGCCGAGACGGATTCGTTGACTTTCGCACGCACGAGACCATCGCGACCGGGTTGATCGCCGTGATGGGCCGCAAAGCTCGCGGGCAAAGCGCCGAGTCCGCCGCGGCATTCCGCAGCCGCCAGGTGGCGCCACTGATCGTCTTCGATCAACACAGCGCCTTCGGTCGCGTCTGCGAGCAATTGCGCAAGCGCCTTCAGCCCGCCGCCGCCCGTTATAACGCGAGCCGCGCGCTCCGCGAGGCCCGCGAGATCGTCGGCGTTCACGAGAAGCGACACATACTAAAGGAAGACACGGTCTTAGGTGCCGACGCGGTTCTTGGCTCGCGAGCGTGCCATGCGCGGAAGCATCTTGCGCAGTTTCTCGGGCAGCACGACGTCCATGGCGTCGTCCACGGTCACGATGCCTTGCATGTGCCCGGCATCATCGACGACCGGCACGGCCAGAAAATCGTAGCGCGCGATCGTGGAGGCGACTTCTTCGCGCGTGTCGTTGGTGTGCGCTGTCACCACATCGTCGATCATGATCTCGGAGACAAGCGCGTTCGGATCCGCGGTGATGAGGTCGCGCAGCGTGACGACGCCGATGATATTCTCCTTCTCATCGAGGACGTAGACATAATAGACGAGCTCGGCGTCCTTCGCCCCGCTGCGGATGTGCGCGAACGCGTCGGTGACGGTCAATCCCGGCGGTATCCACAGATACTCCGTGGTCATGAGGCCGCCGGCCGTCTCCTCGTCGTGGGAGAGCAACTCGCGAACGTCCTGTGCTTCCTCAGGCTCCATGAGATTGAGGATCTCAAGCTGCTTCTCGGGCTCGACTTCGCTCAACAGGTCGGCGGCGTCATCGGGCTCCATGTTCTCGATGATGTCGGCTGCGCGATCCGGTTTGATGTCTTCGAGGATCGAGAGCTGCGTGTCGACATCGAGCTGCTCGAAGGCGTCGGCCGCGGTCTCTTCGTCGAGCGACCCCATGAGCGACGCCTGATCGGCGGCGTTCAGATCTTCGATGATCGCCGCGAGATCGGCCGGGTGGATGCGCTGCATCTTGTCTTGCGGCACCCGCAGGCGGATCGGATCGCCGGCTTCGTTGCGATGCAGCGGCTGCACCGTATCCCACGAGATCAACGAAGGGCGAATGCCCGGTCGCGCCGCTTTCTCGAGCAGCCGCTGGCCGAGCCCGCGCAGACCGAGCCGCCGCAGCAGACCGGACATCCCGATATCGGCGGCGATGACGCGCAAGCTGTCGCCGGCCGGCGCGAGTTTGAGGTCGTTGATGCGCACGACCTTACGCCCGTCGACGTCGAGGATCTGCTTATCCAACAAGTCTTTGCGCAGCAGGAGCTCGCCTGCGGGCCGGGCGGATCGAGCGTCGTCGACCGGTTCGGTCTTCAGGGTGACGGCATGTTCGTCGATCGCCGCCACATTCGTGAACGGCGCGTAGAGCAGCGCCCCGTCGTTTGCGCGCACGAGGATGCCGGAGATCGGCGGAAAGGCCTCGTCGCTGCCCGCGATGGACAGATCTTCAAGCTTCCCGAAGCGTTTGTTCGCAAGCGTGACCGCGCGTCCGCACAACTCGCTGACGAACTCCTCGCGTAGTTCCATGGCGTCGCCTTCTGTAGAGTGTTACGCGCCCTTTGCTTCTCTGATGGAGCGATCCAAGATATCGATGGCGCGATCGATCTGCTCGCGGTCGACGACGAGCGCCGGGGTGAAGCGGATCGCCGAGAACCCGCATGGCAGGACCATGAGGCCGTGCCGGTAGCATGCGCTCGTGACGCGATCGCGCATCTCCGTGTCGTGTTCGCGCGTGACGCGGCTCGTGACGAAATCCACGGCGAGCATGAGACCTTTGCCGCGCACGTCGCCGATGCCATCGTGCACGCTTTGCAGCTCTTGCAATTTTCCGATGAAATACGCGCCCATCTCGGCGGCGCGCTCGACGAGCCGTTCGGACTCCATGACTTCAAGCGTGGCTTTCGCCGCTGCGAGCGCGATGCCGTTGCCGCCGTACGTATTCGAGTGCGCGCCTTGGACGCCGAAGTCGTAACCCGCATCCATGATCTGCGCGCCCACCGCCACGCCGGATCCCAGCGCCTTGGCGAGCGACGTGAAATTCCCGGCGGCGCCGTGATGTTCGATGGCGAGCATCTTGCCGGTCTTGCCCATGCCGGCTTGCACTTCATCGTCCACGTACGCGATGCCGTGGCGCGCGCACATGTCGCGGATGATGCGTATGAATTCGGACGGCGGCACGATGTAGCCGCCCTCGCCTTGGATCGGCTCGACGAACATCGCCGCGACTTCGTCCGGCGGGATGAGCTGCTTGAAGTACAATTCTTCGATGATCCGCGCGCACCAGACATCGCACGACGGATACGTCATCTTATACGGGCACCGATAGCACGACGCGTAGGGCACGTGATGCACGTCGGCGATGTTCGGCGTGAACCGCGCGCGCTGGACGGCCTTGCTGGCCGTCATCGAATTGGCACCCATGGTCCGACCGTGAAAAGCTCCGAGAAACGCGATGACGCGCTTGCGCGTGGGTGCGGCCCAATGCGCGGCTTTCAGCGCGGCTTCGTTCGCCTCGGTGCCGCTCGAGCAGAGGAAGACTTTCTTGCCGGTCAGACTCGGCACGAGCGCCGCGAGTTTCTCCGCGACCTCGGCTTGCAGCGGCGAATAAAAATCGGGGCTGTTGATGAAGAGCCAGCGGTTGGCCTGTTCCGTGATCGCCTCGACGACTTTCGGATGGCTATGGCCGGTCGCCGCGACCATACCGCTCGTGAAGTCCAAGAAGACGTTGCCGTCGACGTCCTCGAGCATCAGCCCGCTGGCCTGCTTCACGACGATCGGCGCCGTCTTCGTCCCGGTGGTCATCATGGCCGTCTCGCGCGCGACAACGCCGGCGCCGATAGGGCCAGGGAGTTTCAGATTCTTGATCTCCGCTTTCTCATGCAGCACGATGTCTGGCGCATTCCACAATATAAATGAGGAATCTTGCCTTCGTATGCGAAGGCGCGCTCGCCATGAATCATCGATTGCGCACAGCCGAGCGCGCGAGCCGGGCCGCGGGGAAACTGCTTTGCGACATGCTCGGTTCGGCGCTCGGGGTGCGCTCGAAAGATGTCCGCTCCAACCTCGTGACCGAAGCCGACACTGCGTCCGAGCGGCTGATCCGCGAAATCCTCACGGCCGATTTCCCCGGCGATGCGATCCTGGGTGAAGAAGGCGGAACGTCCGGCGACGTACGCGGTGGCCGCTGGATCGTGGATCCGCTCGACGGCACGACGAACTACGCGCATGGGTATCGCTGTTTCAGCGTTTCGATCGCGTATGAGTCCGGCGACGGTTTGCAAGTCGGCGTCGTCTACGATCCGATGGCCGACGAGCTCTTTAGCGCGGCGGTAGGTGCGGGTGCTCAGCTGAACGGCGCGCCGCTGCACGTTTCCGCTCGCTCTGACTTGCGCGACGGATTGCTGGTCACCGGTTTTCCGCCGATCGGCGCGGATGACGATCTCGATAATTTGCGTGTGATGGGGCGGTTCATGCGGCGAGCGCAAGCGATCCGGCGCGACGGCTCGGCTGCGCTCGATCTCTGCTACGTCGCGGCCGGACGGTTCGAAGGATTCTGGGAGGCCGGATTGCACGCGTGGGATGTTGCGGCCGGCGCGCTGATAGTCAGCGAAGCGGGCGGACGCGTATCCGATTATTCCGGCGCGCCGCTACGCGTCGACTGCGGCGAACTCGTAGCATCAAACGGTCTCGTACACGACGCGATGCTCGAGGTGCTGCATGACCGCGCGTAGTTTTAGGGGGCGGCTTTTGAAAGGGCGGCTTTCGAAGAGACGGCTTTTGAAGGGGCCGACTTTACGTCGGCCCACCTTACAAAAGCCCAGCGTTGCCGTCGTCATTCTCGCCGCAGGCGCCGGCGAACGATTCGGCGGCGACAAGCTCACGGCGGAGTTGCACGGCAACATTCTCGCCCAGCGCGCCATCGATGCGGCATGCTCGTCGCGCGCCGTCGCTTGCTTTCTTGTCGTCGGCGCGCGGGCCGACTCGCTGCTCGCAATGATCGATCCGCGGCGCTGCGCCATCGTGACGAACACGAAATGGCGCGATGGCATCGCTTCGTCGATTCGCGCGGGCGTCGCGGCGACCGCCTCTTACGATGCGTGCATCTTCACGCTTGGCGACCAGCCCAATGTCACGCGCGAGGATGTCAACGCGCTGATCCATGCGATTGAATCGCATCCTACTGCGATCGTCGCGTTGCGCGCGGGAGTAGTTTGGGGCGCCCCGGTCGCCTTTCCACGACGGGACTACGCCGCGCTCGCAAAACTAAAAGGCGATGCGGGCGCGAAGACCTACGCGCAGTCGCAGCGCAAGCGCCTACGCTTCGTGCGCGCGGCAGACGCGCGAGCGTTCGACGACATCGACACGAAGGCCGATCTGCATCGCGCGAATCAGGCGCGGGCTCTGGCGACGGACGCACCTAGACGTCGCCGCGCACACCGAACGTCGTAAACTCGCCGGTTTCTGGCTCTTCGATTTCCTCGACGGTGCGAACGACTGCCCCAGGCGGTCCCTTCGCGCACCACGCGCGCAACGCCGCGATCGCGGCGGCGTCGCCCTCTGCGACCATCTCCACCGAACCGTCAACTCGGTTGCGGACCCAGCCTTTCAGGTTCAAGTCGCGCGCCCGTTCGAGCGCTGTCGAGCGATAGAACACGCCTTGGACTCGACCGCGAACGGTGAGGTGGAGTCTCGGCATCCGAGGGTCAGTGACGCCGGTCTGGCGCCGCGTGCATCGTAAGAGCGAGCGGAAAGAGTTGCGGAATGATGTAGTATGGGTCGGTCCCGGTGAAATCGTTGACGAGGACGACGATGTTGATGTCGTCGTCGGGGAACGTCGCATTCATCGTGGCGAATCCGCCGATCGAACCATCGTGCCAGACATAACGATGGCCGTCGAGCGTGGCGATGAACCAGCCGTCTGCATACGTGCCGTACGGAAGCGGGAACGCGCAGGGCGTAAACATCTGCGTGAGCGACGCTTGGGTGAATATCCCCGGCGCGCGCACCGCTTCATCCCATTTCTCGATGTCGCCGACAGTGGACGTGAGCCCGCCGGGGCCC
>JABCYQ010000005.1 GCA_013290125.1 Vulcanimicrobiota bacterium
TTCGATGAATCACCCGCGTGACATACGCTACAGCCCCGTAGCAGGGCAAGCGTCGCTTGCCCTGCTTGTGAAACCTGCGTTTACAGAGACGGTCTCTGATTCAGAACACCGCCGCGGCGAACCGGGCCCATGGGAAGGCGCTGCGCATTCACGCCGTAGCGCTTCGCGACGATGCGGTATTCGAATGGCACGTTCGCGTGACCGCCTTGCAGTTCTCTCACCGTGAAGTCACGCGCCGTCTGACTAGCGATATACAATCCGCGGCAATCGCCTTCAGGCATCGCCCAGACGAAATACTTTGCGCTTGAATCGATCACATTGGCGAACTTCGGATCGAGCGCGACGTCTGCGCGGCCGTTTGAAAGCAATCCGTCGCCGAAGTCCTCGATCGTCGGCTCGGATTCCGTGGGAGTATATTCGGTGACGGAGCGAGTTTGATGATTCCCCGCGACGCAACCATCTATGCATGAACCGCCGCTGAAAAGGAGTCCCGGAATGAAGACGTCGCCGAGGTCGCTGATTTGCAGCAGATTGCTACCGTCTTGTGCCTCGATCTCCACCACGCTCGCTCCAGTGCGTGTCGTGCCGCCGATGACGCGGAGCGCCGGCTGGAAATCGCCGGAATGATTTTCAAACACGCCGGCGATCCAGGAGCCCGAAACCGCAAGCAGGCCGTCATTGTTGGGTCCGCCGTCCGCCAAAACGCCGGCGCCGTGGTTATTCGTCGCCGAGACGTTGCGACCGGCAACACCGTACCCGCTGCCTGCGTCGTTCTGACCATACACGCCGCTCGTGCCTGCTCCCGACGTCAAGCCTTCCATTCCGTTCCAGTTAGTTGAAGTGCCGACGACGCCGGCGCCGTTTTTCGAAACGCCGCTGACGCCGGCATCGAGATTTCCGGACGCGCTCAGATCCTCGCCGAGCACGCCGGCCCTGCCCGTGGTCTTCCCGGCGCTCTTGAACTTCGTCTGGCCGTGCAACGCGTTGCCGTTGGTCGATACGCCTTTGACGGCATCGCCGCTCGAGCTATTATCCCACTCGAGACACGGCGTCGACTTCGCACAGGATAGCGCCGCTTCTATCGCAGCGCGCGCCGGCGGAATAGACGCGACCGCGAAGCCGAATCCGGTCACAACCGTCATTGCGGCAAGAATCTTTACATTCGAACTTTTCATGGCTGACTTTCCTCCCCGGTCGATGCCCCGGACGCGACACAGCGCTATCATTCGGCAACGGCTATTGCCATGATGCGAGGGTAGCAGGGTCGCGTGCGGCCTTCGTGCGGGAAGGCGCCGGGGCGGGTCAGACTCCGAGGGGATTGACGGGCTTCGTGCCGGTGTACATCACCACGCCCTTGGTTTCCGTGTACAGGTCGAGCGTCTGCATCGCCAGTTCGCGGCCGAATCCCGACTGCTTGTAGCCGCCAAACGGCATGCCCGGATGGATGGAGAACGGCGTGTTGATCGCCACGCCGCCGGCGCGGATGGCGTGCGCCAATCGAATGGCGCGTCCGGCGTTCTGCGTCCACACGGATGCGGCAAGACCGTAGACGCTGTCGTTGGCCAGTCGAATCGCTTCGGCTTCATCAGCAAACGTCGTGACGACCGCGACCGGGCCGAATATCTCTTCCTGCGCCACGCGCATGTCGTTGCGCACGTTGTCGAGCACGGTCGGGAACAAGAAGTTGCCCTTCGACAGCGCGCCGTCGGGCCGCGTTCCACCGCACGCGACGCGCGCGCCTTCTTGCGCGCCGATCCCCACGTAGCCCTCGATCTTCTCCAACTGCGCGCGCGAGATGATCGCACCGACTTGCGTCTTCGGATCAAGCGGATCCCCGACGCGCAAACTCTTCGCCTTTTCGACGAACTTGGCGATAAAAGCATCGTACACGCGCTCGTGCACGAGCAGGCGTGACCGCGCGTCGCACGATTGCCCGGCATTATGGAAGATGCCGTACACGGCTCCGGCGACCGCGGCATCGATGTCCGCGTCGTCGAAGATCACGCTCGGCGATTTGCCCCCGAGTTCGAGCGTCACGCGCTTGATCGTGGCGGACGCGAGCTCCATGATAGTTGCTCCGGTGCGCGTCTCACCCGTGAACGCGATCTTGTCCACGCCCGGATGCTGTGCAAGGTGCGCCCCGATAGTGGCGCCCGGTCCAGGCAGCACATTGACGACGCCCGGCAGGCAGCCGGCTTCCAGACAGATCTGCCCGAGGATCAACGCGGTGAGCGGTGTTGGCGAAGCCGGCTTGAGGATGACGGTGTTGCCGGCGGCGATCGCGGGCGCAACTTTCCAACCCGCCATCAGCAACGGATAATTCCACGGAATGATCTGCGCGCAGACGCCGAGCGACTCTTTCAGCGTGTAGTTGAAGTAGTTGGGAATCGAGGGAACGGTGGACCCGGTCAGTTTCGTGACGGCGCCGCCGTAGAATTCGAAGAGCTCGATGATCTGGCCGATCTCGCCTTTCGCACCGGCGATCGTCTTGCCGGTGTTGAGCACCTCGATGTGTGCGAGTTCCTCGGTCCGCTCGGTCAGGATGTTCGCGATCTTGAACAACACGCGCGCTCGGCGAGCCGGCGGCATCGTCGCCCACTTGCCCGCGTATGCCGCGCGCGCAGCGGCCACAGCCGCGTCCGCGTCGTGAATGCCGGCGGCCGCGACTTGAGCGATCTCCTCATTGGTAGCGGGATTGATCACCGGAATATATTTCTCGGACTGCGGCTTCACGAATTCGCCGTTGATGAACAGATCGTACGTCTTCTTGTCGAGCGCGAGAGCCATTGATGATTCCTTTGCCGTGCGGCGCATGGTGGACACTACGAGTTCACACTTGCAGGCGTCTTCTCTTGCCGATGGAACCGTTTGGCGATGTTCACTGCTGCAACGTCGTACGAGCGATTCATGGGGCGATGGAGCCGCCAGTTGGCTGTGGCGTTTGCGGCATTCGCCGGAATCCGCGATGACGACCGGGTGCTCGACGTCGGTTGCGGCACGGGCGCGCTGACCGCCGCGCTACTTGCGCGGAATCCAAAGGCAAGCGTCACGGGAATCGACCCCTCGGCTTCGTTCCTCGAAAGTTGCCGAGCGAACTATCCGGCTTCTCGGTTCGTCGAGGGCGGCGCGGAGCGGTTGCCGTTCGGCGACCGAGAATTCGATGCGAGTCTTGCCTCGCTTGTGCTCGCCTTCGTTCCGGCGCCGTCCGACGCAATAACGGAGATGACGCGAGTGACCGTGCGCGGCGGAACGGTTGCGGCGACGATATGGGATCATTCAGAAGGCATGACAATGCTGCGCGCGTTTTGGGAAGCGGCAGATCAAGTCGATCCGTCGGAAAGGCCGATCGAGGCGCAACCCAGCTTGGATCGAGACGTGATAAACGCGCTTTGGCGGGCGGCCGATCTGGAGGAAGTGCGCATCGAGCCGCTCATGGTGGAAATGCCGTTCTCATCGTTTGACGACTACTGGTCGCCGTTCTTGGCTGGACAGGGGCCGGCAGGTTTGTATGCGGCGGCCGCATCCGAAGGAACTCGCGAAGCGATCGCCCGCATATTAAAAGCGCGCTTTCTCGGCGACGGTCCGGACCGGCCGTTCACCATCCACTCGCGCGCGTGGGCGATCCGCGGCTCGGTGCCCAGCTAGGCCGCGGTGCCCGGCTAAACCGTCTCTTGCGTCAGACGCGTTCCACGATCGTGGCGATGCCCTGCCCGACGCCGATGCACATGGTCGCGAGTCCGCGCTTCGCGCCGCGCGCCTGCATCGCGTGCAGCAGCGTCACGAGGATGCGCGCCCCGCTGCAGCCGAGCGGATGGCCGAGCGCGATCGCGCCGCCGTTGACGTTGATGCGCTCCATGGGCAACTCGAGTTCGCGCGCGCACGCGAGTGCCTGGGCGGCGAACGCTTCATTTAACTCGATCACGTCGAGATCGTCGACCCGCAAGCCCGCGCGCGACAGCGCCTTCTGCGTTGCCGGAATCGGACCGAGGCCCATGCAGTTCGGGTCCACGCCGGCGACCGCCGACGTGATGATGCGTGCCAGCGGCCGCACTCCACGGCGCTTGGCTTCATCGGCGCTCATAAGGATGACACCGGCTGCGCCGTCGTTGATGCCGCTCGAGTTGCCGGCCGTCACGCTGCCGCCCTCGCGAAACGCGGGTTTGAGTTTTGCGAGCTGCTCGAGCGTGACGTCGACGCGCGGATGTTCGTCGATGCTGAAGACGTCCGGCGCTGCGCCTTTCGCGGCTTTTCCGTTGCGGCTGGGCAGCGGCACGCCGACCATCTCTTCATCGAACGCGCCCGATTTCTGAGCGACGCCCGTCTTGTGCTGGCTCGCGAGCGCGAACGCGTCCTGCTCGCCGCGCGAGATGCGGTAACGTTCCGCCACGTTCTCCGCCGTCTCGCCCATGGAGATCGGCGGCCAACCCGCTTCGGTCAGTTTCGGGTTGTACATGCGCGCGCCAAGCGTCGTGTCGTAGAGCTGCGGCGCGCGCGCGAATTCGGTTTCGGGTTTGAGCATCACGTACGGCGCGCGGGTCATGCTCTCGACGCCGCCGCCGATGAAGATGTCGCCGCAGTCGGCGGCGATCGCCTGCGCTGCGCTGTTCACCGCCTGCAGGCCGGACCCGCACAGCCGATTGAGCGTCGTACCAGGCACGTCGACTGGAAATCCGGCTGCGAGCACCGCCATGCGCGCGACGTTGCGGTTGTCCTCGCCGCCTTGGTTGCTGCAGCCCCACATCACGTCTTCGATATCGAGCGGATCGAGCTTCGCTCGGTCGACGAGCGCGCGCATGATCAGCGCCGACATGTCGTCGGGTCGCACGTAGCGGAGGGCGCCGCCGTATTTTCCGATGGGCGTGCGTGCGGCGGCGACGATGACGACTTCGCGCATGGATTTCCTTTTGGCGAGGTGAAGTGGCTGGCTCCGGCTGATGCGACGGTAGTTCGCTCTGCGAACGCGCCGTACCCGCGTGTCGGCGTGGCCGGCCTCGGCGCCATAAGGATGCTTGCGTTGTCCGAAAACCTGAACACGATCGCCGCCATGGGCACGTTCGTCGTCATCGCCGCCACCGCGGCCGCTGCGGTGGTGCAGCTGCGCCACATGCGCGCCAACAATCAGCTCGCGGCGATCCTCGCGCTCTATCATGAGTTCGGCGACAAGGACTTGCAAGAAGCGTTTCGTTTCGTCCAGCAATATCTTCCGCAGCGCATGACCGACCAGAACTTCCGGCAAGAGCTCGCCGCGCGCGGCTTTATCGACAACCGTCAGCACCTGGAGATCGAAGTTTTGAACTGGTTCGAGCAGATGGGCACGCTGCTCAAACACGACGTCGTCGACTCCGCGATCTTCCTCGACATATTCGGCCGGCTCACGTCCGTGTATTGGGATCTCCTTGAACCGACGCTTGCGATCATCCGGCGACGGCGGGGCGAGAGCCAATATCAGAACTTCGAGTATCTCGCGATCCGCGCGCGAAAGTGGCTCGCGTCGCATCCTCATGGCACGATGCCAAAGGAAGTGCAGCGCCTTGGATTAGCAGATCCGTGGCTTGCCGCGGATGCGAACCTGATGCAGTAGCGTGGCGCGCATCCACGGCACGCGCCGCATCTTCGAAGGCCGCGTCATCAGATTGCGCGTGGACGATGTCGAATACGACAACGGTGCGCGAGCGAATGTGGAGATCGTCGAGCATGACGGCGGCGTTGCTATCATCGCCCAGCCGTCGCCGCGATCCATCGTCCTCGTGAAGCAGTTACGCCCAGCTACCGGGCGCGAGTTGTGGGAAGTTCCGGCGGGCAAACTCGAGCGCGGCGAGGATCCGCTCGACTGCGCGAAACGCGAACTCGCGGAAGAGACCGGCTATCAATGCGGCGCGATCCGACAGTTGTGGACGTTCTATACCGCACCCGGATTTTGCAACGAGCGCCTGCACTTGTTCGTCGCCGAAGATTTGACGCGCGGAACTCCTCATCCCGAGGCGACGGAAGTTCTTCACACACGCGAATTTGATCTGAACGAAGCGTGGGCGATGGTGGAACTCGATGAGCTGCCGGACGCGAAGACGCAGATCGCTTTGGCCTGGTGCAGGTCCCGCACCTAATCCCGCCCGTCTTTGTAGTAGGGCAAGCACCGCTTGCCCCGTTTTTTTGCCGCGTGATATACTCTGAGTGCCATGGCGCACTTGCGCGAAATCACGCTGCCGGAGACGAAGCCGGCGTTGGAATGGGTCAACGGCCGGGCGCTCCAAAAAGTGAGCCCGAAGCGGAGACACGCTCTGGCGCAGACAAAATTCGCTGTCGCCTTGGATTCGTGGGCGTGCTCCGCTCGCGCCGGCATGGTCGGCACCGAATGGCGCTTCCGACTCGCGCCTCCCGACGAAGTCAGGCGTCCGCTCGTGCCAGATGTCGCATTTCTTTCATACGCGCGCATGCCATACGCCGCGCAGCTCGAAACTGAAGTGCCCGACATCGCTCCGGACATCGCTGTTGAGATTCTGTCGCCGGGCGATCGAGCGGCCGACGTCGCAGAAAAAGTTCGCGTCTATCTGGCCTCGGGCTCCGCGGTCGTCATTCTCGTCGACCCGAACTCGCAGACTGTTATGATCCACGAACCAAGCGGCACTTGGTCGCTTGGCGCAGATGACGTGTTCGAACACGTCGCGCTCCCCGGTTTTTACCTTGCTGTCGTGGATTTATTCACGCCACCGCCACCGCCGATTTCGCAAATCTCATCGATCCCGTAGTAGGGCAAGCAACGCCAAGCAAACATAACGTGGGCCGACTAGCGTCGGCCCCTTCAGATAGTTTGGATCAGAAAGTTTGAACCGGTCAGCGATTTGCGCGGACGCGTTTGTCGCACGCGTCGCAGAAATACGTCAGCTTCGCATCGATATCGAAGACCGAATGGCTCAGGTACATCGCGCAGCGAGTATTGTGGCAATGCTTGAGCGCGAACGAGTGGCCGAGCGCGTGCACGCATTCCTTAAGCGTGCGTTGGAAGAGCGCGTCGTCGTTCGGCGCCTCGTTCGTGAATTCGGGCCGCAGCCGGAACGTCGAGACGACGCCCACGCGATCGGTGTCGCTCGCGTCCCCATAGATGAACGGATGCGACGTCTTGTACAGATCGCTTGCCATGATGCCGAGCAGAAACCCGTCGCGCGCGGGATATGCCGCCAGCAGACGATTGAAGACCGTGTTGAGAAAGAACTGACCGCGCGTGAGGTTGGCTTGCGTCGGCGAGAGGGTGAGCGGCTTTTCAATTGCGAACTTATGGAAGAATCTCTCCTCCAGACATGGCGCCAATCGTTCGCAGAAACCGGATCCGACTCCATTGATCGGAACGAGACTTATCTTTTCCAATACCGATCCGGCCGCGCAAGCTCGGCCGCTCCAACGCGCCGTGAGTTCGGTCGGATTCCGTTTCAGTCCTCCGGATGTCGTCACATGATCCTCGGAGTGGGCATCGATGTCGCAGATGTTGCGCGCTATCACTTCGATGAGATTCAGCTTGCGCGCTTTGCGAAGAAGATCTACACCGAGGCGGAGATGGCGCACGCGATGAAACATCGTCACTTCGCCGAACGGCTCGCCGGCGCGTTTGCGGCGAAAGAAGCGACGCGCAAAGCATTCGGCCACGCGATCCCGTGGCGGCTGATGGGCGTGCGGCACGAGCGCAGCGGCAAGCCCTACATGGAATTGCTCGGGCGCGCGTCGGCCTTACCGGCCTTGCGCGGCGTCAGGAGGATGCACGTGAGCATCACACACACGAAGTCCACGGCTGTGGCGGTCGTCATATTGGAAGGCGACGAGCCGCAGGCAGCCGCATCGGCCGAGGTGGCCGCGCGATGAATGCACTCACCGCCGCCGAGATGCGCGCTGCCGATATGCGCACGGTCGACGATGTCGGCATCCCGGAATCCATCCTCATGGAATCCGCAGGTCGCGCCGTCGCCGATCTCGCGCGCGACTTCGTCGACGACTTGGAAGGCGATCCCATCCGCATTGCGATCGTCGCCGGTCCCGGTAACAACGGCGGCGACGCGCTCGTCGCGGCACGCCATCTCATGCAGCTCGGTTTCGAACCAGACGTCTACATGGCGGCGAAAGCCAGTGATTGCAACGAACTGTGTCGGGTACAGCTCGATATCATGGAAGGTCTCGGCGCGTCGATCAGCTATCTGCGCGATCAATCCCCCGAGTTTTTCCGGTCCGGCCTGCGCGCCGCCGCGCTCATCGTCGACGGTCTGCTCGGCACCGGCGCGAGCGGTCCTTTGCGCGAGCCGTATAAGAGCTGGGTCAACGAGATCAACATCGCCGGTCGCGAAGTGATCGCCGTCGACGCCCCTACCGGCGTCGATCCGTCGTCGGGCGGCGTTCCCGGACCGGCTGTCACTGCAACTGCCACGGTCACGATGGCTGCGCCGAAGGTCGGACTCTTGCTCTATCCTGCAGCCTCATATGTCGGCGAGCTCTGGGTCGCGAACATCGGAATTCCTCCGTCGGTGCTCGCGGAGTCCGGCGGGCGCTATCACGTGATGACCAAGGAACAGTTCTTCTATTGGCTGCCGCATCGCAGTCCGCAGGCGGACAAACGGACCGCGGGCGACGTGGTCATCATCGGCGGCAGCGCGAACTTCGTGGGCGCACCCGTGATGGCTGCGCAAGGCGCATTGCGCGCGGGCGCGGGCTATGTGACGATCGCGTGCCCGTCGAGCGCGGCAGCGGCGATCAGCTATCACACTCTCGAGCCCGTCCTCGCGCCATGGCCGGCGACTGACGACGCGCAGACGGTCGTCAACGCACTACTCGAGACGACGCGCCACGCCGGCGCGGTCGTCATCGGTCCCGGTCTCGGCCGCGACGAGTTCACGCAGACGATCGTACGCTCGTATCTCGCGGCTACGGCGCGACCGCTCGTCGTCGACGCCGACGCGCTCTTCGCACTCTCGGGCCACACGGATATCATCAAAGATAAGAAGGCGGTGCTCACGCCGCATGCGGGCGAATTCGCGCGGTTGTTGGGCGAACACGCCGATGCCGCGATCGCCAATAGGATGAAGGCGGCCGACGAATTCGCGACATCGCTGGATGCGACGCTGCTGCTGAAAGGTCCGCGCTCGATCATCGCGACGAAGGAAGCGTCCTACGTCAACCTGACGGGCAACTCGCTTCTGGCCACGGCCGGTTCGGGCGATGTGTTGAGCGGCATGACGGGAGCCATGCTCGCTGCGGGTTGTTCATCGCGGCAAGCCGCGGCAATCGCGGCGTTCTGGCACGGCGTCACGAGCGACTACCTCGCATCGCTGGAAAAGCACAGCATCACGGCGAGCGATATTCCCGCGGCGCTGCAAGACGCGCTGAAGTGGCTCGACGAGCGCGAAGAGGACGACGACGGCTATCTGACGCGCGTGGTCTAGATACTGTCTGGATTCGATGGCATCCCCGGTTTAGGTTGCTTCGATTTCGCTGATGCGACTGACGGCTGTTTCTTCCACAGTGCGTCCGGTCCGGGTGGCAATTTGTCCATGTTCTTGAGGAACATCGTCAGCTGCCAGATCTGCGTATCGTTCAAAGAGCCCCCGAACGCCGGCATCCCGGTCAGTCTGATTCCGTGAGCGATTTTCCAATAGATCTCGCTGTCGGGATCGTCCGGCGCGCTGAACTTGGCAAAGCGCGGCGGATGCTGGTAAAGCCCGCTCGCGATGTTCGAAGAGTTGCCGTCCGACGCCGCGTGGCAGACCATGCAATTCGAAGCATAGAGTCTTATGCCGGCGTCGAGGTTCTCGTCTGTGAGCGGAAGCGGGTTTATCGCCGAGCCCGCTTCGCGCGCGATCGTGGCGTCCAACGACGTGCGTGCGGCCCAGCGTTCGAAGGCGCTCGGCCGTGCGTCTGCGTTTGCCGGCACAAGGCCGAAAGAAAGGGCCGCGTAGGCGGCAAGTACGCCAAGCACCACGATCAGCGCGGCCCCGGCCGCCATCCATCGGATCATCATCGGTCTCCTTGAGCGAACCGCTCGAGAATCTCAGCTACCCCATCGTCGTCGTTTGTACTTGTGATCTCGTCCGCAGCCGCAAGCGTCTCGGGCGCGGCGTTCGCCACCGCGACTCCGCGACCGGCCCACTTCAACATGCCCGCATCCAGTGCGCCGTCACCGATCGCCAGGACGTCTTCGCGCGCGATGCCGCGATGCTCCGCGAATCGAGCGAGCGCGAAATGTTTGGAGACGCCGGCGCGCATCAGCGTCAATTCGAAGGTATCGTTCAGCCAATCGTCCACGTATTCGGTGCCGAGGTGTGCGAGGTCGCGGCGTGTGTCATTGAACATGTGGTCGCCGAAGTAACGCACCATGAGCGTGGATTGTTTCGCGATTACTGCTCGAAGGTCGTCAGCACGCTCCCATTGGTGCGCATAGCCGGTCCCATACTTCGCGATCACCGAGGCCGAACCGACATAGCATTCGCCGACGAACAGGCACATCTCGTGACCGTGTTGGACGCCATATTCGACCGCTTCCTGAGCCGCGTGTGCGGGCAAAGGGAATTCCTCGAGCACGCGATCGTCGCTCGCGTCTTTCACGAGCGCGCCGTTGACGCAGATCAACGGCAGATGCAGCCCCAGTTCGACCGCATACGGTTTTGATGACCGGTACGCGCGGAACGTGACGATGATGACGTCGACGCCGCGTTCGCGCACCGCGATGACGGCGCGCTTCGTCCGCGCGGAAATCCGGCCGGAAGAATCAAGCGTCGTGCCGTCGAGATCCAATGCGATGAGCTTTGGACTCCAACCCGCTCTCGTAGAAGGGCAAGCATCGCTTGCCCCCGTCATAACATATTGCGCAGTTCGTCTTCACCGATCACGGGCACACCGAGCGCTTCGGCCTTCGTGAGCTTGCTCCCGGGCTTATCCCCGGCCACGACGAAATCGGTTTTCTTGCTGACCGATCCAACAACTTTACCACCGGCAGCGACGATTGCAGCTGCCGCTTCTTCACGCGTCATCTCCGCAAGTGTCCCCGTGAGAACGAATGCCTTTCCCGCAAGCTTGCCTGTTGCTGCGGCCTTCGAGCGCGGCTCGCCGCGCAAGTTGACCCCGGCGCGCCGAAGCTTCTCCACCACTTTAAGATTGTGCGGCTCGCGGAAGAATTGCGCAACGCCGGCCGCGATCTTCGGCCCGATCTGTTCGACTTCAATGAGCTCGCTTTCGTCCGCCGCGGCGAGCGCGTCGATGTCGGCGAAATCGCCCGCAAGCTGCTGCGCGGTCTGACTGCCGACAAAGCGGATCCCTAAACCGAAGAGCACGCGCCAGAACGGTCGGCTGGTGCTCGACGCTATGTTGCGCACGAGGTTCGCCGCCGATTTTTCACCGGACCTCGGAAGACCGCCGACCTGTTCTGCCGTTAAAGAAAAGAGATCGCCGATGTCGTGCACGAGGTCGGCGTCCACGAGCTGCTCTGCGATTTTGTCGCCGAGCCCTTCGATGTCCATCGCTTCGCGCGAAGCGAAATGGCGGATCCGCTCCTTGCGCTGCGCGGGGCACGCCGCATTGGTGCAGTATGCCATCGCTTCGCCTTGCGCGCGCTCGATCGGACTTCCACATGCGGGGCAGACGGTCGGCATGGTCCACGTCCGCAGACGCCGGCCCTTGCGATCTTCCAACACAGGTCCAACGACCTCGGGAATCACTTCACCAGCGCGCCGCACGATCACAGTGTCGCCCGGGCGCAGATCCTTCGCGCGCACGAGATCGTCGTTGTGCAGCGTCGCGGTGCTGACAGTGACGCCGCCGACGAATACCGGCTCAAGCACCGCGTACGGATTGATGCTGCCGGTCCTCCCGACATTCACTTCGATCGAGAGCAGCTTTGTCGTCGCCTCTTCGGGCTTGTATTTGAACGCGATTGCCCAGCGCGGATCCTTACCGACGAATCCGAGGCGGCGCTGTTGCGCGAGAGAATCTACTTTGATGACCAGGCCGTCGATCGCGTAGTCGAGACCTTCGCGCTTCGTCTCCCAGGCCTCGCAATGCGCCACGAGCGCGTCGAAATCTTCAAAGCGCTTGGCGTGTTCGTTGACGGGAAAGCCGAACTCGCGCAAGCGCGCCAACAGATCCCATTGCGTCGCGACGTCGAGCGCCGGCACGCACTCGCCGAGCGCATAAGCGTAGAAGCGCAGCGGTCGAGACGCGGTCACCTTTGGGTCGAGCTGACGCACGGCGCCGGACGCCGAATTGCGCGGATTCACATACGTCTGCTCGCCCGCGGCGGCCCGGCGCGCGTTGAAGCGCTCGAATTCGCTCCGGCGCATGTAGAGTTCACCGCGCGCTTCGAATTGGGCCGGCGGCCGACCGAGCAACCGAAGCGGGATGGCGCGCACCGTGCGCAAGTTGTGCGAGACGTCCTCGCCCGTCGAGCCGTCGCCGCGAGTACCGCCGTCCGCGAATAGCCCGTCGCGATAGCGGATCGCGATGGCGAGTCCGTCGATCTTGAGTTCGGCGACGAACGCGATGTCCTCATCCGGCAGTTGTCGCAGCAGCCGGGTGTGCCAAGCGCGCAGTTCATCAGCTCCGAACGCGTTGCCGAGCGAGAGCATCGGCGTCCGGTGTCGGTACGGCGCGAAGACGCTCGAGGCCTCACCACCGACGCGCTGCGTCGGGCTATCGGGCGACGCGAGCTCCGGATGCTGCGCTTCTATTTCCGCTAGGGCGCGCAGCGCGACGTCATACTCCGCATCGGACACGCTCGGCGCATCCAGGACGTAGTATTCCTTGCTCCAGCGCTCGAGTTGCGCGCGCAATTCGGCGGCCCGCTTTTTTGCGGCGGCGGCGGTCATACTCGAATTTTCGTAGGCGGACCGTAAAGGTCCGCCCTACACCCTGATTGCGATAAAAACGAGGGCCGACATAAAGTCGGCCCCTTCAGATTTATCCTTAAGACAACTATGCGGCGGGGGCTCCGTCGCGCTGCCACTTGCGGATGAGATAGGAGATCAGATCCGCCGTCACTTCGCTGATCCTGACGAACGAGACGCCGACGCCGCGGGCGTCGTTGCGCACCACGGTGCCATACACATAGATAGGATCGTTCTCACCATCGACGTCGAGGTCGATCGAAACCAAGTCGTTCGTACCGATCGGCATCGACGTCCGCAACAGAACGCCGCCCGAGCCGATGTTGACGATCTCGCCCGGAAACGACTCCGGCGAGCGCTCGCGATGGACGTGGACCGGCAGCGCTTTCGCGACGCGGTCATGCTGACGGCGCTCCGAGCCCGTCTCCTTGTGTCCTTGCGTCATGGGGTATTGTTATACAGCTTGACGTCGCCGACATGCCACGCCCAGTACCACATCCGCGACATGCCCCATGCGAAGTGGCTCCAGACGTAGTATTCCCATGCCCGCCCCTGCGGGAAGATGGCTACGACGACGAGGATCGCGACCGTGTATCCGGACACGCCGATGCTGTTCCAGAACTTCGTGCTCTTCGTCGCTTCTGCTTTGCCGCGCATCGGCGACGGCTCGAAATACGTCTTGCGTTCTTTCGCGACGGAAAAATCTGCGTTGTTGGGAACTGCGCGCGAGTAGACGGGTTGCACGCCGATCTGATCCGTTGCGAAGTTCCTCGTGGACGTTCCCGGACCGCCCGTTGAATTGAACCCGCCTGCGTTCGGCGGCGGCGGCGCTTCGGCGAGGCCGATCAGCCGGTCGATCTTTTGTTTGCCGTCATCGTTGATCTCGACGAAATCGGCGAAGGTCTCGTAGCCGGCGCCTTCACCCATCGTCGTCTGCGTTCGGACCCGAACGAGGCCGCGTGCGGTCGCGTTAAGTGTGCGCATGTCGATCGTGGTGAAAAGAACGGTGCCATCAGGGATGGCTACCGCCAGAGTCGCGACAAAGCCGGTCTTGTCGATGCGCTTGACCCGGCCGGTCTCATTGAGCCCGAGGTCGGCGTTTCGCACGGTCACAACCACCGGCAGTGTTATCGGCGGTGGAACGTGTTCGGCGCCCAAGGCGTCCGCCATAGTGTTCGGATGCAATCCTTAATGAAGAAGACAGGAGCGGGATTCCGCTCACATTCTAGTCTTCGGACAAAAACCGATGCCACTTGACCCCGTAGTGACCTTCGTCACAGCGCGTTATGGCGCCTTGGTCAGGCCGTTCGCGTGCCTTCGAGGCTACGTAGCAGTTCGTCGTTGACGCGTTGGTACTCGGCGACGGCGCCATGCTCGCTCGAGATCGCGATGTGAGCGCGCGAATCAGCGAGCACGCGCTTGAGGTAACGCCCGGTATGTGAAGCCGGATCCGCCGCGACTTCCTCGGGCGTGCCCTCCGCGACCAGCTTACCGCCTTTCTCGCCGCCTTCCGGCCCGAGATCGATGACGTGGTCGGCAGTTTTGATGACATCGAGGTTGTGCTCGATGACGAGCACCGTGTTGCCGCTATCCACCAGGCGCTGCAGAACGCGCAGCAGATGTGCGACGTCGGCGAAGTGCAGGCCGGTCGTCGGCTCGTCCAAGATGTAGAATGTACGGCCCGTGCTCCGCCGCGACAATTCGGTGGCGAGCTTGACGCGCTGCGCTTCACCGCCTGAGAGCGTGGTCGCGGACTGGCCCATTTGGATATAGCCGAGACCGACGTCGCAGATCGTGCGCAATTTGCCCGCGATGCGCGTCTGATTCTCGAAGAAATCCGCCGCTTCGTCCACGCGCATTTCGAGCACGTCCGCGATCGACTTGCCTTTGTACTTCACTTCGAGCGTCTGCTGGTTGTAGCGCCGCCCCTTGCAGGTCTCGCACGGCACGTAAACGTCCGGCAAGAAGTGCATCTCGATGCGGATGATCCCGTCTCCGTCGCACGTCTCGCAGCGTCCGCCTCTGACGTTGAACGAGAAGCGACCCGGCGCGTAGCCGCGGGTGCGCGCGTCAGGCGTCATCGAGAAGAGCTCGCGGATCGGGTCGAACGCGCCCGTATATGTCGCCGGATTGCTGCGCGGCGTTCTGCCGATCGGCGACTGGTCGATCACCACGACTTTGTCCAACCGGTCTAAACCTATCACTTTGCCGTAGGTCTCGTCCGGCGGTTGGCCATGAAGATGGTGCGCAAGCGCCCGATGCAGCACCATGTCGACAAGGGTCGACTTACCCGAACCCGATACGCCGGTGACGCACGTGAAGACGCCGAGTGGAAACGCCACGTCGAGCCCGTGCAGATTGTTGGCGTTCGCCTTGCGGACGAGCAAGGTGCCGGTCCGTTCGCGCCGGCGCGGCGGGATCGGGATGAACGCCTCGCCCGTGAGGTATCGCCCGGTCAGCGATTCCGGATTTGCCGCGATATCGCCGATCGTGCCGGCCGCAAGAACGCGGCCGCCGTCTTTGCCTGCGCGCGGGCCGATGTCGACGATGAAGTCCGCCTCGCGCATCGTGTCCTCGTCGTGCTCGACCACGATCAGCGTGTTGCCGAGATCGCGCAGCGTCTTCAGCGTGGCGAGCAAGCGCGCGTTGTCGCGCTGGTGCAGCCCGATCGACGGCTCGTCCAACACGTAGAGCACGCCGACCAGCGACGATCCGATCTGCGTGGCAAGTCTGATGCGTTGCGCTTCGCCGCCCGAAAGCGTGGTGGCACTGCGGTCGAGCGTGAGATACTCGAGGCCGACATTGACGAGGAAGCCGAGCCTCGCCCGCAGTTCCTTCATGATCTGGCGTGCGATCTGTTCTTCACGCGCTGTCAGCGTCAGCTCTTGGACGAACGTCAGCGCCCGGTCCACAGGCAACGAGGTGAGCTTCGCGATGTTGAGGCCGCCGATGGTGACGGACAACGACTCGGGCTTCAAGCGCGCGCCGCCGCAAGCCGGGCACTTGATCGAAGTCATCAGTTTCTCGATCTCGGCCTTGACGTAGTCGGAGGATGTCTCTTCGTAGCGCCGGCGCAGCGTGGGGATCACGCCTTTGTACTGCGACTCGTACGTCCACTTCTTGCCCGCTTTGGTCCTGAACGTGAACGCGCGCTTTGAATCTAGCCCGTACAGGATGAGGTCGACCACGCTTTCAGGCAATTTGTTGACCGGCACCTCGATGCCGTAGCCCTCGGCTTTGAGGATTGCCGCGACTTGCTGGAAGTAGAACGCGTTCATCCCCGCCGAGAGGTTCTTGGTGAACGGCACGATCGCGCCTTCGCGCACGGCTTTCGTGCGGTCGGGGATCACGAGTCGCGGGTCGATCTCGATCTTCATGCCGAGCCCGGTGCATTCCGGACACGCGCCGAACGGCGAGTTGAACGAGAACATCCGCGGTGCGAGCTCTTCGAACGACAGCACGCAGTCGATGCATGCGAACTTCTCGGAGAAGTTGATCTCCTTCTGCGACTGCGATCCGGGCGGCGAGTGCAGCACGATCATGACGCCTTGCGTCAGCTTGAGCACGGTCTCGACCGAGTCGGTGAGACGTCGACGAAGGTCGGGTTTGATGACGAGCCGGTCCACGACGATTTCGACGCTGTGTTTCCGCTTCTTGTCCAGCGAGATTTTCTCGCGCAACTCGCGCATGACGCCGTCGACCCGCACGCGCGCGTAGCCGTCTTTCACAGCCTGCTCGAAGAGCTTCTGGTACTCGCCCTTCCGGCCGCTGACCATCGGGGCGAGCAGCTGCACGCGCGAACCCTCCGGCAACGTCAGCAGTTGCTCGACGATCTGCTCGGCCGATTGCGGCGTTATCGACTTAGCGCAATTCGGGCAGTGGGGAGCGCCGATGCGCGCATACAGCAGCCGAAGGTAGTCGTAGATCTCCGTGACCGTACCGACGGTCGATCGCGGATTGTGGCTCGCCGATTTCTGGTCGATCGAGATCGCGGGTGAAAGCCCTTCGATGTAATCGACGTCGGGCTTGTCCATCTGGCCGAGGAACTGGCGGGCATACGAAGAGAGCGACTCGACATAGCGGCGCTGGCCTTCGGCGTAGATCGTGTCGAACGCGAGCGAACTCTTGCCGGAGCCGGAGAGCCCGGTGATCACGATCAGCTGATTGCGCGGCAGCGTCAGGTCGATGTTCTTGAGGTTGTGCTCTCGCGCGCCTTTGATGACGATCGAATCCAAGCCGTGACGCTGCGGTACGGCCGCAGCGGGCACGGCATGGCGATGGGGTGTCTTACCATTTTTTCGATCTGCCATGGAGGACGTGATGAGTTCGGGCTGTGTCTGTGAGCGCCCTTGGTCGGCGCGGGAGGTGGCCGGATTTGCTCGAAGTCGTCTTTGAATGCGACAGCGCTGTCTGCTCTTATATATCGCGTCAACTTTTGTCATGCTTTTGGCCGCTGCTCGGCCGTGCACGGCCGACACCGCGATCGGCGTTCAAGCACTCGCGCTATCCGGACATCACTACGATCCGGGCAACAATCTGAACGGAAGCGGCGCGGGTGCGCTCTTCGAAATCACGCAGCGGTGGAAAGCGGTCCGTATCTACGTCGAAGGCATTCCGGTCGTCGACACGGCTCACACCGTAAGCCCTCGCTACGGTCCCTTGACGCAGAGCTTCGGATTATTCAACGCCGTCGCAAGCGCTCGGCTCGACCGGGGCGGGCACTTCTGGGCCGGAATCGGGAGCGGCATCCTCGCGCAGCGCACGCCATTCCTGAATTATCCTTTTAATGGGTGGGATCAGGTCAACGCGTCGCGATTGGCCGGGGCGCGCTACGAACTGCAAACCTTTTGGCCGTCGCGTGGCCCTACGTTTTGGGACCTCTCACTCGCAGGCGTACCGCGCATGCACGGAACGGACTATCTCACCGTCAACTTCCCGGGCGGTGTGATCCATCGATCCGAGGGCGAGACGGCGGCGCTCACCGATATCGCCGCTGATTATGGGATCCGACACGGCCGGTTCGAGTACTCGCTCGGCCTTCGTTGGATCAATTTCTCTGCGAATTTCGTCACGGGCAGAGCGGCAGACAGAAACGTCGGCGCGGGGCCGACGCTCAAGGTGCTCTGGATTATCTGAACGGCCGACGATCGTCGGCCCGTCGACTTCCGCACGGCATGCCCCGCGAGGACGCTCCTTCGCTCGCATCCAGCTCGCTACGTCGCTCGATTCGCTCGTCGCTCTCGCCATCCGTGGCTTCGCTCCTCGTTCAACGCCTCGCTTGGGCATGCCGTGCGTTCGTCGTCGGCCGCGTATATCGCCTCGGCATCGCTGGCGATGTCGATAGCCGGGGCGTCTGAGGCGGCGAAAGCCGCCGAAGTCGAGCGGCGGAAATAGACTATCCCGATGTTCCGCCGCGTCCCCCGCGAAGACATCGCCGGGGATGCCGAGGCACGCAAAAAAAGAGGGCCGACGTAAAGTCGGCCCCTTCAAAGCGGTCCCGTTGGATGATCCTAGTGGAACGTGTACGTGTAGTCCGTGCTCGTATCGCCCGTGTCTACTTTGAAGAACGATTTCTTCGCAAAGTTGCAGTCGCTGTCGGCATGTTTCAAGGTGAAGGCCGTGCTCGGATCGACGCAGTTGTCGTAGTCGCCGGTCCACGTGTGCTGGTCACCGTCAGCGAAGAGATAATAATAGCGGTTGTCGAGGTCTTTCCCGATGGGCGTGGCGCATTCTCCGTCGGCGAGATTCCACCATCCCTCGCTGACCCAGCCGTCATCGTCGCTTCCATAGTATGCGATCGCCACGGCGATTTTTTCGCCGGATTGATTGCAGACGCGGAAACTCGCGAGTGCGGGCGCCGGATGCAGCGCCGTGAGTGCGAAGAACGCGATCGCGCCGACAGCGGCGACGGCGATGTGCTTGAACATGCTTGTTCCTCCCCAGTCGTGTGTTCGTCTCATACGACTAGAGGTAGGTATGGCAAATTTCACTCGTGCGCGAATTGTGATAGCGCGCACGCCGCCGAGGAAAGGAATCGAGCTTACGCTATGCGCTCGAGCGCTTGAGGCAGGTCGCGCATCGAGGCGATGACCGCTTCCGCCGGCCGAGCGCCGGCCGGCGGCGGATCGCCGTGAGGGTTGACCCAGACCGCGCGCATCCCGGCAGCGTGCGCGCCTTCGACGTCGCGATTGAAGCGATCGCCGACCATCACGCTCTCGTCGGCTGCGACCTCTAGCAGACGCATAGCATAATGGAAGACAGCCGGATCGGGTTTCACCATGTCCAAGTCGCCGGCCATGACGACGTGATCGAAGAAGCGGCCCAATTCGAGCGGCGCGACGCGCGCTTCGTGCGTCTCGGTGAACCCGTTCGTTATGATGGCGAGGCGATATCGATTGTGCAAAGCTGCCAAAACGGGAACTGCATCGGGGAAGTACTCGACCCGTTCCGCGCGGATCGCGTCGTAGCGGCGAGCAAGCGCTCCGGCAAGCGCGGAATCATCTATGCCGAAAGTCTGAAGCGCGCGCCGCCACATCGCCCGCCTTATGCCGCCCTTGGGTGGCTGTCCGGCACCGGGACTAAGACCTTCCCAAAACGCGATCGCCGCATCGAGATACGCCTTCGCGAGCTCCGCCGGCGCGATCCCGCGGTCCGCCGCAAGTTCTCGCGCGACGAGTTCGGCGCAGCGCTCGGTCGAGATAGTATCATCCACGAGCGTGTCATCTAAATCGAAGAAAATTGCCCGCAACATGCCGTCCCACCAATGCGTCAGCGGGTCGCAAAGGCCCTTGACCAAAGGGGCGATAAAAGCACAATGACTTCGACGCTCGGGTCGAGTATAGCGGCACCATGACGATTTCAGTTCGCGCGACAAAAATAAGCTTGAAACCTATTCTCCCGGCTGCGCTTTTGGCGGCGACGATCGTCGCGTCCGGCTGCGCCCATCGCGGTGCAGGCGGCATGCCCGGCGGATTCGCATTTCCCGTGTCGGCAGCGCCGATCAAGCGCGGCGACATCGCGCAGACCTTTCGCGTGACGGGCACCGTCGCGCCGCTGCAGACAGCTGCGCTCTCGTCAGTCGCATCGGGCACGATACTTTTGGTGAACGGTCAGATCGGCCAACACGTGTCGCAGGGTCAGCTCCTCGTCAAGATCGACGACAGCATTCTGCAGGCGGAACTGCGCCAGAACCAGGCGCTGTTGGAAGCCGCTCAGGCGCACTATGCCTCAGTACAGGCAAACGCGACCGGCACTATGTCGAGCGCCAATGCCGGACTGGCTTCAGCGCAAAGCGCCGCTTCGACCGCCGACTCGACATACCAACGCGACCGCGCGTTGTTCAAGCAAGGTTTTGTCTCGCAGCAGGCGCTGGACGAAGCGCAATCTGCCGCTGCGGCTGCCGACGCTGCTCTCCGGTCTGCACAAGTAGCGGCCGCGAACGCCAATCTATCGCCGCAAGGACCGAGTTCGGCCGTCGCGGATCTGCGCAACGCGAAAGCGGCGGTGGACACGGCGTCGGCGGCCGTCGAAACAGTTCTCAGCCAGATCGATCAGACGAACGTGCGCGCGCCGTTCGATGGCGTCATCGTCAATCGCGCAGTCGATCCGGGTTCGCTCGCAGCTCCCGGAACGCCGCTGATGGAAGTCGACCAACTGAATCCGGTCTACGTCAATGTCGGCGTATCCGGAGACGGGCTGACCTACGTCCACTCGGGCACGCCGGTCGCGATAACCGTCGGCTCGATTCCGGGCCGCACGTGGAACGGAACGGTTTCGTACTTCAACTTGGCGGCCGATCCGGGCACGGCGTCGTATACGGCGCGCATCCGCATCTCGAATCCAGATCTCGCACTGCGCGGCGGCATGGTCGCGCAAGCGGCGTTCGTACAAACGCGCAAGAGTGCCGTGCTGCTCGCGCCGACTGCATCCGTCTATCAGACCGACACCGGCTACTCGATGTTCATCATCGATAAGGGCATGTCGAAGGTCGTTCCGGTCGATGTCGGTATTCAGAACGACGACTTCACCGAAGTCAGCGGCGCGGGCCTTGCGCCAAACGTTATGGCGATCTTGAACCACGCAGCCACGCTCCAGCCCGGCATGCCGGTGCAGCCGATACCATCGGGCGGCGGGGGTCCTCCGGCCGGCGGAGCGCCGGGCAAAGCACACGGCACAAAGCCGCAAGGCAGCGGACAACCGAAGGGCGGATACCACTAACCGATGCAATTCTTCATCACGCGGCCGATCTTCGCATCGGTGTGTTCGGCGGTCATTCTCCTAGCTGGCGCGCTATCGATTCCGTCCCTGCCCGTGGCGCAGTACCCGAACATCTCTCCGCCACAAGTCTCCGTGCAATCCGAGTACATCGGCGCGAACGCAGAGACCGTGGAGACGTCGGTCACTAACCCTCTTGAAGCCAGCATCAACGGCGCCGAGGGCATGCGCTACATGTCGTCGAGCAGCACGGCGGACGGCGCGAGCTCCATCACCGCCACATTCGACCTCGGCCGCGACCCGGACAAAGCCGCGCAAGACGTTCAGACGCGCGTCAACGAGGCGCAAGGTCTACTGCCGGCTCAGGTCAAGCAGACCGGCATCATCGTCAGCAAGAACTCGTCGTCGTTCGTGATGGCGCTTGCGATCACGTCGGACAATCCGAAGTACGACAGCCTGTTCTTGAGCAACTACGCGGACCGCTACGTCACAGAAGCACTGCAGCGCGTGAAAGGCGTCGGCAGCGTCCTCGTGTTCGGCGAGCGCAAGTACGCGATGCGGCTGTGGCTCGACCCCAACAAGTTGCAGTCGTACGGCTTGACGGCCGACGACGTCACGACGGCGCTCTCCGAACAGAACGTCCAGGTCGCGGCCGGACAAGTGGGCGCAGCGCCGTCGCCAACCGGCCAGCCTTACACGCTCAACGTGCGTGTTGCCGGCCGACTTACAACGCCGGCCCAATTCGCGAACATCGTCGTCAAGAGCGGCACCGGTTACATGGTGCGCGTCTCCGACATCGGCCGCGTCGACCTCGGAGCGCAGGATTACTCAACGAATCTGAAGTTCGACGGCAAGACGGCGATCGGCATCGGAATCCTGCAGTTGGCGAACGCGAATTCGCTCACTGTTTCGCAGGGCGTCAACGACGCGATGGCGCGCCTCGCGAAAGATTTCCCGCCGGGAGTTCGCTACGACATCGCGTTCGATGCGACGACCTTCGTCGACGAATCCATCCATGAAGTGCTGCAGACGCTGGCGCTCGCGATCTCGCTTGTCGTCCTCGTGATCTTCCTTTTCTTACAGGATTGGCGCGCCACGCTCATCCCCGCGTGCACGATCCCGGTTTCGCTGCTCGGCACGTTCGCGTTGCTCAAGGCCTTCAATTTCTCCATCAATACGCTCACGCTCTTCGGCCTGACGCTGGCCACCGCATTGGTCGTGGACGACGCGATCGTCGTCGTGGAGAATATCGTCCGCTACATCCACGAGCACAAGAAAACGGCAAAAGAAGCTGCGCCGTTGGCTATGGCCGAGATCGCGAGCGCGGTCATCGCGACATCGCTTGTGCTGCTCGCCGTTTTTGTGCCGGTGGCATTCTTCCCAGGGACGACGGGCGAGCTCTACAAACAGTTCGCGCTCACAATCGCATCCACGATCACGATCTCCGCATTCACAGCATTGACTCTAGCGCCCGCGCTCGCGGCAGTTCTGCTCGAAGGCGAAGCGCCGAGCCACAACGCGTTCATGCGCGCCGTCGGCGGCTTCATACAGCGCGTCCGCGATTTCTACAAGCGCTTGCTGCCCGGCATCGTGCGTCAGCGCGCCTGGGTGCTGTCGATCTTCGTCGTGCTCCTTGTTGCGACGGTCTTCATGTTCAAGATCGTGCCCACTGGTTTCATCCCCGATGAAGACCAGGGCTACTTCATCGTCGTCGCGCAGGGACCGCCGGGCTCGCCGCTCGAGTACACAGACAAGATCATGGCCCAAGCCTATGCGGTCTGCAAATCCGAGCCGGACGTCACCGACGTGTTCAGCGTCTCGGGCTTCTCATTCTTCGGGTCGGGCGCGAACAACGGCATCATGTTCGGCAAGTTCAAGCCGTGGTCTGATCGCCGACGGGGGGATCAATCCGCGCAGGCGATCATCGGACGGATCAGTGGCAAGCTGTTCGGCATCACGGGCGCATCGGTGTTCGCGTTCAACCCGCCGGCCATTCAGGGCGCGGGCAATATCGGCGGCTTCGACTTGGAAGTGGAAGATCAAGGCAACCTCGGCATACCGGCCCTAGCCCAGACCGCCGGCACGATCGAGTATCGCGCCAACACCGACATTTCGCCCCGCGGCACTCCGCTGTTGAACTCCGTCTTCACGACCTTCCGCGCAGATAGCCCGCAACTCGAGTTGAACATCGACCGCGATGCCGTACAGGCGCTGCACGTGAAGTTGAGCGACGTCTTCGACACGCTGCAGGTGATGCTCGGCTCGGATTACGTGAACGATTTCAACTACCAGAACAAGTCGTACCGCGTCTACGTGCAGGCGGATGCGCCGTACCGCTCGCGGATCGAAAACCTCAATAACTACTACGTGAAGAACACCTCAGACGCAATGGTGCCGCTGAGCTCGTTCATGACCGTGACGCGCACGCTCGGTCCACCTGGTATCTACCACTATAACTTGTTCCGCTCGATCGAATTCAACGGCAATCCGGGTCCGGGCGTGTCCTCCGGCCAGGCGATCGAAGAGATGCAAAAGCTGATGGGCCAGATACTGCCCCACGGCATGACCTACGATTGGACTGGCACATCGCTCGATCAGATCGAGGCCGGCAGCGTCACGATCGTCATCTTCGGATTGGCGGTGGTGTTCGTATTCCTCGTGCTCGCGGCGCAATACGAAAGCCTGGTGGATCCGCTTATCATCATCATGGCCGTGCCGCTCGCTATCTTGGGAGCGCTGGGCGCCGTCTTCTTGCGCGGCACGCAGAACGATATCTTCTGCCAGGTCGGCCTGGTCATGCTCGTGGGCCTTGCGAGTAAGAACGCGATTCTCATCGTACAATTCGGTAATCTCCTGAGGAGTCAGGGCGTCCCTGTTGCGCAAGCGGCGCTGCAAGCGGCGCAGACACGGTTGCGGCCTATCTTGATGACGTCGTTCGCGTTCATCTTCGGCATCATGCCGCTGGTCTTCGCGAGCGGCGCCGGACAGAACAGCCGGCATTCGCTCGGCACCGCGGTGGTGGGCGGCATGCTCGTCTCCACACTGCTGAACCTGGTCATCATCCCTCTGCTGTACATGATCATCGCGGGCGCCGAAGATCGATTCCGCGAGCGCCGCGCTCGGCGGGCAGAGCAAGCCTCGGAGTAGGTGGCCGCACTAACTCCCGCGGTCAGCGAGCCGTCTCATGTCGAGATGCAGCCGCGTTCGCTCGCGCTCGTCTCCGCGACCGTCATGCTCGGCGTTATCATGGCGATCATCGACTCGACGATCGTCAACGTCGCGCTCGACAAGATCGCCGGCAATCTCGGCGCATCCATCGACGAGGTGGCGTGGGTCGCGACCGGCTATATCCTGTCGGCGCTCATCGTCATGCCGCTCAACGGTTGGTTGACTGCGACGCTCGGCCGCAAGCGATTCTACGCGATCTGCGTCGCGATCTTCACGATCGCGTCGTTCTTGTGCGGCACCGCCACGAATATCTGGCAACTCGTCTTCTACCGGGTCATCCAAGGGTTCGGCGGCGGAGCGCTGCAGCCGACCGCGCAGGCGATCATGTTCGAATCGTTTCCGCGCGATCAGCGCGGCAAGGCGATGGCGATCTTCGGCATGGCAGCTATGGCCGGTCCTGCGATCGGCCCGCTGCTCGGCGGATACCTCGTGGCCAACTACGATTGGCCGTTGATATTCCTCATCAACATCCCGCTCGGCATCATCGCGTTCCTTATGACGCTCGCGTACATCGAAGATCCGCCGTACCGAGTGAAGCCTGAAGGGTCGTTCGACTATATCGGCCTCGGTTCGATGGTGCTCGGACTTGGTTCGCTCCAATACGTGCTCGAGCGAGGCCAGCACGACGACTGGTTCAACTCTCCCACGATCGTGATCTTGAGCATCACGGCGGTCGGTGGGCTTGTCACGTTCATCGCACGCGAGATCATGACTCGCTATCCGCTGGTGGACTTGCGCATATTCGCGAATCGATCGTTCGCCGCAGGCAATGTGATCAGCATCGTGTCCGGTTTCGGTCTTTTCGGGCTGAGTCTCGTCCTGCCGTTGTTCATGCAGACGCTCTTGGGTTGGGATGCGTGGCAGACCGGCGTCGCGCTTCTGCCCGGCGCGATCGCGACAGCCGTGAGCATGGTCGTGGTCGGCAGGCTTTCGTCGCATATCGACGCGCGGTTGCTCATGGGCGCCGGTCTGATCGTGTTCGGTATCGGTTCGTGGGTGATGGGTTATCTCTCTCAGGACGCGGGCTACTGGGATATCTTCTGGCCGCGCGCAGCGCAAGGATTCGGCATCGGTCTGCTGTTCGTTCCGCTCACTGTCGTCACCATGTCGTCCGTGCCGCTCAATCAAACGGCAAGCGCCTCCGGCCTGCTCACGCTCGTCCGCCAGCTCGGCGGAAGTTTGGGAATCGCCGCGTTGACGACGTACCTGCAGACGGATACGGCAACCGTGTACGCGGGTTTGTCGTCGGGCGTCAACACCGGACGGGCCGTGGTCGGTCAGACGCTCGCCCAGTTGCAGGCGCTTTTCGAGCAGCACGGTTATGCGGCGGCGCAAGCGCATGCGCTTGCGCTTGCGCAAATCGCGCAGATGACCCAATCCGACGCAAACGCGATCGCGTACGAAAACTTGTTCCGAATATCCGGCGTGTTGTTCTTCGTCTCGTTGTTGGCGCTGCTGCTCTTGGCAAATCCTAAGGTTCGCGGTGGTGCCCCCGCACAACAGGTGATTGCGGCGGATTGAAGGCAGTGCGACGTGGGAATGTTAAGTTTCACTCCCTTCTCATCAAGCGGACGCTTGTCTGGAGTACGATGCTTGAAAACGTAGGGCGACTGTCGAGGAATGCAATGATCAGTAAGAATTATCGCGTGTCATCGGTTCTGTCCGCCGCCTCTCTTGTCGCAGCGTGCGCGTTGTTCGCCGGCTGCGGTGGTTCCGGCGGCGGCGGAATTCCGGTCGGACCAACGCCGCCGCCAAGCAACGGTTCGATGTACATCACCGACTCGAGTGGGGCCGGCGATCAGATCCTTGTCTTTCCAGAGTCCGCCAACGGCGGCCCGGCTCCGACGCAGCAGATCACCGGCACGTCGACAGGCCTTTCGATTCCCTTGGGCGTTGCCGTCGATAGCGCGGGTAACATCTGGGTAACCAACTCCAACACCAGCAGCATCACAGAATACGCGCCAGGCTCGAACGGAAATCAGGCGCCGATCAATACGGTCATCGGGAATGCAACGGGACTTTCGCAGCCGATCGGTATCTGGATCGATTCATCTCAACACGTGTGGGTGGCGAATTTTGGTAACAATAGCGTAACCGAATACGGTCCAAATCCAAGTGGAAATCAGGCGCCGATCGCCACAATCGCGGGGGCCGCGACGACGTTGAATCAGCCCGCTTATCTCACTGTTGACACCAATGGCAATGTCTACGTCACGAACTTCAACGGCAACAACATAGCGATCTATGCCCCGGGTGCCAGCGGCAACGCCGCGCCGTTTGTCTCTTTCGGCGGAAATTGTTTCTCACCAGCCGGCATTGCGCTCGACGCCTCGGGCCACATTTACGCCTCGTGTCAGGCGGATTACACCGTTCGCGAGTACACTGCGCTTAACGGAACGAGCCGGCCCACGCAGATCCGCGGACTAGGAATTATGTCGGCCAATCCCAACCTGTACAATCCGTCCGGCATCGCCGTGAATTCGCTCGGCACACTGTTCGTAGCGAACACCGGGATAGTCGGCAATGCATTCGGCTACATCACGGTCTACGGACCGAACTACAACAACGCGTCACTTCCGGGTGCGACGGTCGGCGGCGGCAACAGCTTCCTGATCCGGCCGGCTGGCATCGCGGTGCACTAAGCCTGAAGGGGCCGACTTTATGTCGGCCCCCTTTACGTTCGCTAGGGCCGACAGAAGTCGGCCGCTTCATTTACCGTCGTAGTAGGGCAAGCATCGCTTGCCCTGAATTGCAGCGGCATGGCGACGAACGATCGCGGCATCCTGCTCTTGCAATGTCCAGATCGGCCGGGTGTGGTCGCGTCGGTATCCGGTTTTCTCTACGAGCACGGCGGTGACATCATCCGCGCCGATGAGCACCGCGATCCCGACTCTGACACGTACTTTATGCGCGTCGAATGGGGCCTCGACGGATTTCAACTTCCCCCGCCGGACTTCGCGCGCGAATTCGAACCGGTGGCACGGGAATTCGGGATGCAGTGGCGCATCGCGAAAAGTTCCGACCGGCCCGGGGTCGCGATCTTCGTCTCGAAGTCCGGCCATTGTCTCGCGGACCTGCTCTATCGTCACCAGATCGGTGAATTGCCCTGCCAGATCAAGCTCGTGATCGGCAATCACGACGAGCTGCGCAAATTGACCGAGTTCTACGGCATTCGCTTCGAGCTCGTACGTGGCACGCCGAAGGGCGAGGTCGAGGGCTCACTCCATCGGCTGCTCGACGAGAGCGCAATCGATCTCGTCGTCCTTGCCCGCTACATGCAGATACTCTCAGATGTTCTGGTCGGGCAGTATGCGGGGCGCATGATCAACGTCCACCATTCGTTCTTGCCCGCGTTTGTCGGCGCGAAACCCTACCACCGTTCGTACGAACGCGGCGTCAAACTCATCGGCGCGACCAGCCACTACGTGACGGCGCAGCTCGACGAGGGTCCGATCATCGAACAAGATGTCGTGCGCGTCTCCCATCGCGATTCACTGGAGTCGATAGTCCGCAAGGGCGGCGACGCCGAACGTGCGGTGCTCACGCGGGCCGTGCGTTGGCACGTCGAAAATCGCATCATGGTGCACGGCAACAAGACCGTCGTCTTCTCTTAGCTGCTATCTAGACAACCCACCGACCAGTTGGACTTGGTGCTCATGGACCGTGTGTTCAGTGAGTCTTTTTCATCATTCTTGCGCGACTGGCACGAACTTCGGATGCTACGCGAGCGGCTGCGGAGTAGACTAAGCCGGTTGGTCGTGCGCGTGAGACACCATGCGCCGGTCAAGTCAATCGCTTCACTCATTAGTCGAAGGAGAACTGAATGCAATCGAAATCTTGGCGGACGCTGTTAGCGGTCGCCGCTGTGACCGCGTCTGCGGGCGTTCTCGCGGGCGGGTTGGCATTGGGGCCGGCGCTCGCGAACGGTGATTCGGTCAAGTTGGGGCCGTTCACGATCGTCACATGTACGAGCGCGTCGCCCTGTCAGCAATACAACAACGACGGTGTCGGGCCAGGCCTCGAAGGCAAAACTGGCAAGGGCATGGGCCTCGAAGGCATCGCGACCAAGGGCTCGGGCGTCGTCGGGTTGTCCACAAGCGGCGCCGGCGTCGACGGCAATAGTCAGACGGGCAATGGCGGCCAATTCGGCAGCGATGCCGGCGGGTACGGTGTCTACGCGATCAGCTTCGGCAGCGACGCTATCTACGCTGACGCGGACGGCGGAAGTGCGTTCGATGGCATCGTCGGATCGTCGTCCGGTCAAGGCTATGGCGTCCTCGGGATCTCGTTGACAGCCAACCCCGCTATTTTCGCGCAAGCCGGAACAGGCGAAGGTCTTACGGCGTCGGCAGATGTCGCGGGTGATTCGGCGATCTTTGCAAGCAACTCGGCCTCGGGCGGCCGCGGCGCCGAAATCGAGGCGCCCTACATCGGCATCCTTGGGCGCAGCAACGCCTTTCCGCTCGACCTGACGGACCTGTCAAACAATACGCTGTTCTACGTCGACAATGCGGGCGATGTCTTCTACCACGGCACGCTCAACACGTTCACGCCGACTCGCGATGGCAGAACGGTGAACGCCTACGGCTCCAAGACAACGTCACCGACCGTCGAAGACGACGGCACGGGGCAGCTCGTCAACGGTCAGGCCATCGTTCGGCTTGATGACGCGTTCGCACAGACCATCGACGCGCGTTCGGCGTATCACGTGATGCTGACGCCGGACGGCGACACGCGCGGACTCTACGTCGCGAGCAAAGCGCCTGGCTACTTCGTCGTGCGCGAAGTGCAAGGCGGCCGCGGAACGCTCGCGTTCGACTACCACATCTACGCGCCCGCGCTCGGCTCCGCCGGAACGCGCATGGCGTTCGTGGCCAACACACGCGTGGGACCGAACGCTCCTCTCGTCCACCTCAAGATCCCGGTTCGCAGGCGGACGCCCCCAGCATTTCCCAAACCCTAGTCGGTAGACGATGGCAAGCGTTGCTTGCCTTACTACGAACTCCGAGCTGAAGGGGCCGACTTTATGTCGGCCCTCGTTTCTTGCCCTACTACGCGAACGTCACGCGCTGCGGGGCTTGGCCGTCCTGCAATCCTTGAGCAAATGCCGCATCGAGCGCTGCTTGGTCGTTGAATCCCAACACCGAAAGTCCGAGCGGTTCGTTCGGCCGCACGCTCCAAAGATCGATGACGATCTTTTTCTTCTCGCCGAGAGTCTTCGTCGCTAGATTATTCACGGTGTCGGCAAGCTTGAGGTCGTCTTCGAGGATCTTCTGCTGCATGACGTCGTAACTCGCAAACGCGATCTGAGCGATGTTGTTCGCGGTTTGCTGGCGCGGCTTTGTGTCAGACGGATCCATGAAGACGACGGTCACGTCTGTCGCACCGGCGTCGACAGCGAGGCCGATCGGCGTGTTGTTCGCGACGCCGCCATCGACGTAGTCGAACGCGATCGAGCCCGCGGGCGCGAAGTTGACCGGGGTGAACGCGCCCGGAATCGCGGCGGACGCGCGCACGGCGCTGTTGTATGTCTCGGCCATCAGGGGAAACCGCGTCGCCCCAGCCTTGCCGGCGAACGTCGCTTGAATCGCGGCGCGGCTCGCGTGGAATCGGAAGAATCCTTCGGTCGTGCCGCGCGTCAGATTGGTGCCGGTGACCACGAGCGTCGTCGGCGACGCCTGAAGCTTCTGCCAGTCGAGGCAGTCTTGCAATATCTGGACGACGGGATCCGAGCTGACCGCACCGCGCAATCTCATAAGGTTGGCCGGCGCGCCGAGCGCGCGATAGTCGTGCCAGAGATGAAGGAGGTCGCCGATCTTCTTGAAGGCGTTGTCCGTTCCGACGGTGCCGACCGTTGCAACCATGTCCTTGAGGATGCCGACCTGCGGGATGTAGCGGATGATATCGCGCGCCGCGATCCCATGCCATAGGCGGCCGAGCGCATCTATGTCGCCCTGCGCGACGAGCGATGCGTTGATCGCCCCGATCGACGTGCCACAGACGATGTCGAATTGATTCGTTTTGCAGAGCGATGTGACAACACCGGCTTCGTAAGCCCCGCGCGCCCCGCCGCCGCTCAGTACCAAAGCTCTCATTGCTGATTCACCTTTCGACTATTTGGCAAAAGCGCGCGTTCTTGACCGACCGGCGCATCCCCATGATATACTTCGAGTGAGTTCATGGCAATGCGCGAAATCATTCTGCCGGAGACCAAGCCGGCGCTCGAGTGGATCAACGGGCGGGTCGTTCAAAAGGTGAGCCCGCAGCGCAAGCACGCTCTCGCGCAGACAACTTTCGCGGCGGCGCTTAATGCTTGGGCTCGGCTGGCCGGTTCGGGCATGGTTGGTACAGAATGGAACTTTCAAATCGCGCCACCCGGTGAGGAGCGCCGACCGCTCGTTCCCGATGTCGCCTTCCTATCGTACGAGCTTTTGCCGTACTCCGTTCAATTGGAGACCGAAGTTCCGCGTATCGCACCCGACGTTGCCGTCGAAATCCTGTCTCCGGATGATCGCCTAAAGGACGTGGAAGAAAAAGTGCGCGTTTATCTCGCGTCGGGCACGCGAGCGGTCGTGCTCGTGGACACGGCCGAGCAGATCGTGACGATTCACGAAACGGCCGGTTCGCTGCGGCTGGATCGCTTCGACGTGTTCCAACACGATAGTCTGCCCGGCTTCAACATGCCCGTGATCGACCTGTTCACACCGCCTCAGCCGAAGTAGTTCAGCCGGTGTAGCCCAACCGAAGTAATTGGCACGATGCGGCCCACATGAAGTCGGCCCCCGCGCGCGCCCGCGTTAGAAGAGCGCGGCTTCGCGCACTTTCTGACCGAAGATCGAGGGCGCTTTCTTGGACAATGTCGAGTCGCCGCCGTCCGGAAGCTGCTTGCGCAATTCCCACAGCTCATCGCGCAACGCCGCGGCCTTTTCGAACTCCAGCTTCGCAGCCGCCTCGCGCATCTCGCGATCGAGTTTCGTGATGGTCGCCATGAGCACGTCGCGCGGCACGTCCTTGAGCACGCGCCGCGACTTCGTCTCCGACGATTCGTACGCCGCAGACAAGATGTCGCGCACAGATTTGCGGATCGACTGCGGATCGATCCCGTGCTCGGTGTTATAGGCGACTTGTCGGGCACGCCGCCGCTCGGTCTCGGACATCGCGCGCTCCATGGATGCGGTCACGTTGTCCGCGTACATGAGCACCATGCCGCTCACGTTGCGCGCCGCACGCCCGATCGTCTGGATGAGCGACGTCTCAGAGCGAAGATAGCCCTCTTTGTCGGCGTCGAGGATCGCGACGAGCGAGACCTCCGGCAGATCGAGACCCTCGCGCAAGAGATTGATGCCTACTAGGCAATCGAACTCACCCAACCGCAGGTCGCGCAGGATCGCGATGCGTTCGAGCGTTTCGATCTCGGAATGAAGGTAGCGTGCGCGCACGCCCGCCTCGAGCATGTAGTCGGTCAGATCCTCTGCCATTTTCTTGGTCAGCGTCGTGATTAGTGTGCGCTCGCCGGCTTCCGCGCGCGTGCGCACTTCTTCCATCAGATCGTCCACCTGGCCGGCGGTCGGGCGACGGACGATCATCGGATCGACGAGACCGGTCGGCCTGATGATTTGCTCGACTATCTGCGAGGCGTTCGTGCGCTCGTATTTTCCCGGCGTCGCCGAGACGTACACGACTTGGTTGAGGTGTTTGTCGAACTCGTCAAATGTGAGGGGTCGGTTGTCGAGCGCCGATGGGAGCCTGAAGCCATACTCCACGAGCGCCTCTTTGCGCGAGCGATCTCCCTGATACATGCCGTGCACTTGCGGCAGCGTCACGTGTGACTCGTCCACGAACAGCAGCCAGTCGTCAGGAAAGAAGTCGAGCAGGCAGAACGGCGTCTGACCCGGCGCGCGGCCTGTCAGATGGCGCGAATAATTCTCGATGCCGTTGCAGTAGCCGAGTTCGCGCAGGCTATCCAGATCGTTGCGCGTGCGCATCTCGAGGCGCTGCGCTTCCAGCAGCCGGCCTTCGCTCTTGAAAAACGCCAAACGATCCTTCAGCTCTTCTTCGATCGAGAGGCATGCGCGGCGCAGCTTCTCTTCAGGCGTGATGAAATGTTTCGCCGGAAAAACCGTCAGGCTGTCGACCTCTTCGATGAGCTCGCCTGTCACTTGATTGATGCGCGCGATACTCTCGACTTGGTCGCCGAAGAAATCCAAGCGCGTGACGATCTCGTCGTCGACCGCGACGAACTCGAGCACGTCGCCGCGCACTCGGAACGTGCCGCGGACCATCGCGATGTCGTTGCGCGTGTACTGCATGTCCACGAGCTTGCGCAGCAGCTTGTCGCGATCGAATTCTTGGCCGCGTCGCAGGCTGAGCGACATCTCCATATAGTCGGACGGAGATCCCAAACCGAAGATGCACGAGACGGATGCGACGATGAGCGTGTCGGGCCGCGTCAGCAGCGACTGCGTCGCGGAATGCCGGAGCCGCTCGATCTCGTCGTTGATGGACGAGTCCTTCTCGATATACGTGTCCGACGACGGGATGTACGCCTCCGGCTGGTAGTAGTCGAAATAGGAGACGAAATACTCGACCGCGTTGTTGGGGAAGAATTCTTTGAACTCGCCGCAGAGCTGCGCGGCGAGCGTCTTGTTATGGCACAGGACCAGCGTGGGTTTCTGGACCGCTTCGACCGTCCAGGCCATCGTCGCGGTCTTGCCGCTCCCCGTCACACCTAAGAGCGTCTGCGCGCGGTCGCCGCGGCGGATGCCATCGGCCAAGCCGGCGATCGCCTGCGGCTGGTCTCCGGAGGGAGAAAACGGGGACACGACTTCGAATTTCGGCACAGCGCGGCGCTCCATCGCCAGGGGTTTGCTGGAAGGCTTCGTAGAACTCCATGTGGCGCCTGCGGCTTACGACTCTGGCCTGGTTCCGGTCGCTCAGACCGCGGTGGCGATTGGGCAAGCGATGCTTGCCTTCCACAGGGAGAACCGCTGTTATGGCTACGGCAAAACCGGTCCTCTTCTCGGGCACGTCCAATCCTGCGCTCGCTGAAGATATCGCCAAGAGTTTAGGCACGCGCCTCGGTAAGGCGCTCGTTACGACGTTTGCCAACGACGAACGCCGCATCGAGATCCACGAGAACGTGCGCGGCGCCGATGTCTTCGTGATCCAGTCCATCTGCAAGTCGGCCGACGGCCTATGCGGCGTGAACGACTCCATGATGGAGATGCTGCTGATGATCGACGCTCTGCGCCGCGCATCGGCTCAGCGCATCACGGCGGTGATCCCGTACTACGGCTACGCCAAGCAAGACAAGAAGACCAAAGGCCGCGAGCCGATCTCTGCAAAGCTGATCGCCAATCTGCTCGTCACGGCCGGTGCCGACCGCATCGTGACCGTCGATCTGCACGCCGCGCAGATCCAAGGCTTCTTCGACCAGCCGGTGGATAATCTCACCGCGAGCTACATCCTCGCGAACCACCTCATCAATTCCAAGAAGATGCAGGGCCCGGGAATCGTCGTGGTCTCGCCCGATGCCGGCGGCGTCGCGCGCGCCGAGGCGTTCGCTAAGCGCCTGCAGGCAACCGTGGCCATAGTCTTCAAGCGCCGGCCGCGGCCGGACGTCAACGAGGTCAGTGAAGTCGTCGGCGATCTTCAAGGCAAGACGGCAGTGATCATCGACGATATGATCTCAACGGGCGGCACGCTCGTCAAAGCGGCCGAGGCGCTTTTGGAGCGCGGTGCGCTATCGGTCGTCACGTGCGCCACGCACGGCATCTTCGCCGGTGACGCCGCGAAGAAGTTCAACGATTCGCCGATCGCAGAGGTCATCGTGACGAACACGATTCCGGTTCCGCATGACATCCGCGGCGAGAAGATCAAAGTGTTGTCTGTCGCGCCGATGCTGGCCGAGACGATCAAGCGCATCAGCACCAACCGCTCGATCTCAGAACTCTACGAAGAGCAAGAAGGCGAACTCGCTGCAAACCAGCGCACCGGCTCGCTGTTCGACAAACTTTCGGTCGGTGAGCCGGCGTCGCTCGCGCATCGCCCGTAAACACACAAGCGTAAAGGAACATAATGGAACAGATCACCCTTGCCGCAAAGCCTCGTACGGCCATCGGCACCAAATCCGTCAAGCGCCTGCGCGAAGAAGGCAAGGTGCCGGGCATCGTCTACGGTCGAGCGTTCGGCGAGGCCGTCGCGATCGTGATCGAAGCGAAAGACTTGCGCGCGGCCCTGAGCCACGGCGCACACTCCGTCATCAATCTGGAGATCGACGGCCGCAGCGCCACGCCGGTTCTGCTGCACGAGCGGCAGCTCGATCCCATCACGAAGCATCTGCTGCACGTCGACCTCCACGCGGTCGACCTCAACGAAGAAGTCGAGACGATGGTGCGCATCGTCGCGATCGGCACCGCGGCAGGCGTGAAAGAAGGCGGCATCCTCGACATCGTGGCGCGCGAAGTCACGGTGGCCGCGCTACCCGGAAGCATTCCCGACCATATCGAAGTCGACGTTCGCGATCTCAATATCACGGATGCCATCCACATCCGCGAATTGCCGGTCATCGAAGGAGTCCGGTATGTAGACGAGCCCGATGACGTCGTCATCGCCGTGCTCCCGCCGTCGAAGGTTGAGGAAGTCGCTCCGGTGGCTGCGGTCGGCGAACCGGTCGTGGCCGAACCGGAGCTCATCGGCAAGAAGCCGGTGGAGGAACCGGAAGCCTGATCGGGGCGTAGTCGCGCATGCGGTTGATCGTGGGCCTCGGCAATCCCGGGGCCCAATACGTTCGCACTAGGCACAATATCGGATTTCGAATCGTGCGCGCCGTCGCGGCTTCCGAACAGCTGGACGCGTGGCGCTCCCGATTTGACGCCCGCCTCGTGCAGGCGCCGGCGCTTGACGCGCTGCTCGTATTGCCGCAGACGTATATGAACGCATCGGGCGATGCGGTCGCACCGATCGTCGCCTTCTACAAGATCGATATCGCGGACATTCTCGTCGTGTGCGATGACATCAATCTGCCGTTCGCTCGCCTGCGCGTGCGGCGCGGCGGAAGCGACGGCGGCAACAACGGTTTGAAGTCCATCACGTACTCGCTCGGCACACAGGAATATCCGCGTCTTCGGTTCGGCGTCGGCCGTGCGACGATGGACGCGATCGGCACCGTCCTGGGACCATTTACGGGCGAAGAAGAAAAAGTGCTCCCCGCGACGATCGACCGCGCGATGGCCGGCGTGCGGGCATTCTGCGTCGATGGCTTGGATGCCGCGATCGAGCGTGTGAACGCGTTCGGCGGCGACCCGCCACCCGTACAGCCGCCTACAGATCCCGTCGACCCGTAGGGTCGTTTATAACTAGACAGAAGGCGAGCGCCTGCTGCCGGGATCTTGCAGCGGCACGCCGCGTTTGCAAAGCTCGCACTCTTCTGGCGGGAAATCCGCGAGCGGAAGGTCGAGCAGGGCGGTCACCGTGATCGGCAACTCAACGCGACCTCGTTTTACCACCGCACCGATAGCCACGACCTCGCCACTCTGCTCGCGCACGACGCGGATGATCTCTTCCGTCGACTTGCCAGTCGTCATCACATCTTCGACGACAGCGACGCGCTCGCCGGGACCGATCGCAAAACCGCGCCGCAGCATCGGCACGCCGTTTTCTTTTTCGATGAAGATATCGCGCACGCCGAGCGCCTTCGCCACGATATAGCCCGGAATCACGCCACCGATCGCGGCCGCAACCACGACCTGCGGCCGTGAGTCTTTGAGCCGTTCGGCCAGCGCTCCGCAGACGGCCTCTGCAGTGGGCGGGTCTTCAAAGATCCGAAACTTCTGGATGAAACGGTCGCTGTGCAATCCCGAAGACAACACGAAATGCCCCGTGAGCATGGCGCCACGGCGCTCCAGAAGCGCGAGGACTTCATCGGATGTCATGTCGGGTGGTTGGCGTGAAGTCGGTATGGACCCTACGGTTTAGGTGCGGCTGGTAGAGTGAAATACTCGGCGGGCAACGATGCCGGCACCGTGATGTCGTGCAAGCGAAGAGTGCACTCCATGTTGGCGTGATAGAAAAGCGCGTAACCGTTGCCGTGGAAATGCACTGCGCTCAAAAGCCAATACGCGCCGATCGGCGCGAAGTCCACGTCCGCCTGCAGCCCGAATTCGAAGACGACTCGGCGCATCGTGAACTCAGCATGGGCCGATCGCACGAGGAACGTCGCTGGATCGACGTACAGATCGGTCAACGGATGATCGTCGATATCGCTGATCGCGCGCAGATGAAGGTGGTAGACCGTCGCATTGTCGCGTTGTTCCAGTCCGACGAGCGTGATCTCGTAGTATCGGCTCGCCTCCGAGGTCACCGCGCCTAGGACTTGCGCCGTGGGATTGACGGATGACGAATCCGTCCCCGTGGTGGACGACGCCATCGGTCCCGGGGAAGCCGACGCACGCGGCGACCGCGACGGTGACGGTGACGGCGACGGCGAAGCGTCATCGAGCGGATTGTCTTCTGAAGGAGCGATCAGCGGTTCGCCGCGATATTCTGCGTGCGAAACATCGTCTTGCTGCAGCGCTCGATCGTCTTTCGTTCGATACCACACGTGATACGAATGCGCATCGTTTGCGTGGCGCAGGTTTATATCCCATTCCGTTTTGCCGTTTGTCGTGGTCGGTGTCAGGACCAAGTTGTGCCCAATATAGTCGAGTTGGTAGACGGCGTATTGCGGGCGCACGGCATTTGCTGCGCGCATCGCTGCAACCGCCCGGCGATAGATGGTGTACGGGTTAGGCGTGACTGCCGGAGACGGCGTCAAAGACGGCGCCGGGGTGGCAACGAAAAGCGCCGCAACCAATGCAAGAACACACGTCATGCGAATGATACGCGTTTAACCGGCAATATGTTTCGACGGACGGCGACGACGAAGGGGGCAAGCAATGCTTGCCCTACTACGAGAATCAAGACTATGACGGGCGCAGTTCGTCGACGATCGCGCGGGCCGCGGCGGCAGGATCATCGGCCTTGGTCACCGGTCGCCCCACGACGATGAAATCTGCGCCGGCGCGCGCGGCGTCCGCGGGTGTGGCCACGCGGCGTTGGTCGCCGGAAGGCGAACCCGATGACCGTATGCCCGGGCAGACGATCGTGAAGCCAGGCCCGCACTCGCTCCGGATCCGCGCCGCGTCGTCGACCGCGCAGACGACGCCGTCTATGCCACAGCTCCGAGCGAGAAGCGCAAGCCGGAGCGCCTGATCCTTTGGTTCCGCCTCGATGCCGATCGCGCGCAGGTCTTCGGCGGCGAGGCTCGTCAACACCGTGACAGCGACGATTCGCATTCCCGCACTCTTCGCCGCCGCCGCGGCGCCGAGCATGGCGGCTCCGCCGCTTGCATGCACCGTCAAGAGCTTTGCGCCGGTGTGCGCGGTTGTGCGCACCGCAGCCCCGACGGTGTTCGGGATATCGTGCAGCTTCAAATCTAGGAAAACCCGCTTGCCGGCTTCGCGCAGCAGCGTCAGGATCAGATCGCCGTAACCATAGTACGCTTCGTAACCTACTTTATACCAGTCCACGACCGGCGCGGTGCGCTCCACCACCACGCGCGCATGCCCGTAGTCCGGTTCGTCGATCGCGACGATCAATTCCGTCATCTAATGCGACCTCTCACCAGCGAAACTGGGGTTCGCCGAGCCGACCAGCGCGCGCACCGAAGTAAGACCGCGTTCAGCTGCCGCATCGACAAGCGCATCGGCGACGAGAGCGGCGACGTCCGGGTTTCGAAAATTCGCGGTGCCGATCGCAACCGCGCTTGCGCCTGCGAGCACGAATTCCAGCGCGTCGCGGCCCGTCTCGATGCCGCCCATGCCGATGATCGGGATGCGCACCGCTTGCGCCGCCTCCCAAACCGCGAGGACCGCGATCGGCCTGATAGCGGGTCCGGTCAACCCGCCGCTCACGTTGGCGAGCCACGGCTGCGAGCGCGCGACGTCGATCGCCATGCCGCGAACCGCGTTGATCAGCGAGATAGCGTCCGCGCCCGCGCTTTCGGCGGCGCGCGCGATCGGTTTCACGTCGGTCACGTTGGGCGTGAGTTTGGCGATCACCGGAAGGCGAACGCGTGCCTTGACAGCCCGCACCACGTCGGCGGTGCTCTCCGGGTTGGCCGCGAAACATTCACCTTCGCGATCCACGTTCGGGCACGAGACGTCGAGTTCGATCGCGACGACGTTCGGCAAACCGTCCATGCGCGCCGCGACTTCGGCAAATTCCGCGACCGAAAAGCCGGCCACGCTCGCGATAACGGCCGTTTGGACCTCGCGAAGATGCGGCGCGTCGTGTGCGAGAAAATGCTCGATGCCCGGCCCTTGCAGGCCGATCGCATTCAGCAATCCAGCAGGCGCGGGCAGCACGCGCGGCATGCCGTTGCCGAGCCGCGGCTGCAGCGTCACGCTCTTCAGCGTGATCGCGCCGTACGCGCTGACGTCCGTGACGCGCCCGAACTCGGCACCGCGATTGTAACAGCCGCTCGCCGCGATGACGAAATTCTTGAGTTCGCTCTTGCCGATCCGCGTCGTTGGATCGATCCGCTCACGCGCGAGCTCGGTCATGCGCTCCACACAAGATCCGCGGCGGCATAAACGGTGCCGTCGAAGCAGACTCGCGAATAGTCGAAGTCGCGCGACTCGGCATGGGCTTTGGGATAACCGCTGCCCTGCTTCGCGCCGCGCCGGACCGGAACGACGCAACCCCAGCACGTGCCCATCGAACAGCCGAATGTCTCTTCCATAGATATCTCGCATGGCATGTTGGCGGCGACGCAACGCTTGCTCAGCGCTCGAAGCATGTTCGGCGGTCCACAACCGTAGACGATGTCCGCGGGCGGCTCGCTGTCGAGCGCGTCGAGCACGCTCCCGCGGGTGCCGGCAGTGCCATCGTCAGTGCACAGCTCCACGTTCAACCCGAGCGCTCGCAACTCGGCCGCGCCGACGAGCAACGCTGCGGTCCGCGCTCCGAGCACAACGCGGGTCTGCACGTCTGCAGCTAGCAGGCGTTTACCGAGAAGCCAAAACGGCACCACCCCGAGCCCGCCCGCCACGATCGTCGCGCGCGCGCCTCTGGCGGGGATGGTGAAATCGTTGCCGAGCGGACCGATCAGGTCAACCGCTGTGCCGATATCGCTGTGCGCGAGTTGCGCCGTCCGCTCTCCCCACTCGCGAAAAAGCACGGTGATCTCGTCGCCTTCGGCTGTCCAGATGCCGAGCGGCAACCGCACCGCGAATCTGCCCGGCTGATCGATCGCCACATATTGTGCCGCGCGAACGGCACCGGCGATTCGCGGCGCGCGGAAGCCCACACACCAAAAGCCGGGAGCTACACACTCCCGGCGCGTGATCATCGCATTTTCATGGGCGAGCGGGCGTTGAGCCATCTCGATTTCGCGCTTCGCGTCCCGTTCGCGGGCCACCTAGGACGTGCGCGGCGTCAACATATGACATTACCACGGCATAGCCGGGACATCGCTGTAATAGATGACACCTCCGAGCCGTTATACAGATAGGACAAACAACAGAAAGGGGGCCCGGCAATGCAAGGAGTGCTAGTGTTCAGAAACCTCGACGAAGCGGAGCGGTCGGGCTTTCTCTTCTACGATCGCCAAGGCAGCACGACTCTCGTCCGCAAGATGACTGCCCGCGGCTGGGCGCTCGCGTTCGTGCAACCGAACTGAAGAAGCCTTCACCTCCTAACCAAATCGGGGAATCGCAGAAAAGCGGTCGGCCACAAAGGCCGGCCGCTCTTCTTTTTTGTCGGTTTTCGCTGAAGGTATGCGCATTGGTTTTTAGGAACGCATCGGCTCTTTTCGCATGCTGAGCATCGGGGGGCCTCCAGTGGAAGTTTCGCCTTACATATTTTTTGACGGCAACTGTGAAGCCGCGCTGAAGTTCTATAAAGACGTATTCGGCGGCGATATCGTCGACATGACGCGAGTCAGCGACACGCCCATGGCTTCGAAAATGCCGCCTGATCAGAGCAACCGTGTCATGCATGCGACGTTCAAGGGACCCGGGATCAACTTCATGGCCGCCGACGGCACGATCGGCGAATCGCCGACGAACGAGCGCATCTCACTTTCTATTGGGACGGGCGATATGAGCGAAGGCGAGCGCATCTTCAAAGGGCTCTCGGAAGGCGGCAACGTGACCATGCCACTCGAGGATCAATTCTGGGGCGCGCGATTCGGGCAAGTCACGGATAAATTCGGAATTGACTGGATGATGAATATCGCGAAGGGCTGATGAGGTCAATCTGCCTGAAGGGGCCGATTTTATATCGGCCCACGTTGCGTTCGCCTGGGCCGACATAAAGTCGGCCCCTTCAAAAAACCAAGTGGAACGCCGCAGAGGTGCAGGGTGCAAAGCACAAGAGCGGCGTTCGTGTAGGGAAACGCAATTCGAACGTCAGTGGTTCCGTAGGTCGACCGATTCGATCTCGTCGTAGCGAACCGATCCCGAGGCGGGCACCGATGCGAAGAGCACGATTCGGCGCACCTGCATTTCTATAACGGAGGCCAGTTGCGGCGCGTCGATCGGCGTCCGGCCATCCGAACGGCCGACAGTCACGTGCGCGATCGCATCGTCATCGAATCGAAATCCCAGCCCGACGAATTCCGCGCGGATCACGGCGCCAGTACGCGCAAACGCCTCAAGCTGAGACTCGCCACCGACGTATACTACACGAGGTCGACGCAGGCTCGGAAACGCGTCGATCGATCCAAATCTGAGCGCAAAAGGCGCGCACGTCGCAGCGGCCTGCACGAAAGCGCCGCGTACGGACGCGACGCGAGGCTCGGCGACCTTCCCCAAAAATGCCAACGTCACGTGCCAATTCTCGCGGCGAACCCACTTCAGGCGGACGCCGGCACGCGTGAGCTCTTCGGCGGCGCCCGCGACGTACGCGCGGCCGGCCTCGTCCAACGGAATCCCCGCGAACAATCGCACGCGCCGCTCGGTTCGCATGCGGGACCGGCCGCTCCCCCGGTTGCTTTCACGTCCCGTTAATGCGAACCGGGCATGCAGCCGTTAACGTATGGTAGAGGAGAGGCGCGGCCGCGCATCGCGGCTGCCGAAAGGGTGCATGGAACAGCTCGCAGCCACCGGGCGGGCTGAGAAGCAATGGATACTCATCGTCGAGGACGATGAAAAAATCGCGCGCGTCCTTCAGCTCGAACTCGAGCACGAAGGGTTCCGCGTCGAAGTCTGCCATGACGGCGCAAGCGCGATCGAACGCGCTTTGAAAGGTCCCGACCTCATCGTGCTCGATCTTCTGCTGCCGCGCATCGATGGAATGGAAGTCTGCCGACGCGTGCGTCGGCACTCCTCGGTCCCGATCATCATGCTCACGGCTAAGGACGCAGTGCCCGACCGGATCGCGGGGCTCGATACCGGCGCAAACGACTACCTGACCAAGCCGTTCTCAATAGAAGAATTGCTAGCGCGCATCCGCGTGCAGCTCCGTTCGCACGAGCCCGGCGCTCGAACACTGAGCGCGAAGGATCTCGTGCTGAACCGCGATACTCACGAGGTGACTCGCGCCGGCCAATCCATCACGCTTACCGCCAAAGAATTCTCGCTCCTCGAGTTCTTGCTCATGTATCCGAACAAGGTGCACACGCGCGACGAGATCTTCAACAGCGTCTGGGGATCCGATTTTCTTGGGGAATCCAATCTCATCGACGTCTACATCCGATACTTGCGCAATAAGGTCGACGAAGGCACCGAGGACAAGCTGATCCACACGGTCAGAGGTGTGGGCTACGCGCTCCGGACCTGAGATAAAACGCCCACCGTTCTTCTCCAGCCTGCGATGGCGCATGATGGCGTGGTACGGCGGATTGCTGCTCGGGCTGCTGCTCGCGTTCTCGGTCGTGGTGGATTTTGGAGCCAACCGCGTGCTGATGATCAGCACGGCGGACCGTATCAACGGCGTGGCGCAGCAGATCGAAGCGGTCACGCGAAGCGAACGCAACGAACCGTTCGGCGTGGTCAGTGTGCGAACGCTGCTCTCCGACGAGTCCACGTTGAACACGTTCGCCGGCGCCGGGCTGTTCGTCGAAGTATTCACGCCGGGCAAACAATTGTACCCTATCGGACGCAGCGGCAACCTCGGCGGATTCGACCTGCCGACGACCGGCTACGTGGATTGGCGCGCTCCCGCAGGTTTCGGCGACGATTGGGGATCGGCGAAGACCGATGTCGGGCCGGTGCTCGCGCACTGGATCACGATCGCGGGCCCGCAAGGTCCGGAGGTCATCGTCTACGTCGCCGAGTCGCTCACACTCGTGCAGCGCACGATCACGGCGTTCGGCGTTTTCTTGCTCATCAGCGTATTGATCGCAGCGATCGCGGTGATCGCGACGGGTGCCTGGCTCGCCCGCACTGCCGTCGCACCGATCAACGAGATCGCGCGCGCTGCGCGTGAGATCGGCGGGGAGGATCTCGCCAAGCGGCTCAACTGGCAAGAACGGCGCGACGAACTCGGCGTCCTCGCCTCGACGTTCGACGAGATGCTCGGGCGATTGGAAGCGGCATTTGCGCGTGAACGCCGCTTCATCGCCGACGCCTCGCACGAGTTGAAAACTCCACTCACGGTCATCAACGGCAACGCGCAGATGCTGCAGCGGTGGGCCGATCGAGACCCCGCGTTACGCGCGGAAGCGATGGAGACCATCCGGTCTGAGAGTGCGAGCATGGCGCGCGTGATCAACGCGATGTTGACGCTCGCCAAAACCGATGACGCAGAGGCGCTTGCTCTCGAACCGGTCTCCCTTGCGGCGGTGCTGCACGAAGCGGGCGGCGCGCTTCGGCCGGCGGCCGAACGGAAGGGACTGACGCTCGAAGTGCGGTGTGATACCGACGCGACGGTCAGAGGCGAACCCGGCCTCTTGCGGCAGCTGATCACGAATCTTACGGAGAACGCAGTCAAGTTCACGCAATCAGGACGCGTCACGCTAACGCTCGAACGCGTGGGCGACCTCGCACGGATAACCGTCAGCGATACCGGTCCCGGCATCCCCGAAGAAGCGTTGCCGCATGTCTTTGAGCGCTTTTACCGCGCGGATCCGGCCCGCTCTCGCAATGTCGAAGGCACAGGCTTGGGTCTGGCTGTCGTGCGTAATATCGTCCGGGTGCACGGTGGAGAGATCAGGGCCGAGAGCTCCAGCGAGGGCGGCGCGGCCTTTGTGGTCGAGCTACCGACTATCTGAAAAAACGCGCGCGGCGTCACAGCGGTTATGCGTCCTCATGCTGCGCTCATCTTGACCTCACAGCCGGTTCATGCGCAGGGGACGCGCGAGGCGTAGTGTGAAGGTTGGGGAAGTAGCCGAAGGCGCCCCCGCGACTACAGACATGCCATTCAAGCACCGCGGCCTTGCGCCGCTCGCCGCCATCATCGCAGCCGTCGTAACGCTTTCAACGGGCGCCGCCGCCTGGGCTGATCAGACCACGCCGCTGAGCGGCGCCGGGCTCGTCGCGATCAAGTCGCCGCAAGCAAACGTCACGGTGCTGGTCGGGAACCCCGGCGAAGTCCGCATCGTGGGTGACGACAGCGTCACGGTCACGCATTTCGCGGTTTCCGCGAACGCGGATGGTCACATAGTTCTGCCCGGACTCACTCAACCTCAGGCGGGCGGTGCAAACGCAAACGCCGCTGCCAACGCAAACGTCGTCCGCGGACGACCTGGGCTCGGTCAACGCAGTTTCGATATACCCGGCCTGCAAGACGGCAGCGACGGGATCAACATCGTCAACCCCGGTACGACCGAGGTGACCGTCTACGTGCCGCCACAAGTCGCTGCGCTCTTCGTCGGCGGCGGACGCGGTGACGTCAGCGTGAGCGACACGCACGGCGGCTATGTCATCGTCACTGGCCGCGGGGCGATCAATCTGCAAAATGTCGCGGGCCGAGGGCTCGTCCGTTCGGGCATGGGTCCGATCACGCTCAACGGCATCGGCGGCGCGATCGGCGTCGAAACTCTCCACGGCTTGGTGACGGCGCGCGAAATGGCGGTCGGACGAGCAGACGTCTTCACGCAGACCGGCAACGTCGATTGGCAGTTCTCGTCGCTTGGCCGCGGCGGATATAGGTTCAACTCGCGCCGCGGCGATATCCGGGTGGGGCTCGCACCGGATGCGGCTGCGAACGTGGACGCGCAGAGCGAGACCGGCGACGTCTTCAATACGTTCGGCCGCCCCGACAGCGATATCCACTTCCTCAACCGCCACGCGCTTTCGATGGCGCTGAACGGCGGCGGCCCCGAGATCAACGTCTCGAGTGGGTTCGGCCGCGTGACGATTTCACCGCACCGCCCGCTCCGGTAGATTGCCTGACCGGATTTGTCTGAAGGGGCCGACTTTATGTCGGCCCACGTTTTGTTGGCCAGGCCGACGTAAAGTCGGCCCCTTCATTCCCTAAAGGTCGATGACACGCGCCGACGCGAACGCCCGTGCCGTGCTCGCTCGCCGCTTCGCATTCGCCGCAGCCGTATTTTTCGCGGCGTGCGTCCTCACCGCCGCTGCATCGTCGGCGTCGGATCCGACTCCGGCCCCGACGCCGAGCATCGCACCGGCGGCGTCGCCAAGCCCGACGACCCAACCCACTACGACTGCCATTGCGACCGCCGCTCCGATTGCCACAGCGACCGCAACGCCAACGCCATCGTCGTCGATCCCACCATCGCCCCTCGGCTCGCCGCCGGCTTCGTCTCTACCGACGCCACAACCGCGCCCCATTCCGCTGCCGCCTGCAAGACCGCGCGACGCCGCGGGGATCAACGTCACCGCGCCTCCCGTGATCGTGCAATCGCCCGGTCCCACACCTACCGTTCCCGCCGCGCTCTGGCTGGCGACGGCCGATACTTCGACGATTCCAATCGATATCCATGACGGCGTCGTGTTCATGCCGGTCGTCGTGGACGGTAGGCGGCGCACGTTCTTGCTGGACACGCGAGTGAATACCGCCATTGATTACTCGATGTCTGAGACTCCTCAGGAGCGGCTCATTCTCGACACGTTGCAGATCGGTGACGTCCGCCTGACCAACTTGGTCGTCTCCCCCGAACGGATCAAACCGTTCGCGCTCACGTACCTTGGCGCCGGCGCCGAAGGGACGATCGGCTGGGATCTTCTTTCGCGCTTTCCCGTGACGATCGACTACGCGAATCGCCGCCTCATCCTTTACCGGACTTCGGCCAACGCAGAAAACGCGATGCTTCCGTCTGGCGCCGCGCAGTTGCCGCTGCTCCTCGCGGGCGGCGTGCCGGCGGTGACCGCGCGCGTGCTCGGATCGGCGGACGGCACGTTCGCGATCGATACGTTGGCAACCACAGAACTCGTGGTCAGCGACGGATTCGCGCGCTCACACCAACTCGAGAACTATGGCCACTGGGTCGAGCCGCCGTGGCTTGCCCGCCCGACCGGTGAAGTCGCCGGCCAGATGGGTCGCGTTCCATCGCTGCTGCTTGGACCGCTCAGCGTCACGCGACCGATCACGGTCGGCGCTGGCCCCATGGATTCGAGCGCACTGCCCGCGACGGCTGACGGTGCTCTCGGAGCGTGGCTGCTTCAACGGTTTACGGTGACGATCGACGTCCTCGGATCGAAACTCGTGCTCGCCCCGCCTAACCTGAATTCAATGGGCGCGATTCCATTCGATCGAAGCGGCGCATGGCTTGTCGATCGCGATGGTTCGGTCGAAGTACGGGCGGTTCTTCCCGGATCTCCAGCCGACGACGCGCGTTTGCGAGGCGGTGACAGACTGCTCGCGCTCGACGGACACCCGATCCAGGATCTGGACGACGCGCGTATGGCTTTCTCCGGCGCGCTCGGCACGTCGATCGCGGTGACGTTTCATCGCGGATTCTTTCATCGCACGACGTTGCTCACGTTGCACACGGTGATGTGACGACGGTATGGTGAGGATCCGCGACTTGTCGCACATCCGCATCGAACTGCTGTCGTTCGACAGCGCGGGCGGCGTCGTGCGCGGTCTCTTCTATCATACCGGTGAGCCGGCGACGTGCGTCGTCTTGTGCCACGGCTATTCGTCGTCGAAACACAATGTCGATCCGCTGGCATTTCATCTCGCAGCAGATGGGTATTGCGCGTTCGCCTTCGACTTTTTAGGCCACAAGCTAGGCGCGAGCACCGGGCCTCTGCGCGCCGGCGCCGATCTCGTCGAAAACGCGCTCGATGCGATCGCGCTCGTGCGCTCGCTGCCCGCGGTCAAGCATATCGTGCTTGGTGGCCACTCCATGGGTGCGACGGCGGCGATCGGGGCGGCCGTACGCTCGGAGGCCGTTGAGGGCGCGATCGTCATGGCGACATCGCTGCATCGCGGTAGTGCTCTGACCGACAACACCATGCTTTCTGGTTTGCAGAACCGGGCAGCGTATGTCGACGGCGCGTCGCCCGCGGCGATCGCGAAAGTGATGGATGCGAACGCCGTCCGCATCGGCGAGATAGCACCGCGCCCTGTGCTCGTGATAGCTGGCAGCCGCGATGGGCTCGTCGGCCCGACGGCGGTGCGCGAGCTGTTCGACGCCGCGTCAGAACCGAAGACGTTTGAAATCGTCGATGCGAATCATACCGATTGCGCCGAGCGATCGCGTTTTGTCATCTCGCGCTGGCTGAAGGCGCGCGGCTTCGATAACCCGTAGTACGACGGGTAATTGTTGGGCGGACCTTCGTGGTCAGGCGGCCCCTTCAATAAGGAGAATCGATACATGCGCTCACGCCTTATCTGGATCGCGCTACTAACTTCCGTCTGCGGTGTGGTCGCTGCGACGTGGGGTGCGCCCAGATCGGCAGCCGTCGCGGCTGTTCAAGCGCGCGTCTCTCCGGTGCCGGCGATTTCCGCCACCACGCTCCCCGCGCTGCCGCAGACGCCCGCCCCACTCATGACGGCGCCTCCTGGCAACGCGCCGACGCCCGCTCCGATCACAGCCCCGCCCGGCTCCGTGATCCAGATAACGGGGGCGGTCGCGAATCCCGTGGTCCTCACCCTCAAAGATCTGCAAGCAATGCCGAACTCCACGTTGACGATGCGCGTCCTCGACCCCGACGGCCGCCGCCGCATTCACATCTTCACTGGACCACTCCTGAGCGACGTCGTCGACCGCGCGAACCCGACCACGTCCACCGGCGTCGACATGGCCACGCACGCCTACGCATTGGTCACGGGCACATCGGGCGCTTCAGCGATCATCGCCTTCGCCGAATTCAATAGAGACTATAACGCCAAGCGCATCGTGCTTGCATACGAGGAAGATGGAAGGCCACTCCCCGGCAACGGCATCAGCGAACTGATCGTGCCGGAAGATGCGACGCAAGGACGCTTCATCATGGGAGTGACGACGATCGACGTGGGGACGCCGTAACGCCGCACGTGACGGCTGTCGTCGAGGCCCATCGCGCCGCTAAGAACTTCGGCCAAGTCGAAGCGCTGCTTCCGACCGATCTCACGATCGGGCAAGGCGAGATCGTCGCGCTGCTTGGCCCGAACGGCGCCGGCAAGACAACATTTATCTCGCTCATGCTCGGCGTTCGAAAGCCGTCGGCGGGCAGCGTATCGTTATTCGGTCTCGATCCGCGCGATCGGCGGGCACGGACGCGATGCGGCGTTCTGTTGCAGGAGTCGGGCGTGCCCGAATTCTTGCGAGTGAAAGAGATCGTCGATCAATTTCGCTCCTACTACCCGGCGCCGCTCGCGCTCGACGCCGTGCTCGAAATGGCTGGCCTCGAAGAGAAATCCGATGCGCTCATCCATACACTGTCCGGAGGGCAGCGGCAGCGCATGTATTTCGCGCTCGCGATCTGCGGCGATCCGCAGGCGCTCTTCCTCGACGAGCCGACGGTCGGCATGGATGTGGAAGCGCGACGTAACTTCTGGCGGCGGCTTCGCGATTTCGCGGCTGCAGGGCGGACGCTGCTGCTGACCACGCACTACATCGAGGAAGCAGACGCCGTCGCCGATCGCATCATCGTGATCAACAAGGGTCGCGTCATCGCCGATGCTCCGCCGCGCGTGCTCAAAGCCAGCGTCGAAAGCAAACGTGTATCCTACGATGCTCCGCGCGCGATCGTCGATACCGATGTCGCCGGCCTGCCCGTTCTTCGGATCGTGAACGCAGACGGACGTGCGTCGTTGTTCACCGCGGATCCGCAAGCGCTGCTGCGCGAACTGTTCGACCGCGGCTTCGATCTGCCGAACCTTGAGGTGGTCGGTGCTTCGCTCGAGGACGCAGTTGTCGGGCTGACCGAGGAGAGACATGGCTGAGGCGAGCGCGATCCGTCTAGCTCCGCTGTGGCCGATGATCGCCGCGCAGGCGCGGTCGGAGTTTTTCCGACTCATCCGCGTGCCGGCGTTCAGCATTCCGGTCATAGCGTTTCCGATCATGTTCTACGCGCTGTTCGGCCTACCGTCGGCGCACGAGCACATCGACGGGATCGCTGTCGGCAGCTACGTACTGGCGTCGTTCGGCGCGTATGCCGTGATCAACGTCGCCCTCTTCTCTTTTGGCATCACGGTCGCGAACGACCGCGGAAGCAAGACCACGTTGCTCATGAGGGCCACGCCGTTGAGCCCGTTTGCGTATCTCGTCGGCAAGACCATCGCGACGTTGGTCTTTTCCGCGATCGCGATCAGCGCGCTTTTCGTTTTTGCTGCCGTCACCGGCGGCATCCAACTGCAGCCGCTTTTGTGGCTAACGCTCAGCGCGAAACTGCTGCTAGGCGTCTTCCCGTTCATCACGCTGGGCTTCGCCATCGGGTATCTCGCGGGCCCGAACTCTGCCGCGGCGATCCTGCAGCTGATCAGTCTTCCCATGTCCTTCGCGTCGGGGCTCTTCGTGCCGGTCGACGATCTACCGGCGTTCGTCCGTTCCATCGCGCCGTACTTGCCTGCGTATCACTTCGGTCAACTCGCTTGGGGCGCGATGGGTGCGCCGGTCGAGCCGATCGCGACCACCATACTATGGTTGGCGGGTTTCACCGCGATGTTCGCGGCGGTCGCATTGCGCGCATACTATCGCGAGGAAGCGAAGAGCTTCGGTTAAGGCAGACGTTAAACGTCCGCCGGGGCAATCAACCCGCCGGAAGCGTGAAGTGGACCTCGAACCCGGCTGTCGCGTTACACGCCCAGACGCGCCCGCCTTGCGCTTCTACGAGTTGCTTCACGATCGCGAGGCCGAGGCCCGCGCCGCCCGTGGAGCGCGCGCGCGATCGATCGACCCTATGAAACCGTTCGAAAACGTCGACGAGCTCGCCGTCATCGACGTGCGCACCGGAATTGAAGACAACGGTTTCGATCGACCCGTCGACACGAGTGGCCGAGGCGTTAACGCGACCGCCCTCATCCGCAAAATTCACCGCGTTCGCGACGAGGTTGTGCACGATCTGGCTGAGCCGATGCGGATCGGCGATGATCACCGCATCCTCGGGGATGTTGCGACTAACTGTCAGCGCTTTCCGTTCGAGCGTTGGCCGGAATGCGTCGAACGCCGCGGTCAAGACAGGCCCGACTTGTAGCGCGATCGGATTGAGCCGCAACGCGCCGGCGTCCGCTAGGCTTAGGTCCTGTAGATCCGAGATGAGCCGTTCAAGTAATCGACTCTCCTCCGCGATGGATTCAAGGGAAGCCGCATCCGGCGCGATGCGCCCGTCTTGCAACGCTTCGATATGTGCCCGGATGTTCGTGAGCGGTGAGCGCAGTTCGTGTGCGATGTCTGAGACGAGATTGATCCGGAGCCGTTCCAAGCGGGCGAGGTTCGCGGCCATCGAATCGAACGAATGTCCGAGCGCGGCGATCTCATCGTTCCCATGCAAGTTAACGCGTGCGCCGAAGTCACCCGCTTCCATCCGGCCGGCCGCGGCTTGCAACGCTCGGATCGGACGAAGTATTTGCGACGAAAGCACGAGAGCAGCGCACAACGCGGCAAATATTCCGATAGCTGTCGCCGTCCAAATCGAGTTGCGCGCACGCCTGGCTGCCAAAGCCGGAAGCTGCGACGCTGCGCCGCGTTCGGATTGCGGCAACGCGAAAACCGTGGCGACGATCGCGCCGGCCTTGTTACGGATGTCGCCGACCGCGCCGCGAATTATCAGCCGCGTCTCGGCAGCGCCGGCCCCGTCAGCGTCCGACGCAAGTTGAAGTTCGTCTCCCTGACGTGTGATGCGAGCGCGCGCCAGCGCGGGCGATGACGCACCCAGCAACGCTCCAGCCTTGGAAATCGCGACGAGACCGACGCGGTGTTCGCTTCCCACTGACTGCAGCTCGCGGCTCAGACCTTCAAGGCTGTGCGACGACGCGTAGTACGTCTGCAACTCGCTGCGGATCGCTTCGCCGGCGATGGGAGGAGACGAGACGTCCAGGTTTTGGAGCAGTTCCGTCGTCGCGCGAGACGAGAACGCCCCGACTGCAGCGAGCGTGACCACGCTGACCATTGCGATGACCAAGAAAAGCCGCAGGCGCAAACCCGTCATGTGCGGCGTGCCACGAAACGATAGCCGATTCGGGAGACGGTCTCGATGAAGCGGCGTTCACTATCGTGGCCCAGCTTCTTCCGGAGGCTTGCGATATGGACGTCTATAGTCCGCGGCGACCCGTCGAAATCGACGCCGAACGCAGATTCGATGAGCCGGTCGCGCGAAACCGCACCGCCGGCGTTTCGGCAAAGGGATTCGAGGAGCGAAAACTCAGTCGGCGTCAACCGCACATCGTTGCCGTCGACGCGTAGCGAATGTGCGGCTCCATCGAGCTCCAGTCCGTCGAAGGCGAAGCGGCGGCGACGCCTGGATCCGTCGTCCGCTGCGCGGCGCAGCACCGCCTGAACGCGGGCGACGAGCTCCCGCGGACTGAACGGCTTGATCAGATAGTCGTCGGCGCCCGCCTTCAAACCGGTGATGCGGTCGTCTTCGGTCGAGCGCGCCGTGACCATGATGATCGGGATCTCGCTTTCCGCGCGCAGTTTTGCGCACAGGGCGAGGCCATCAAGCTTGGGCAGCATGAGATCGAGGAGCATGATATCTGGATGATGCTCGAGTGCGAAAGCAAGTGCGGCCAGGCCTTCGTCAGCGAGCGATACTTGGAATCGTTCGGCTTCAAGGTAGAGCCTGATGATGCGGGCCGTCTTGGGATCGTCCTCGACGACGAGGACGTGCGGCCGGACACGCGATCTCACCTTATGCTCACAGATTTGCTTTCATAGTCCAAGCCACGCTCGGATCTGCGCATCGACTGCCTCAGCGGACGGTGGGTCGAGGTTTGACAGGACGACGATGGTGTACCCGCTTGGGGGATCGATCTCAAGCGCGGCATTGCATCCGGCGGTGCCGCCGGCGATACCGATTCCCGAACCGAGTACGAGCGCGGTACCGCGGGCATTCAATAGTCGACCGCCCTCCAACGCGCGAGCGAACTTCAAGAGGTCGTCCGCTGTCGAATAGCCACCGCCCGCCGAAGATCCACGCGCCGGCAATTCGTAGACGTTCGAGCGAAGCCCGCCCGGCGTCTGCGTGTACCCCGTTGCGACACGCGTGACCGGATCGTCGACATCGTACCAACCCGAGTCGGTCATGTCGGCGGGCGCGAAGATATGGTGTTCGACATAGTTGTAGTACGACGTCCCCGTCACGCGCTCTATGATCAGCCCAAGCACGACGTAGCCGCCGTTTGAATAGAGGTGCGACGATCCCGGAGCAAAGGCAAGCGGCTTGGAGCCGAAGAGCGGCAGATAATCTTGCAGCGAGCGAAACCGGTCCTTTGGCGAGTTGTCGAACTGGTCGCCGAAGAAATCTCCGATCCCAGACGTCATATCGACGAGTTGCTGCAAGCTGACGCGCTGTGCGGCATCGCGATTCGGATACGATGGAAGCAGCGAACCCAATGTGTCGTCGTAGTGGAGCCGGCCTTTCTCGACGAGCTGCTCGATGGCGATGCGCGTCATGAGTTTATCGATCGAGCCGAGATTGAAACGCGTTGTCAGGGAATTCGGGATGCCGAAGGGTTTGTTCGCTGATCCATATGCGGAGGCAAAAATTGTGGATTCATGATTTGCGACAAGGACCGCACCGGAGAATCTGCCTTCTCGACTTCTCGCTGCGAGGAAAGGGTTCAGCGCGTCGCCCAGCTTCGCGTCGTCCAACGTGTGGTTGACGGATGGAAGAGGCGGAACTGCACCGGCGCCGATGCGCACACCTAAACCGGTCACCTGCTCGAGCGGCGTGCCGTCGAAGTGGAAATCCAAGGTGATCGGATCGCCGCTGCCGCCGCGAGCTTCGACCGCCAACTCGGCGGGGCCGCTCGAGAGAACCCGGACGAACTTCAGCGACTGCAGATCACCGCGCATTCTTTGGTAACTCGCGATCCGATCTGCGGTTGTGCGCGCCGCCAAAGCTTGCGCGGTCATGTTGGCTTTGACCCACGCGAGCATCTGCGCCTGACCGGCGTTGAACGCGACGATATACGAGCTCACGCGCTGACCCATCGGCCCTGCGGGCGGCTGCGACGTATCGGCAAGTGCCCGGCAGGCAAAGGTTAGGGTGATAAGTGCGGCGGCAAAAAGTTTGAAGCGCATGATGTTTATTCTCCCTCGAGCGAAAGAGTACATCACGCGTGTTAAGATATTGTTTGTGTGGGGCGGACCTTTGTGGCCCGCCGGGCGTAGGGCGGACCTCTATGGTCCGCCGGGCAAGCGATGCTTGCCTTACTACCTACCGCTGAACGATCTGGCTTTCGCCACTACGCATGCGACGGCCGAACGTCCAAAACGTGTGACCGCTCGTCGACGCGTCACCGCTTGCTGAAATCGTCTGCGGCGCGACCGGGATGAGGCGCTCTTCAGGGCCGAAGATGTCGTCGAGTATTCCGGTGATCGCTTTACAGCCGAGCCACCAGAACGCCGCCCATAGAACGACGGACGCAATTCTGCGTAGCATGCTAACGAGGCCGTTATGATACTCGCTCACGCGATAGGCCGTCGCGCCATCAAGATTTGCGAGCTTCGCGCGCACGCGCGCCAGCTTCGTCGCAAGTCGCGTTTGTTTCCTGATCAGCCGCGCGCTGATGATCGGTCCGACCACAATGAACTCCCGTCAAATCGAAGTGGGGCAGCCAGAGAGCATACCGCCCGGCGATAGCTTTGTTGCATGGGAGCCCCAGGCGCGCCCTTCGCGCACTGGGCCACGCACCGGAATGCGCCGCTTGGTCGACGCGACTACGCGTCAAATTGCGGCAAAGGACTCAAGGGTGGCCCGACGGGCTACGGAAGACTCGGCAATCGCCCTTACACAAGGTGCACTATTATTGTCTTCGAGGTTTCAGAAATGCGCGTCGCGCGTGCGGTTCTTTCCGTCTTGGTCTTGGCTTCGCTGTCCATTTCCGGCTGCGGCGCTCGATCGCTCGTTCCAACCGGAACGCATGACGCCACCGCGGCGGCCCGCGCGGCGCTGCCCGCGATAAATGCCGCGACTAAGTTCATCTATGTCTCGAACGCAGGCGCAAACGCCATCGTGACGTTCCCATCCAACGGGAATGGCAACATCGCGCCGACGACGTTGATCAGCGGGGTCAATTCGAAGTTAGCTTCTCCCATCGGGATGTTCGTTGCTCCCAACGGGGACATCTATGTTACGTGCCTGACCACGAAGTCGGTCAACGTTTATGCTCCCGGCGCAAACGGCGACACGCCGCCGATTCGCCAAGTATTTGGCAACAACACCGGCCTGGCAAACCCGTTCGGTGTCGTACTTGACTCCAAGGGCGATATCTATGTGTCGACGGGCAAACAGAATGAGATCCTGATATTCGCAAAAAACGCCAGCGGCAATGCGCATCCGATCCGTAAGCTGCGCGGAGCGGCGACCGGGCTCGAGGCCCCTTCGGGCCTTATTCTAAATTCAAAGGACGAACTGATCGTCGCAAATGTAAAATCGAATTCGGTCACCGTATACGCCGCGGGTGCGGGCGGCAACACGCCGCCGCTTGCCACCATCACCGGACCGGCCACGGGGATCCTAAAACCGGCCGAGGTTGCGGTCAATGCGGTGAACGACATATTTGTGACCAACAACGCCGCGAACAGCGTTGTGGAATTCAAGCCCAATGCCGACCACAATGCCATCCCGATCCGCTCGATCAACGGCACGAAGACCGGCCTGGATGTTCCCGCCGGCATCGCCGTGGACGCGGCCGGCGTGATCTATGTGGCGAACATCGGCAGCAGCTCGATCACGACGTATGCGCCCGGAGCGAAGGGTAACGCTGTTCCGGCGACGACGATCGCAGGCTCGTTGACTCAGTTGACGGAGCCGCTCGGTCTGGCGCACTTCTAGAAATATCGCTCGCGGGTCCGCGTCGACCCTGCGTCATTGCAGGGCCGAGTGGTCCGTGCTATAATCTTCGACTGGACCCGTGGGGATGTAGCTCAGCTGGTAGAGCACTTGCTTCGCATGTAAGGGGTCAGGGGTTCGAGTCCCCTCATCTCCACCATTGGAACCCTTGACGTATATGGCGCCGCGCATAATCCCAACGGTTTAGCTGGAAGCGCCGCCGGCGCATGTAGCACCGCTTGTAGCACCAAAGCGCCGACTTTTCGCTATCCTGATGAGGGGCGTTCTGGCGCGGGCAAGGTTACTGCTAAGACATTCGGAGAGTGAGCGGCTATGGTGAGCAACGGCAGACCCACTATCTCTTCCGAAAAGGGCGTTGGGAAAATACTGCACTCGTTTATCCAGCGGTCGTTAAGTACGACATTTCAGCGAACCTTCGCCATCATTCTCGTCGCGGAAGCTGTCACGATTTGCACAGCCTGGCTCTTGCTTGGTTCAAACGCTTCACGGTGGATCCACGATAAAGCAGTGCACCTCGTGCAAATTTCGCAAGTGGCGGCAGACGGTAGGGATTGGTCGCTTGTAGGCATCGCTCCGATGAAGAGCGGCAATCGACTTTTTGCAAGCTATCGGCAGACGTTGAAAAAACTATCGACTCACTATTTCTCCAATAACGAAGGTGCCTTTTTTGTATCAGTTATTGAAGGTAGAGAAGAATACGTTCTTACCCAGAGCGATAATGCTTCGGATCCGATGTTCGACAACGGAAAGGCCGACCAGTGGGAGCTTCGAGCGTACTCATCTGGTAGACCCACTCACACCGATGCTCCGTACACGGACGAATCGGGAACGTCGCTGATCGCGTACACACCCATTTTACGCAATGGCAAAGTCGTCGGATTGGTTGGCGTTGAAGTTGATTCCGCTACAGTGGCAGATCTTTTAGAAATCGTCCGAAACACATTTTGGTTATCGATGGCTCCGGCCATCCTCATCTCCCTCGTGGTCGCTTATATGCTGGCGTCGATGTTTAGCCAACCGACCGACGTCTTGCGGGAAATTGAAGAGACCGCCCACATTCAGCGGGCGCGCACACCGGAAGACGAAAAGAATGATCCTTGGTATCAACTGACGCCAAAAGAGAAACAAATTGCGGATCTCCTGCGGCAAGGGCAGGAGCACACCAGAGACCTCGCTGAGGCTCTATCTGTCACACCAGAAACGATTAAGCAGCATCTCAAGAACATTAAGGGCAGGACCGGCTGGTCGAAGCAGAGACTAGCCGTTGAGGCTGCCGCGCGGCGCAGCGCAGCCTTGCCACAGTCCGCGTAAGACGAAGTCGTCGCGAGTGCGGCAGCTGATTCTAGTGGTAGTTGTCAACCTCCATAGCGCCCCTCGTCCTTAAGCCGCGAAGACGGCGAGCTACGCTCGAACGCCACCTTTTTGGGGGATTCTCCCCATTCGGGGGATGCGAATAAATCCCCATTTCTGGGAACCGTTTGATCGCGACAATCCCCGCCACGGGGAAGTGCCGGTTTCTTCGCCATCCGCCATAATGCAGGCGTCGGCTGATAGTCGACGCCGCCTCGGTTGGCGGATCCGACCGAAAGCCTAAGGACGAGCTCGGCCCCCGTCCGCCGCACAAACCTTAAATCAGGCTTCTAAATGGCAACGCGGGGCGGCTCGTCGTGGAGGTTCAGAAAAAGTGACTACTTCCGTTACCGTGAGCGATGGCATCCTCACGATCGATTCTCTTAACGTCGCAGATGAGGTCACCGTCTCATACATCGGCCAACTCGAGCCCGACATTCGGACGGCCGGTGTCCTCAACTGCCTGCAGCTCGGGGCGAGAGCCCTTGCATTCGCCAACGACAAGACGGGCGCAGCACTCCTAGCCGACGCTCTCAAGAGCGAGAGCGAGAAGGCGCAATCGCTGCTGTCCAACGTTTCAAGAACGGCAGAACAGGCCGTAGCGAAGTCCAGTGAGACTATGGGCAAAACAATCGCCAACCTTCTCAACGACCTCGCCAAGGAACTAAGCAGAACACTTGATCCGGCTAATACTCAATCCATCATTGGCAGACTACGAGTCGCCCTCGTCGACGACTGTCAACGCGTCACTGCAAAGGTACGTGAGGACCTCGATCTTGCCAACCCGCACAGCCCGCTGTCAGCGCTGCGGGCCGAACTGGAGAAAAGCGACGAACGCCGCTACACAAACCTAACTGGACAAATTTCCGAGCTACTGCAACGCCTAGCCGCTAAAGCCGCCGCAAGCGTCGAACGATCTAGGTCCACCCGAAAGGGCAGCGATTTCGAAGCCGCAACACTCGACTTCCTGGAGACTGAGTCACGACCGCGCAAGGATCTCGTGGCTCATACAGCTACCGAGTACGGCCTCGATCAAAACTTCATCGGGGACTTTGTCATCGAAGTTAATCCAAGCGATGCCCAAAAGCTCCGCATCGTCATTGAATGCAAGAACGCCTATAAGAATCACAAGACCCAACACGTGCGCGAACTCGGCAAAGCGATGAGCAACCGCGGAGCGGCTTTCGGAATCTCCGTCGTTACTTGCTCCGGCGACGTCGCGCAAGCAATAGATCCATTCGGTGACGACAAACTGATTGTTCGCGTCCCAACACTCTCAGACGATCAAGGTTGGGATTTTACCGCCCTGGGCGTAGCGGTTGAATGCGCACGCTGGAAGGCGTTAATGAGCCGCACATCGGGCGGAACGCTTGATGTTGCTCGGCTTAGCGCCGATATCGATCGCGCGTTCGCCATTACCAACAGCTTCGCGGATGTCAAGCGAAAAATCACCGCCGGCAAGACGCATCTCGATGCGATCGCTGAGTGTCTCGACGACATCAAACGTCAGCTCGTGAGTGTCTTGCAGACTATCCGCGACACTGTGAGCGAAGCACAACCTAAGTCGGAAGCTGCTTGATGATGGCGCTTCCGGTCGTCAACGGTTACTAGCGATCGTACTCGACCGCGGTCGCTGTACGGCGACGAATAAGCGCGAGCGATACCACTCAAATGAAACTCAGGAAAGGAACGAAGGCATCTCATGATTTGGCTCAACGACCTTCTCTCAAACCCCGTCGCTCTGGGGTTCCTCGCGGTTATAACGCTCGTTGCGGCCCTTGCGCACCTCTGCCGGTTTACAACCGCCTCGGTTACGAAAGTACCTACCATTTTGACCATGCTTGGTATCTTAGGAACATTTGTGGGCATTACGGCTGGTTTGCTCAACTTCGATACCGCGAACATTCAGGCAAGCATGCCATATCTTATCTCTGGCATACGCACCGCCTTTATCGCTTCTTTAGCTGGAGTGTTTTGGGCAATCACAATAAAGGCTCGCAATCTCCTCTTTCCGGCGGCATCAGTTGAAAGCGGCAGCGAAGGTGCGACAGTTGATGACTTACTTGGCCAGCTAGCTGGTGTTCAACAGGCGCTAGTCGGCGGCGATGATTCAACAATACTATCGCAATTGAAGCTCGGCCGGCAAGACGTAAATGACCGACTCGACGCCCTAAAGCGATCCCAGCAAGAATTCATGGCCAAAATGGCTGACATGAACAGCAAGGCTCTCATCTCAGCGCTTGAGCTAGTTATCAGAGATTTCAATGTAAAGATTACTGAGCAGTTCGGTGAGAACTTCAAGCAGCTCAACGTTGCTGTTGGCAAGCTCCTTGAGTGGCAGGAGAAATATCGCCAACAGCTCACTGAACTTGTCAATCAACAAGCCATTACGAGCGCGTCGATGACAACGGCGACGGAGCGATACTCCAAGGTTGTCGACGATGCGGCGAAGTTCGCGGACGTGGCCAATCGGTTTCAAACTATACTTGGGCCGATGGAAACCTACCAAGCTAGCATGCAACGAACTTCGACTGAGCTGGCTGCACTAATAAACAGCGCTTCAAATAGCCTCCCATCAGTAGAGCAGAAAATCGTGGCCTTAACAGAAAGAGTTGCTTCCAGTGCTCGGAATCACGAAGCAGAGGTAGCCAAGGTCGCGTCAGAGATCTCCACAGCGTTCCGTTCGGCTGCGGATTCAGTGCGCTCCGCGCTCACTTCGACAATAGAATCGGCAAGTCAGCAACTAAACGTAAAACTTGAAGATAGCTCTCGTAGACTAGATGAACAGATCGTCAAGCTCGACCGGGCACTTGAAAAGGAACTCACTGAGTCACTTCAGGGGCTGGGAAAACAACTCGCTGCTCTTTCATCGAAATTTGTCGAGGACTATACCCCTCTAACGTCTCGACTGCGTACGCTCGTCGGAATCGGCGCTAGTGTGTCATGAAAAAACCATCCGTACTTGGAAACCGACCTCATGCAACCGCGGAAGAACATTGGATTCCCTTGAGCGACCTCATGACAGGACTAATGATGCTCTTCCTGTTGTTAGCAATCAGCTACATGCTCAGAGTTCAGGCGGAAGCGCACCAGGCCCAGGAAATAGCTGTGCACTATGACCAGATGCGCGCTGATTTGTACCGCGAGCTCGAAAAGGAGTTTCGTAGCGATCTTCCGCGGTGGAACGCTACAATCGACGAACAAAGCTTGACCATCAGCTTCCACGAGCCCGAGGTGCTCTTTCAAACGGGAAGCGCCCAAGTTCGCCCGAGGTTCAAGGGCATTTTGACGGACTTCTTTCCTCGATACGTCGCGATTCTGATGAAAGACAAGTATAGAAGCTCAATCGAGGAGATTCGTATCGAAGGCTATACGTCGACGTTGTGGCGTTCGGGCTCATCCGTGGACGAAGCGTACTTCGGAAACATGGAACTATCACAAGCGCGTACCAGAAATACGCTGGGCTATGTCTTGGGTTTGTCATCGCTTACTGATAGCAAGGCGTGGCTCATGGAACACGTTACAGCAAACGGCTTATCGTTTTCCCATCTAGTCCTCAGGAATGGGGTCGAGGATCAATTCGCGTCACAGCGCGTTGATTTCCGAGTAAGAACTAACGCGGATGCGAGAATCAAACAAATTAGAGAGTTGGTCAGCGAATGAAACTGCTGGATTTCCTCGCCTTTCAGCCTTTGAACGAGCTCCGGCGAAGCATGGGCAATGCCGAGCTCGGAGAGATTTCTACGATCAGGTTAGGCAATAGGATCACAGCCGACGAGCTTTTCCAGCTCTCTAGGCAAGGTATAGACATAGACCCCAATGAGATCGAGTTTCTAAACGACGGTACGCTGGGCTACAAGGGCCGGCGCGTGCTTCTCTACATTCGCGACATTGAAGAATACAGCCACGTACAAAAAGACTTGCCGAGATTCCATATCGCGCATTGCCGTACGTTGGACCAGATGCTTCATAACAATCGGTTTGAACGATATGTCGTAGCAACGCGGGTTGACGGCATTTTCAACTTAAAGCAGAAAAAAGCGTGGGAGAGCAAATTCAAGCCCGTTGAGCGCAAGCTTGACGTTTGTCAAAATTGCTTAGACCATCTCCGATGGAATAGCTTCAGTATACAAGGCTCCTCCTATGCCCGAAAGTCGGCAGTATCTGGATTTTCCATTGCTTCTTTTTTCGAGAGATATGGCGGTTCGCTGTTCAACGAGACCCCGAAGTACTCGGACCAGGACGCGCCCGTGAACGAGTACCCCGTTAACTTCTCTTACGTTAGCAATCAAGTTCGAGCGGGGCGCCATTGGACTTGCGAAGACTGCGGGGTGACCCTCTCAGGCCTCGGTGAGCGTCAGTACCTTCACACGCATCATAAGAATGGCGTTAAGAGCGATAATTCACCCAGTAACCTCGTCGTACTATGCGTAGCGTGCCATGCCCAGCAACCGCAGCATGCCCACTTGCGACGGTCAGAAGCTTTCCGACAGTTTCTAGCCTCGCATCCAACCCCAAATTATTTTCGAGGGCAAGTGAGGAAGACTGCTTAAGACGCCGCTCTACGATCCGACACCGGACGTTTATCCCTTAAAACGCGTCGTCGAGTCGGCCAACCGCCTGCGACCAGCTCGTGGCAAGCGTCGCTCGTAAATCGTGGAACTGGAGGTGCGGCCAGTTACTGTCGTGCTCGCCCTTGCGCCAAGTTTTGGCGGTGCTAAGCATCGTTCAAACGACACATCGCTCAGTGAATACGGCACTTGACTTCAAAAGAGGTTGAGCTATCAAGGTTAGCTTAGAAGCTGATGGGCTTGGTGGACGGCGGCGGGCGTCTGACAATAGGGCAACCCACGTTCCTTGCACCAACCTATATGGAAAACCGTGACCGAGTCATCGACAACTGAGTCTCAAGGTTGGACAGAATTCCGGAAGTCGCTCTACGGACTAGCGGAGAGCGATATCCAGTCGCGTTTGTCCGGAGAAGTCGAAAGTAGAGTATTCTACAACTGGCAACATCAAAACGCCGGCTCGTTCGAGTATGCTCCAATTGAGATGCTCGTGCGCACTGAGGCGGCAACGTGGTGTCTGCTTCACTCGACAGAATACCAGGACTTGACGGCGGCGGCGAGATCTGTCGACACGGGTCATCACTTCGGTGAACTGGTTGGAGGCAACGGCTGGAGCGTATTGCTTGATTTGCAATCGTTCGTACTTCGGACGCTGGATGAGGCGGTGCAAGCGGCCGCTCCCGGATGGACAATTGATAGCGCCGCTCTCGATAAGAGGGTGAACGATCTCGCTCAACTCTTTCATGAAGAACGAATTCCTTACGAACTGCTGATATTGATTGACCCAGTCACACTTGCCGCTCCGATTGAGGTTGATGCAAACACAGAAGTTGTACCCTTAGGAGATTCCGACTTATTGGTGCTGGTCAGGACTGGCCTTATTCCAGCAACCTTTCAGCCGGGGAGGGGGCCGCATGTCGTCATCGGACCCGGAGGTCGTGTTGCAATCCGACGTCGGCTGTCCGCCTCAAAAACGATCGCGAGCGCCGCTCATAACCAAGAATTCCAACCAGCAATTATCGCAGAACACACCTATGGCGATATTGCTGATGCTATCGCCGTTACGGTGGGTTTGCGCCCTCGACAAGTTGGATGGCTGTATCAGGGCACGAATCCTTCGCTTCCAACGGGCTGCACTTGGCGTCAACTACGGGCTCCGACTAAGAATGAACAGCGATTAATTGAAATCAGTAATTCGACTCATGTAACGGAAGTGTACAGCCGCATCTCGGCGGGGTTGTCGGATTCTGTGCGGCTAGCTATTCGTCGTATCGGCCAAGCTGTGTCTCGTCGTCTGGCCGCTGACCGCCTGACCGACAGTTACACAGCAGCTGAGGCGCTATTTGCGGATCTAGGGACCCATTCGAAGGCCGGCTCAATTGCCGCTCGCGCTTCCGCAATTTGGCCCGCCATAGATGCGAAGGTACCCGCTTTGGAAATCAAGACAACGCTAGAAGTTGGCTATCGACTGCGAAATGCGATTGTTCACGGCGACGAGAAGTCGGCTCAAGCAGTGCTGGCTTCGAGTCCAATCGCTTTTGCCGACATCTCGGATCTCGTAAGTCGCGTGCTTGATATTTTAAGAAAGATAGTCATCCATCAATTGCATAGGGCTCAAGTGCCGTCAACGCCGTGGCGGTGAGGTCGCCGTAATCGCGCTCGGGCAGATTTTCGCGGCCTTATCGAGCCGCAGCCAGCCTTACGAGAAGAACCAGGCAGCTGTTGAGCTGGAAGACGAGATGGTCTCGAGGGTGGAAAGGCACGAGCCAAAGCTCTTACCGAAGATCAGCGAAAAAGCAAGTGCAAAACGTGCCGCGGAAGCCCGATGGGGGAGACCGAAAAACTAACCCTATTTCGAATTCCTTCGTGGCTCCAAGTTGATAACATCGGCACTTTTCCCGGACCGCTCAACTGACGGTCTGCTTTGTCTCTTTACGGAGCCTATGTCGAAAACGCTTTCTTGAACGTCCGCCGGAACAAGCGTGCCAGCTTCCAATCCGCATAATGATTCAATCTCTTTCCCTGAGAATGGAAGCGCCGTCAAAATATCGTCCCTTGACGCCGCTTTCGCATCGAGAATCGATGAGAAGGCGCTCTTCATCAGTTCTGGACGTTCAATTTCGAGCATATCGTCATAAGGCTCAGTACGTCTCCAACCCTTTGCAGAAAGCGTCTTCCATAGCCGCTGTGCCTGCTGTTCCGTAATCAGCGACAGGCGAGATGCATGTTGCACAATCGCCTGCAACGAAACTTTCCACACACGCTTCGATAGTTTGACGGCGTCGATCGTCGGCGCATAGAAGTGTTTTGCAAAGACAGCGGCCGGCATTAAGAATTCCGCGGCAAACCGATGAGCCTGAGTCTCCATTAACGCGTTTCTCGAAGAGTTAGCAACATGTTTCGCATCCAATGCGCGATGCAAAACCATGTGCCCAAGTTCGTGAGCTAGGTCGAACCGAAACCTAACTGCGGTGCCGTGTTCTCCGTTCAAGATAGCATAAGCGTGTCCATCAACACACACTTGGGAAAATGCATCCAATGTCGCGGCACCAAATGAATCGAACCCGATCAGTACGCCGTTGTTTTCCAACAACCAAGTGAGGTTATCGATTGCGCCTCCACCGATGCCGAAGTGCTCTCGCGTCCGTGCTGCGACTTGCTCAATGGTTGAATCGCTAATCTCTTCTGGATTTTGAACGTTTATCGGCGGAGGGATGGATAGTTCTGGGATAGATACATATTTCGAAAGAAAGCCGACGATTCTACGGAACCAATCATACTTGCGGCGTGCACGCATCCGTGAAGTTTTCGTCGCCGCGGCCATCGAGCGCCAATATATCGGCGAATCGTCTTCAAATGACCCCGACTCCGTAAAATAGCGAAGCGGGAGATTGAGAATTTCCGAGATTCGAGACAACCGGTCCGGTCCAGGTGTTGCGCGCGTCTGTTCATAGGCCGAAATCGACTGGGCAGAAACACCGACTAGTTCCGCGAAGCTAGCGGCTGTCAAACCGCGCGCCTCGCGAGCTTCGCGAAGCCGCGAGCCACAAAAGCCCTTCGTTCCGGGCCTCACTCTTCGCTTGACCTGTCATCCGAAATTAGACGGCGGCGTTCGATAAGCAAGGCGCTAGGTTTGCGAACTCGCTCCGTCGCGACCGCATCGGCAGCGGCGGCCGCACGATCTGCCGGGTCAACGTCTGCGGCGGCATATCGATTCACCAGATCGAAGACGTCGAGGTAGCCCGTGCATTCTTTGTTGGGTATAGCTAGCTCAACGAATCCCAGACGGTATGGAAACTTGTGTTTCCCCTCACGGCGGTAGCCGTGCAACACGATGGCGTAGAAAAGCGTTCCCGCTTCGTCCGCACCCATCAACCGAAGCTGGGCACTTTCAGCGAGCTGCTGCCGAAAATCGGCTAGCTCGACTAGCTCACCGCTCTTTTGAACATATGATTCGGTTAGAACAACCGATCCGCTAACCGCCTCGCTATGAAAGTTGGAATTTGTCGCGTTCGCCTTCGCCTCCGCAGAAATCCCCCGGTGCCCGAATTCTTTTGCAACGTCGCGGAGGACAGTCTCGGCGCGAGCGCGCCGCTCGTAGGGATAAAGATCCGCAGCCTCTGCGGTATCAAAGCGCCCGTGGCAATGAGTATGAGCGCTAGGATAAACCTGTTCTAGTTCCTCAATCACCCGGACGAAAAAGCCCGGCGGAAAACAGCCCTCTACAATCCTCATGAATTGGTCGTTTCGTGCCATGCCGCTCTCCTTGTGGGAGGCATGCTTCTCTATTTATAAGCCTTTACCTGTCTGTAAATCAACTTAATACCTGGTGCGTTCACGCCCGATCGTGAAGCGTTAATGGCCTGCGAACCGTGTGCGTTTGCACGTGGAAGACCCCTTGCCCGTCAGACGCAACCTCATAGCGGCAGGACTCCGATCGCGAACCGTCGCCGCGCTACGAGATCCGCTCGAAAGATACTACGTCCTGGGTGTCGGTGACGAGGATTCTCTCGAACTGCCCGGGGTCCACGTCGCATCCCCTCACCTTAGCATCACGGCAGTAAGTCCATCGATTGCCGTGAGGCCCAGCCACAACGGGCTAGGGTTTTGTTATTAAATAAGTGTATTTGTGCTGTTGACTTGTACATATATAACTGTTATAGTTTACAACCAAAGGACACTTATATATGAACAAATACCGCCCTTCTGTAGCCCGGAAGCAATTAGAACGACGCCTTGCGCCGCTCCGGGAACTGACTCTGGCGGCTCCTCCGAGAGGCTGGATCAAAGCCATTCGTGAGTCCCTGGGCATGACCGCCCGCCAACTCGCCGCGCGTATGGGAGTTGCGCCCTCGCGAATCCCGACCATCGAGAAAGCCGAAGCCACCGGTGCGACCACATTGAGGACGCTACGCCACGCTGCCGCGGCGATGAACTGTGGCTTCGTTTATGCCTTCGTGCCAATCGAGCCGCTCGACGACATGCTGCGCGCGCGCGCGATCCAAAAGGTACGGAAGGACGTAGCGCGCCTCGATCACACCATGCGCCTCGAAAATCAGGCGCTCCTTAAGACCGATCTCGACGCCGAACAGCAGCGCATGATCGACCTTATCCTTTCCGGCTCGCTACGAGGCCTTTGGGACGAGGAACGGGATCACCATGCCTGATCCTCTGTTCGATCGCGACGACGACGCAAACACGCCCCTCACCGCCGAGGAGCGAGAACAGCTCATCCCTTCGTACATCACGCTGCGATACGAGCTGAATGAAGCCGAACAGATCAACATCGGCGCGGCTCTACGCTGGGTCGACGCTCGCAAGCGCGATGTCCTCGATCGCGATTTTCTGCGCGAACTGCACCGGCGGATGTTTTGCGACGTGTGGCGTTGGGCTGGCCAACATCGTACGACTGCCCGCAATATCGGTGTGGACCCTTACCGAATCGCGACGGACGTGCAGCAGGCTATCGACGACGCGCGATACTGGGCCGAACACGCTACCTATCCGCCCGACGAAATCGCCGTACGGTTCAGCCACCGCCTTGTAGCAATTCATCCTTTTCCGAACGGGAACGGACGCTTATCGCGCCTCGTTGGCGATTCTCTCGCACTCCAGCTCGGACGGCCGCTCTTTTCGTGGGGACGGGCGAACCTGGTAAGTGCCGGGGAGACCAGGACTCGATACATAGAGGCTCTTCGGGCGGCCGACGTTCACGATATCGGTCCGTTACTGCTATTTGCCCGCGCTTAGGTCCGACCGGTGCCGGAGGCACTGACGCGGTCCCCCAGAGTTATGCCATCGGAACTGGGCAAGCTAGAGGCGTTAGTCTTGCCGCGGATCCAAGTCCAGACTCGCACCGAGCTCGTCGCTAGCAGAACCCGCTCGACTGTGGTCTATCGTCGCTGCTCGTTGGCTACGTCGCGCTTTGCATACGATGTCGCGCATTGCAAACGACGTCGCGCATTGCAAACGAGGTCGCGCCTTGTAAACGACGTCGCGCATTGCAAACGAGGTCGCGCTTTGTAAACGACGTCGCGCATTGCAAACGACGTCGCGAATTGCAAACGACGTCGCGAATTGATGACAGCTAAAATTATTTTCGACGTCAGCAACAATGATCGACAAGCCAGCAGGTATCATACGCATACTTTGGCGGAATAGTCGTCGATTTGGCATTTGCTGAATCAACCCGTCAGGAGCTAGACATGGAAAACTCAACTGGCCGTAAGGCTTTCCTAACCGGCGCAATCGCGAGCACTGGTGCAGTCGCGCTCGCGGCATCGTCGGGAGCAGCGGCAAACGCGGATCCACCGACCGGCTTCGACTTCGAAGTGGTCGACAGCGTTCACTTAGATCACGTCGGAGAACTAAGTGCTCAGGGCTACGAAATCAAGGCGGCGGCCGCGGCGATCGTTCCCGGAGGGCCGGCGTACTCTGCCGGCAATGGGTCCGCGCCGTTGAACGGCTACTACGTACTCATGCAACGCAAGAAGCCGTAGTCGCCGAATGGCGAGCCGTTAAACGACGAGGACGACTGCTGGGCGTTGCGCGAACTCTCGGTTCCGGGTCTAAGTCCGCCGGGCGACGATCTTTCCGATCGTCGCCCCAACCGTTCTCCCGCGAGCGCTATCGAAGGGAAGTCCTAATGGCCGCTCCGCTATTACGAAGGTGCGGTGCGCGCGGTTCGTGCAACAACATGTTAAGCTGGGTTTCTCCGAGAAAGGGAATTTGCAGCCACTCTACGGTTCGACGTTTAACCACTTGTTGGCTGCGTCAAGAATGGCGGACTCTTCAAATTCTGGCGTAACGTTATCATCGGCGTTCCATGTCAAGTGCGTCACGCTGATATCCCCAATAGATACAGCTGGCAATGACGGTGCCGCCAAGGCTCTTTGAAACGATACCACCGCTGCACGTCGGTATCTATACGCCGCAGCAAACGCGGTGGCTTGGTACAAGTCACCACGAGGCCAGAATTCTGGAACTGATTGTTCGCGTCCCAACACTCTCAGACGATCAAGGTTGTTATCGCAGAAGCGACGACTGAGGATGCCATCGCTCACGGTAACGGAAGCACGTCACGCGTCGATGGCAGCTTGATTGGTTGCGGGGTAAGGTCGTTGGACCGGTGCTCGAAGGCGGCGTGACCACGGACTGGGCGGCTCACGACGACGGCTCACAAACGCAATGAACTGCTCGTATGAGTAGCTGGGGTCGAAACACATTTTGGTTATCGATTTTGATGATCTCGGTGTGGCCCTGCAGTTGCGTATCGAGTTCGTCCGGGAAACGTGCGTCCTGTAACAGCTATACTGTGACAGCGGCTAAGTGCTGAACACACAGACCTGTAGCAACAAATTGTAGCATCGGCTTGCCATTTCGTACGGAATCCACGGCATCGTGCGGTTAAGCTGACTCAGCAAAAATCTAGGCAGCGTAAGCGTAGGCGCGAATTCATCGCGTTTCGGGCAAACCGCCAAACTTATTTCGCATGTAAGGGGTCAGGGGTTCGAGTCCCCTCATCTCCACCACTAAAAGCCCGTTCTCTTAGGGATTGCGGCTTTTTCTTTATCAGTGACTTGCGCTGATGCAGAACGGCTTCATGCGGGGTAGCCCGGAGTGTTCCCTTACATATTGAAGATATCACTACCGGCGCTCTTCGAGTTCATCGAACCGGCGAACAGGCACACGGCTCGCGTCGGCACCAAGTTAGCGAAAAACGCATTGAAACTGCCGCCGGTCGGTGGCACGGAGCCGTAGGTGATCAACGACGTGAACCGACCGAGCGAGTCTACCCCGACGACCTCGATGTTGAAAGGCGTGACTTCACTCGTGAGACCGGTCAGCGTCCCCTGGACGTGTCCGTGCCCCGTCGAACTGCAGGTGAGCGTCGTGCTGTGCAGCACCGCGATTTGAAATTGCACGCCGCCGAGAAAGTTGTCCTCTTCGTGCACGTCGTTTGGGTTGTCCGCATTTCGCAACGTCACGAGGCTCGAGGCGACCACGCGGAACGTATGGTGCGAACCGATCGGTTCCGGCATCGTCTGCTTGACCACGACGGGCACGTTACGCACCTCGTTCGGTTTGAGCTGGACGACCGGGTTGCCGCGGTTGACAACGATGCTCCAACTGTCCGGAATGCTTTCGGGTAGCACGCTTAGGTAGAACCCTTTGCCGGTCGTCGTGCTGTCGTTGCGCAGGTGAATCACGGCGCCGTTCGGTGGCCCCGGCGCGCCAGGTGAATAATTCGACCCGCCTTGGAAATAACTGATGTTTTCTTGCTCGCCGTCGCCGTCCTGATTGGCGAAGAACGTTTCACCCGCGACGTGGTCGAGCCGGACCCGCACGCAGGTATGGAAGAAAAACCTTCCTTCCTTGATCAGCCCATTGCTAACGACGAAGTTCGGCTTCCATTTATAGTAGACATCGACGTGTTGCCCGGGCCCGATCGAGGCGAGGCTGGGGAACGACGTCTTGTCGACAGAGCCAAGCGGAATAAACCCGTTTGACCCTTGGATACCGAGACCGGGCGGATTGGTGATGTCGAAATGCACCACGACGTTGGTCGCGGCCAGCGATCCATAGTTGCGCACGCGGGCCCAAAGGCGGTTGACCTGACCGAGTGCGGGATCATCACCGTTTCCCGAGGGCACCGTGCCGCCCAAGAGATCCGACCAGATGGGGTAACGGTATTTGTCGTAGCCGTTGACCGGACTGTCGAACCAAATGTCGGTTGTCTCGTAGGAGTTTCCAGGCGGCTGGAGCCAGTCTTGTAGCCCGACGTCGGGTTGATCGGACGCACTTGCGTATCGGACATCGATGTTGTAGTGGTCGGCGTCCGCGCTCGATACGACAAAGATGTAGATGCCGTCGGCAGCGCTGTGATAGGTTTGACCCACATGCCAGAGCGTCGAGTTGTTGCCGTTTCCCTCGACGTTGACCCAGCGGTAACATTTGCCTTGTGTCGGACAATCGTTGATCGTTGGATCGCCGCCTTGCTCCACGCGTTCGATGAGCACGCCTTCGTCCGGGATGCCGCTCGGTCCATGGACCGTCGCAAGATTGTCGCCGAGGAGATGGTGGCGAACGCTGATCAGGTAGTACACCTTGGGCCCTCCGACCCGAAGGAATGCCTTGATCGCCTGGTAGTCCGGTTGAAAGGCCGGCGACCGCTCTTCTGCAAGAAGGCCGACGGTACCGCCGATCGGGGGCGAGATGATCTTATACTTGCTGGGCGGCAACCAACCCGGATACTGCATGTTCGATTCTTTCTCGAACACGCCCGACTGCGCCGGATACTCGGTATCCATCTCTTCGAAGAAGCTGTTGTAGTTGCTCGGGTGCCACGGGTAGCCGTGGTTGGATTGCATCTGGTGGCCGATCTCGTGCGCCCAGCCGCCCCAAACTTTGGTAACTGCTGCAATCGCGGGATTTTCGCCTAGGACCGCAGCGTGCACGCTATAGCTGCCCCCTGCGGGCGGGTGTATGGTCGTCAGCCAGCTGGTGAGCGTCTTGTCGCGAATTCTCCCATTTGTCCGCGGGTCGGCGATGAGGACCACGACGCCGTAGACGTTTGACCAGTTTATGGTCTTGGGAGAATTTGCGACGGCTTCATCGACGAGCTTGACTATGCTGGTATTGGAGGCGAGCTGGCAGCTCTGAAGGTTGAGGTAGATGCAACTTTTCGATTGTGCCCGATACGGTCCGGCATATTGAAAGTGAAGCGAGATATTGCCGTACGACGTTTCGCTCCAGAGTTGCGCGATGCTGTTGAAGTAACCCTGAGTCTGCGCGGTTGTGAAACGCGTGCCGGCCGGGAAGTCCTTGAAGGTGACGCGCAGAACGACAAAATTGACAGGACCGTTTAGGCCGGCGTTGGCGCCCGCCGAACTCACGAGCAACACTACCAATGCGAGTAAGACATGCCGGAAGAGAATCTTCAGCATAGCTGCCCCCTCTGTGCGCTCGCGCTACCGACGGGAAAGGGAAGAACCACGGTTCGATATGCTGGCTTGACCGTGACCGAGGCGAAAGTTCGTTGAGTCGTCGGTCGGCCGAATCCTGCTCAGGCGTCAGACGATAGACCGGGTGGAAAGACACTTAAAGCTCGAACGTCGCGTCGACAGGTTGAACGATCACGAGGCACAAGGTGGAATTCTTCTGCGGCCGCTGAACGGTCGCGGCGCCGCAAATATCCCGCCGCCTCTTTTGAATTCCATCAGTTTTGTAAGAAGCGCTTTCCGACGACCGGCGTCGTAAAAGGGCGGAAATTCTCACGTTTGTGGCCATCGTGACGAAGCTCGTGGATCGGCCACACCGATTGACCGCGCCCCCAATAGAAAACAGGTGGACGCTTTCGCGCCCACCTGTCTTGCATTGCCGACTGACTACTTCACAAAGGTGTTGCGAAAACGGTTCCGTCTGGTGTAGTGCCGCCCGCATCGGTTGTGCCGTAGAGCGCGCCACCGACATCGATGAGACTCGCCATCGGTTGGCTGCCGCTGTCGTGGTTCGTTGAGGGCCAGATGCAGACCACCGATTCCGCGCCGGACGTCGTGATGGAGAAGACCGATCCGAGGCCATTTCCGATGAATTCATCCGTCGTGCCGTAGAGCGTGCCGTTGACGTTGAGCAAGCCCGCGAACGGAATACTGCCGTCGCCGCTTCCTCCGAACTGGTGGAGCGCGGTTAGGTGACCGGAGGTCGCGATCTTGAAGACCGTTCCACCGCCTGAAGTACCCCGGCCGGACGTCGTGCCGTAGAACGCTCCTCCAACCTCGATGAGTCCCGCGCGCGGTAAGGCTCCGTCAGCCCCGCCGGTGAACCTGTGCAGCACTATTTCCTTGCCAGTCGACGTGAGCTTGAAGACGGTTCCGTAATTGTTGCCGCCGCCATTGCCGCCGTCGACGGTCGTGCCGTAGAAATCACCCTGGTAATGAACGAGGCTCGCCACGGGGTTTGCGCCGTCCGAACCGTTTTTAAAGCTATAAACCACTTTTTCGACGCCTGATGTCGTGACAGAGAAGACGGATCCGTTTCCGTTAGCGCCGCCGACGAACGTCGTGCCATAGAGCGTGCCGTTGACATTGATCAATGTGGCGTTGGGCTCTGCACCGTCCGGCGTACTACTAAAACTGTAGACGATGCTGACCACCCCGGATGGCGTCATCTTGAAGACCGCTCCGTCGCCGAACTTGCCCCCATGGACGGTCGTGCCATAAAGCGCACCCTTAACCGTGACCAATCCCGCGGCTGGGCTGCTGCCGTCCGGCGCTCCGGTAAAGCTGTGGAGGACGGTCTCGGAGCCCCCAGGGGTGACTGAGTAGACCGTACCGAGGTCGCTAGTCCCGCCAGTCGACGTCGTGCCGTAGAGCAGGCCGTTGAAGTCAAAGAGTTCCGACGTCGGTAGTGTACCGTCGGGCTGGGCTTTGAAATTGTAAACGGTCGGGCACGACGGAATGCTCTTTCCTCCGAGCAGGATCGCCTGACGCAATCCAGCACCCGCTGCCGAGCCGCCGCCGACAGGAATACCTGGCATGCTACCGGCGCTTCCGTGGGAGCAACCCGCGATGAACGCTGAACACAAGAGTGACAATGCGATGGTGCCGTTGCGATTATATGAAATAGGTCGAAAGGCCGGCATGTTGGACTCCTCTCAAGATGGGACCGCGAACGAGTCGGCCCTCGGACCCAGCATGCGCCAAATCGCACGAGACGACCATACGGCGAAACACCACCTTATCGCGAGCCTAGCCCTTTGGGCACGGGGGTCCGGCGTGGTTCAGCGGGGAACATCGAGGACCCAATCCTTATAGAACAAGGCTGCTTGTGCCGTTTGACGTCAAAGCCCTAACTGCGGACATTCCCGGTGCGTTCGTGGCCCGCGAGCACGAGATGAGCCTTCTGACGGGCTATCGTCGCAAAGCGGCCGCCGGCCGCGGTTGCATCGTCATGATCGCAGGCGACGCCGGCGTGGGTAAGTCGAGTTTATTGCGCCGCTTCGAGGCGGACGCAGACGGCGGGCGCGCCATCTCGGCATTCGCACGCTGCGTCGAGTTCATTCAAACACCCCTTAGCACGCTACGCGAGCTCCTGCAGAACTTGGAGCGCAACCGGTCCCTGCCACGAGATACGGGAACGCGCGCACTGCTCGAGCGCCTTTCGTTCGAACGCGGCGCCGATGTCACCGCCGGCGTTCAACCGGCGAGCTGGTTGTTGGAATCGGTCGATGCGGCATTCGCGCGCCGCGCTCAGCGTGGCACCATCATTCTGCTCATCGAGGACGTGCACTGGGCGGATCGCTCGATGCTCGGGTTCCTCAACTATCTCGCGGATCGTATCGCCAATCGGCGCATGCTGGTCGTCGCGACCTATCGCAGCGAGGAGGTCGACGCCCGCCACGCGCGCGTCGGCGATTTTGCGACGTTGCTCGCAAAGGAGTCTGTAGAGCAGATATCACTTGGGCCGCTTGACGAGCGCGCGACTCAGGCCTTGATCGAGATGAAGCTTCCGCATCCCGGCGCTCTTGAAGTCGCAACCATCGCGGACATGGTGCGGCGTAGCCAGGGCAATGCGTTCTTCGCCGAGGAGTTGCTCAAGAGCGTTCTCGAGCGCAGTCCGAGTGAATCACCCCGGCAGCTGCCGCTGTCGATTCGCGGTGCTGTTTTGGCACGTGCCGCGTTGCTCTCGGAAAGCGAGCGAAAGATCTTATCGTTGGCCGCCGTCCTTGGCCAGCGCTTCTCGATCGATCGCCTCGTAACGCTGTGCGAAGGCCGTCGTGACGACGTACTGCTCGCCCTCGAGCGTGCGCAACTGCTATACCTGGTCGTCGAGGCACGCGGCGCGCCTGGCGAGCTGGCTTTTCGACACGCGCTGACGCAGGAGGTGCTATACGGAGAGTTGCTAGCAGAACGGGTGCGGCCGCTCCATGAAGCGATCGGCCTCGAACTCGAACGGTGCGAGGACCGAAATGCCGTCAGCGTGGAGCTGGCTCATCATTGGTGGCGGGCCGGCGACGCGAAGCGCGCCGCCGCCTATTCCGAGCTTGCGGGCGATCGCGCGTTCGCGATCGGTGCGATGGCCGATGCGATTTCGTATTTCGAGCGCGCACTCGCGCAGCGCAGCGGCGCCGGCACCGACGTGGCCGGCCTCGAACATAAGATCGGAATTTCCCTCGGTTCGCTTTTTCATTTGAGCGCCGGCATCGAGCGCCTGCGGCGCGCCGGCGATCTGTATTGGCAGGCAGGCGATCTCGAGGGATACGTAACAAACGTTTCGGCGCTCGAGGCTCAGATCTACAACGCCGGCGACGCCAGAGGCGCCATCGACCTCTGTCGCCGCACAATCGATGCACTGCGGTCGAAACTGCCGGCCGCTACTCTCGACGTCTTGCGAGCGGGACTCGCCTTCGACTGCGTCGCGGGGCTCGACTTCGAATCCGCGCTCGATCTTGTCAACGAAATCGAAGAACCAATCGCCAATCCGATGACGGCGACCCACGCCTATCAAGCGCAATTCAAAGTCGCAGCCATGCGAGGCGACGTGGACCGTTGGCGGGCATACGCACAACGCGCTCTCGACGCCGCCAGCAAGGTCGGCGATGTCGGCAACCGTCTTTGCCAGACGCACTGTCAGATCGCGCTCGACGCCGTAGGGCTGGGAGAAGTGCAACCGGCGCGCGAGCATTTTCATGCGGCGATCTCGTTTGCGCGCAAGGGCGACCTCGCAGTCGGCTTTCTGGCGTACGCCACCTCCGCATACGAGCATACGCTGCGCGGCGATTTCAAGACCGCGGCGAAGTTTCTGGCGATGCCCGGCATCGCAACCGAGCACAGTTACGCGATCTTGTTGCACGTCAAGAGCGCCCAATTTGTACTCGGGATCTGTGCCGGCGATGACGACCGCCTACGCTCCGACGGTGCCGAGTCTTTGCTGCGGTACGTCGTCGAGCACGGTATGAAGCTCGCGATCGGCGTACTCGGCGGACCGTACGCCTGGGCGCTGGGCCTACGCGGCGAGGTTGACGATGCCGCCACTTGGATTCATCGCATCGCGAAGGTGGTGCCTGGTCCGCACCGATTTCTGTTCGCCTTTCTCGCGGCCGCGCAATTTGGAACGCGGAGCGACGCCGCAGCCATGCGGCGCATGCTCTTCGATGCGGCGTCGCATCCCCAAGACCGGGTCAACAAGGCCGCGCTGCATCTTTTCGATGCCTTCGCAGTCCAGCGCGGCTTCGCCGACGGAAACGCAGAGGCGAGTGCGCTCGCGGCGGCTTCATCGTTCGAAGCGATCGGTTGGCCGTGGCTGGCCGCTCAGAGCTACGAACTCGGCGGCGCACGTCAGCGCGCGCTCGAAACGTACCGTAGCATCGGTGCCCTCCGCGACCTGCGGCGCATGGAAGTGAGCCAATCGGACGCAACGGTTGCCGTTCTCTCACCTCGGGAACGCGAGGTCGGACGGCTCGTGTCACTGGGCCATTCGAACGACGAGGTGGCACAGATCTTGCACATCAGCCCACGCACGGTCGAAAAGCACGTCTCGGCGGCTCTCGACAAACTGAACTTACGCTCGAGACTGCAACTAGGACGCCTGTTGGGCTAAGGCGGCGCGAGCGCGATCAATCTCGCAGATAGTACGTATACGGACTGGTCCCGCCGGAAGTCAATAGACGCATGGCGTACGGCTTCCCCGATGCGCACGGCGTGGTCATCGCATTTCCCTGATACAAGAACTTGTTGTTCGGATCCAAGCAATAATTGTCGGTCCCGCCCCAGAAGTCCGAGCCGTCTTTCGCGACGCCATATAGGTCGATCGTATACCCAGAAACATCAACGGTGGTAATGATGATCGTGCACTTCCCTGGTCGACCACAAACCAACCCTGACTCTGACCGTGCGGATTGCCTTGGCCGTCCTGCCAAGTCGCAGCGTACGCGACGCTAACGGCCCCGTGCGTCGAAGCGTTACACACTGCGAACTCGGCTGAGACTCGCGAAGAACAAGCGATGATGACGAGAGCGCCTACGACTAAAGCAAGTAATCTGCTGTGCTTCACGACTAGAAACCTCACCTAACGTCAAAGCGCCAGCTGCTATGACAAGAATTGCTCCTGTGAACGCTGAATCGCCTGCCTTCGCCTTGCGTAAGCAAGCCCGGTTCGCGGAATTGCGCAGTACGTTGTAATTTTAGTCCCCACTGGACACAGCCCAACGGAGACAAAAGCCATGCAAAAAATGAGTGTGCCAGCATACTTTGGGCCGCTGTTTCTTTCGGTATGCGTCGCGGCCGCACTATTTGTCCCGATGGACTCCGCTGCGTCCGGTGAACCCTTCATCTCCTGCTCGACCTCGGGCGGTGCGGGGATCAACACCTACGTCACCGGCGTTTTCCAAACCACGTATCCGGTGAAATATTTGCCGAGTGGCGGGAACCTAGTCGATCAATCGGTCCTCGATCGCTTTTACGCATACCTGACTCGGAAAGGTTACCACTTCAAGCCCGGCAGCAACTATGGTTGCGTCGTAGAACCGACCGAGGCGCAGGCAAAAGCGGCTCAGCGTAAGCGATACTTGAGCGGTGGCTGCTCGAACTGCGGCAAAGTAGTGGAGACCGGATGGAAAGACTCGCTTTGAAGAACGACGTTCTGATTTGGGATCGGTCCGTCAGCCCTCGGGTCGCCGTTTTCGCGGCTTCGCGCGCGTGACACCTGTAGTCAGCTTCGTCGCGCGAGTCAAGAGATTGGGTGTGGCGATACGCTCGCAAAAGGCGCCGAATTCCTTTGTGGGACCATTCCATTTCAGCGCATCGATCTGACGGAAAAGTTTGGCGTCCGTTCGAAGCGTAGCCAATTTCTTGAAGAGTAACGCGAGGTCGCTCCGCTCGCCGAGGACACTACGCGGAAAGCGCTCGAGCTTGCCGTATCGGTTGAGGAGGCCAACTGCACCCTTAGGTCCGATGCCGGCGATGCCAGGGTAGCCGTCCGCGCTGTCCCCAACAAGCGCAAGGTAATCGGGGATCAGCGTGGGGGGGACGCCAAATTTTGCCACCACGCCGTCAGCATTGCGGACAGCGCTGGTTTTTCGATCGTATGCTTGCACGACGCGGTCGCCGCGCACGCATTGCGCGAGGTCCTTGTCAGGCGTCCAGATGAGGATCCGCTTCACGCGACGATCTTTGGCTGCGATGGTCGCTGCGGACGCGAGTGCGTCGTCAGCCTCGAGCTCGACCATCGGCCACACCGCCACGCCCATCGCGGCGAGACCGTCTTCCAGCGGCTCGAATTGGGCGAACAAGGCGTGTTCGACGCCCTCGCCCGTCTTGTAGCCCTTCCAGAGCTTGTTTCGAAAAGATTCGATGACGTGATCAGTGGCGACGCCGATGTGCATGGCGTCGTCTTCGATCATCTGCAACACCGTATTGAGCACTCCGGCGACCGCGCCGAACGGGCGGTCCTTGCCTTTGGTGAATCGACGCAGGCCGTAGAAATGGCGAAAGAGCTCATACGTCCCGTCGACAAGGTGAACGATCACGATGCGCCACTGAATGCCGAGTAAAGCGCGTCAGTCGTGATGTATGGCACGTAGCGGAAATCGCGAATGAGCGAGATACGACCCGCTCTGACTTCAAGCACGACGAAGTACGCGGGCTCTCGGCTCGATGGAGTACTGAAGATCGCAATCACCGGAACGCCGTCGACAAAGCCCGCTTCCGCGCGGAGATCTTCGGTCTTGGTATACGCCGCGTAGCGATCGTAGTATCCCGCGTCCACCGCACGTGCATGTTGCACGCGCGAAACGACCTCGAGGCGCGATTCCGCCGCAAGCAGCGCGCGCAGCTCATCCCAGTTGTGCGCGTTGAAGAGATCGGCATACCGCCGCAGCGTGGTCAGCGTTTCACTTGCGACGGGTTGCGCCGGTTCCGCAAAACGCGCGCGCGGCGTCCGAGCGATGTTCGCGCGGGCCCTCGATAACGCGGCCTTCACCGCGCCGACAGTCGTCCCCATCGTCTGCGCGGTTTCCTCGAGCGATTGTCCGAGCACATCTTTGAAGATCGCGGCGCTACGCTGCGTCGGCGGTAACTCCGCGAAAACCGTCAGCGCCGCTTCCACGAGTGCGGGATCGACGACGGATTCTTCGGGCTCTGCGCGGTCTGGGACGTCGGCGACGGTCTCCACGTGTTCGCGTTCGTAGCGTTTGATAAAATCCATGGCTGTATTATGGGCGATCCGGAAGAGCCAGGGTCTCAGGTTGGGCGGCAACACCATCTGGCCAAGAGCGTAATACGCTTTTGCTAAGGTCTCTTGAACGACATCTTCGCCATCGAAGATCGACCCGGTCATGCGCGCACAGTACCGATGGAGCTCGGGACGGATTTCGTCGACGAGCTCCATGAATTGGTCGCGAGCCTCCATCATCGCCGGCAACAGCGCGCGCGTCTGATCTTCCATCTTCACTCCAACGGTTCGACGCCTTCACCGGTCACCCCGATCGCGGCGACGCCGTCTGCCAGATCTCCTCGCAAGCCGCCGACGATGGCCGCGCCGACTTTATCAGCGTCGAGCGGCACTTTCCAGCGACGTTTGAGAAAGTCCGCCGCCGATAAACCCTGCGCCGCGCCGTAGTTGGCGGCAGCGGTGTTTCCGATCGCCGTGCCTTCAACGAGCTGAAGCGGCAGCACGGCGAAAAAGCGGATGCCTAACTTCTTCGCGTCCGACACTTCCTGCGCGTACTCGGTCATGAACCATTGCATGCGCTTCGCGCCGGCGTAGCCGCCGGAGAGCGGTGAGCCGGCGACCGCGGCTCCGCTCGAAACGATCGCGACCGTGGTGCCCGCCGCAAGTGGAACCGTCAGCGCAGCCTTCAGTAAATGGAATGCGGCCTGCGTATCTGTGTTCCAGGGAATGGAGAATGTCTCCCAACTGAACTCGTCGATCGTACCCATTTGCGGCCGGACGCCGGCTGCCAGCACGACGAATTGCGGTTTGTATTCTCGCAGCAACCGCTCCGCGGTCGACGCATCCGTCGCATCGGCCTGGACCGTTCGCACGGCGCCGTCGAACTCTTTGGCAACTGCGTCGAGCCCGTCGCGGCCCCGCGCGACGGCGACGACCGAGGCCCCTTCGGAAAGCAATCGTCTTACCGTTGCCAAGCCGACACCGGAGCTCGCTCCGATCACGACGGCAGACTTATCTCTTAGCGACTGCATCGCGGTACTTCCTTAGTAGAGAGGCGAACCATAGCACCGATCCGGCGCCGGCCCCGCTCGCGAGCGGGACCAGCACCTCTTCAACCGGCATCCCCATGATGTGCGCGAGGACGATCATGTGAGTATCTTCTGCGCAGCATCGACGACGTCGCTCCATTTGCCGCCCTGCTCGACTCCATAGGAGTCGTGCCAGTTCCACCATTTGTAAGGCTCGGATTGCGGATAGCCTTCGGGTGAATCTTCCCAATTCTCTTGACGCCCGAGCGGCGTGACGTCGAGGTAGCTCCACGTGCTTCCCAGAGCCTCGTCACCGCGATTGTTGAGGAAGTACGTGCGGTAGACGTTGTCGCCGTCGCGGAAGAAGACGTTCGTGCCGTGCCATTCGTCAACGCCGAAGTCGGTATCGAAACCGTCAGCTGTCGAATACCATGGCATGGTCCAGCCCATACGCGCCTTTAAGCGCTCGATGTCGGGCTGCGGAGCGCGTGAGACGTTCGCGAAGGTCGTGTCTCGTGCGTGGAGGTGTGAAAGGTGCGCGACCTGATCGGCCATCATCGAGCAGCCGCGACAGGCATGGTCGGGCCAGCCGTACACGCCGGGCTCGAAGAACGCGCGATAGATCACGAGCTGGCGGCGCCCTTCGAACAAGTCGAGGAGGCTGACCTTGCCCTGGGGTGAGTCGAACGTGTAGTTTTTTTCGACTTTCATCCACGGCATGCGACGCCGCTCCGCGGCGAGAGCGTCGTGGGCGCGGGTCGACGCTTTTTCTTTTACTAGCAGCTGTTGACGGGCGGTTTCCCACTCCCCCGGCGACACGACGGGAGGCGCGTTCAACGGGCGGTCAGTCATTGGTTATCCCCTTCATACAACTCGGTGCTGCTATGAAGACGATTGTGCCCGCTCAAAAGATACGGGTAGCTCTGAGTCATCCTGAACGGAGGGTCGACTCCTCTCGATTTTGCCATTTTTCCACAATCGTCGATTTTTCGTGCTATAAGGGCTCGCGGGATTATAGCGTTGCACTCCGAGCGGCGGAAGAGCGTTGTCAAGCTTCGGCGCACGTTTGCCGTACGGCAACTTGCTAGGCTTAGCGCATGAAGAAACAGTTATCCGCTACCGCCGCCCTCGTGCTAACCTTAGGCGCGCTCGCCGCTTGCTCTCACGCTGCATCGAGTTCTGAAAGCGGCGATACGTCCGGAAGCTCGGGCTCTAGCGCCGCTTCGACCGCTGGCGGCGGCTGGGCCGCCAACGGCGCCACCGCCTGCGAGAAATACCTGACGCCCGATGTGGTCGCGGCGATCTGGATACATCCAGGCGGCCATGTCAAGGCCGGAGATGACGACCATTCATGCGGCTACCAGAGCGACAATTCCGGCCGATCCATCGCGATAATGCTCGCAAATGACGGCCCCGACTCTTTCAATGGCGGTTACAAGTATCTGGTCAATCCGGTGCCGCTGGCGAACGTCGGCGATAAGGCCTCATTGACAGCGAACGGGGTAGTCGCTGTCAACGGCGATGACCGGACGTGCCATGTCGACGTTTACGGCGAGGACGCAGCGCTCAAGGTGAGCCGCGAAACGCTCGGTCAGATGTTGGGCGGGATATGCAACAAGCTATTCGCGCTGCCTTGACCTCGGCGCACGCACGGCGCACGGAACCGCGCTATGCTTGCGGCATGAAAACGCAACACCTTGCCGCCATTGCCGCCACGCTTGCGCTCGGCGCAATGGCAACCCAAGCCCTCGCAGCACAGTTTGACGGGAAACTCCCGCTCTATCCTCGTGGTCACGCCGCCTCTGGTATGCAAAGCATCACAGCGGGCGCGCTAGCGCAGGGCGTTCCCTACCAACAGGTGACGACCGATTCCATCCACGTGGTCGATGCTTGGTACAAAGCCAATGCGGCGAAGTCGTGTACGCGCGTCACAGCCGCGGGCAATCCCGCGGTGCAATACAGATGTCCGGGCGGTTCGATCGTGATTCAGTTGCATGGCACAACGATCATCTCGTTCGTCACTTCGTTTCCAAACTTCTAGACAGTAAAGGAGTTCGCTCATGCGCAATCACGTTTTTGTCATCGTTCTCGCGTTCGTGCTCACCGGCTGTTCGCACAGTCAAAGCGCAACGCAGAGCGCAACTGGCGGCACGCAGCCCGATTCAACGGTTGCGCAAAACGACACGGCAACGACGCAGCCCGCAGTGACTGCTTCAGCGTCGGCCGATCAAAGCTCGGCATCGACGAGTTCCGACTCAGCATCGACATCGACCGGCGCACAATGCGATCTTTTATCGAACGCGCAGGTCCAAGACGTTATGCACGTCTCCGTCAAATCGGTTCAAGTCACATCCAATCCAAATGCGTGCGAGTTCTCGTTCACGAATCAGTTGACGAAGGTGGACATCGAGTTTTCCACCAGCGGCGGAAAAGAGGAAGTGGATTCGACCCGCACAGGCGCGGGGGGAGCACAATCGATCGTGGGCGGCATCATCGACGCCGCCGTCGGAAAAAACGGCGACAGTTCCGACGCGCAAGCGGCAAAGAATCTCGCGGTCGGAACGCCGCCGCCCGATCTTCCGAAAGTCGGGGACGACCAGTTTGCGTATTCAGTCGGTCCTCTCACGTCAATAGTCGTCGCGAAGGGCGATGAATACGTCAACGTCGGCATTGCCTTTCCGCCAGACGGAGTATCGCGCTGGCAGGTGTTGCCGGAACTCGCTAGCCGCGTCCTCGCTACGCACTAGAAAACTCTGGAAAGGGCCGCCGCCTCTCGTTCTTCAGGTTGCATTGTGCGGCGGTCGGCCAGAATTGCGGCGGCGATCCGCTCCAGACGGAAGTTTTCAACCCGAGCAGTGACCGGTCGTGCGACGTCGAGGCGCCGGCGATTTCAACGGCGTGGATCCGAAGCTCGGGCGCTTGCTGGCTACGGACTAGCGCGACATGCCCCGGCCGGAGTCGCGGGGTTGTGACATCGGAGCGTACGAGCTTCAATAGTAGAGCGAGCGAGGCCGCCGTTGGGCGGCCTCGCTCGCGTCGTCTCGTATCGTAGTCTTGTATCGTACGACCTAGTGATTCGGCCGGACTTTGAGAACCGGAGTCGCGTGGGGCTTGGCCGCGATGAAAGGCGCGTGCGGCATTCTCATCGCTGCTTGCGACGGCGACATCTCCGACATGCGCTCGCCGGCTTGACCAAGACCCGCGGCGTAGATGTGGTAGTCGAACGCAAGCGTGCCGCGGCCGCCTTGCACTTCCCGCACCACAAACGACGTCGGGCTCTTCATCGCGACGTAGAGGCCACGCGTGTCTCCGTCGGGCGTGAGCATGACCTGATACGCACTGCGCAGATCGATCGAGTGCGCGAACGCCGGATCAAGCTGCACCGTGGTCTCGCCACCGACGAGTTGTGCTGTGCCGTTATCTTCGATCGTGGGCGATGCCGACCGCGGGGTGTAGGTCGTCGCGACTTGGCCGCCTCTCGTCTTCGAGAAATTGTTCAGACTGCCATGGTAGAACAGATTACCGGCACTGTCCACGTAGAACAGATCCTGATTGTTGGTATCGATCGCCGCAAATGGAAAGCCCTGCCCCGCCGTGTTGCGAGCGATGACGCCGATGTATGATCCCGTGATGTCGGCGCCGTCGCCGTCAGCGCTATTGTCGCCCAAGTTGACACCGCGAAGAGCCACAACGCCGCCGCCGGTGGCTGCGGTCGAGGAAATGCCGTCGCTGAAAAAGCCCCTAGAGGTGATGCCGGTGGCGCCGAGGGCGTCGACGCCGACCCCGTTATCGCTTTCGCCATACACGCCATCGCAAGCGCAGCCCGAGGAGCCGATGACTCCGACTCCGCTGATACTGCGTCCATCGACGCCTGTTCCCGCGGCTTCTTCCGTAAAGCCATAGACGCCCCAATCGCCGCCCGTGGCGTAAACGCCGTAGTCACCGCCCGTGCCCTCCAGGCCGATGCCGCTCGTGCCGCCGGTGCCGAGAACGCCGATACCGAACACTCCGCCTAATCCTTCGAGTCCGGCGGCTCCTGTCTTAGTCACGTTGATGCCTTCGAGGCCCGCGCTGTTCGTGTTCTTGTAGGTCTGGCAGGGCGATGCGCTCGAGCATTTTACAACGGCGTCCGGGCTCGGGTAGGCGACGCCGGCGAAAGCAGGCCGAAGCGCAAGTCCGGCGGCAAGCATTCCGCCCGCCGCCACGATTGCGGCAGCCGCAAAGATCGGGCTTGATTTGGTTCTCACGATTGAAATACTCCTCACAAAAAACGGCTTACCGCCGGTGCACATTATGACGCCTCGGAACCTCGCTCGCGGCCGTCATATGGCACTCTACCAAATCGCCTGTTTCAAAATCGTTCAAGGGGTCTTTTTGGGCCGACGGCGCTTCGGGCGCGCCGGTCTTTGGCGCTTTGCCTTCAGTGGAACAGCGCGTGCATCGTCGCTCGAGCCGCCGCGCCGGCTTTCGTCGGGAAAGTAATGCTTCATGGGCGCGCGCTCGGATCGATCATGCTCGGGCATGATACGACTTCGGCCGTTCGGGAGCGTTCGAGGTCGGGCTAGCCTCGAATGCGGGTGAACTGCCGCGGCCATTCATCGCGGTCGTGCGCTGCGATGATGGCTGCATTCCATGAAACCGACTGGTAACGCGAGAGATCTTCCCCGGTCAGCTGGGATTCAAGGCCGCTGACGAATTTGCGAGCCTTTGCGAGTTCGTCTTTGGCGCGCTGACCGTCCCCTGTCGCGCGCAAGATCAGCGCGGCTTCCCAGTGAAAGCGTTGCGGCCACTCCGCCCAGATACCGTCGCCGTCTGCAAGCATCTCATCGACGAGAGCTCGCGCCTCATCGAGCTTTCCCAGTTGGGCTTGCCAAAGCGCGAGGTCGCCCATGAAGCGACTCGAACGTGAGGCCACGCCGATTTCGCGGTGTATTGCGAGGGCCTCGTGCCCCACGCGAACAGCTCCAGCCGTATCCCCGAGCGCAGCGGTGGCTGCCGCAAGGTTTTCGAGCGCTAATGCCTCGGGCAGACGCGTGCCGCCCGCTCGCGCAATCTCCAACGATTGACGGGCCGTGCGGGCGGCGGCGTCGCCGTCGCCAAGCGCAGTGTGAAGCGTCGAGAGATTCCCGATGGCCGTCATGATGCCGCGTGCGTCGTCGAGGGCCCTGAAGATCTCGAGCGCGCGTTCGGTGTGGGCCGCGGCGGCCACAAAATCTCCGACTTCGTTCTCCATGATGCCTTGATTCAGCAGGACTGCGGCGATGCCGCGCTGCCAGTGAAGGTCTTCGAAGGTCTCCAATGCCTGCATCAACTCTGACTCCGCGCGCCGAAAATCTCGCCTGCCTGCGACCAGCGCGATCCCGCATCGGAGCCGCGCAGCCGACTCGGCGTAGCGGTCCCCAAGGGCCGTGGCGCGCTCGAGCCAGCGCTGCGAGATCGCGACGGCTTGGTCGACTTCCCCCCTGACGTATGCCGACGTGAAAGCCACGCGGAGCGACTCGATCTCGATCGCACCGTCATTTACTTTGGCCGCCTCGAGACTCGCCTGATCGAGATGGTCCTGGCCGACCGCGAAATGTCCGCGTTGGTTCTCTAGTTCAGCAAGCCAGGTATGCGCGCGAGCCATGCACGATCCATCGCCGCACGCTTGCGCCGCCGCGAGCGCCGTCCTTGCCGCGACTTCGAGGGCGGCAAGGTCACCGCGGCCGAACGCCGCCTGCGCCTCTTCGAGAAAATAGACAGCTCGCCACTTCACGCCGGCATCGCTGACCAGTTCTTTGAGCGCGTCGAGGGCGCGCCGGATAGCGCCGGCATCCTGCATCACAACTTCGAAGCGGAGCGTCAGGTGCGCCGCGGTTCGCCGGGACTCGTCGTCGTTCGTCGATTCTGCGAGCAGGCTCAGCGCCTCCGCCGCTTCGCGAAGGGCATTGTGATCACCGGAAAGTTGCGCCGCTCGAGCGCGCTGGACGAGAAGCTCTTTGCGCAAGCTCAAGTCCGTCGCGATCGCGAGGCCTTTGTCGACGTACGTCCGTCCATCGCCCACAGCCGCAAGTTCGAGAGCGCGGCGCGCCGCGGTGAGGTATCGGGCTGCGGCCGCGTCACGGTCGCCTGCGACCTCGTAGTGGTGACCCAGCGAGCCCGCGAATTCGACGATGAGTTCGGGATGCAGCGATTCGAAGGTCCGCGCGATCCTGCGGTGGCGATCTCCGGCACGTTCGAGCGGTGAGTGTTTTTCGGCGACATCTCGGATCAGTTGGTGGGTAAACGCGTAGTCGAGTGCGCCGCGCCCGATCGTTTCTGAAACGATCCGCCGGTCAAGCAGTTCGTCGAGCGCTTCACCGAATTGGAATCCGGTCCATCCGCCTGCCTCGCGCACCACCTCGCTCGAAAATCGCGGACCGGCAAGCGCAGCGAATTCTGCAAGTCTCCGCGACTGAGGGGTCAACTGCTCGAGCCGCTCGCGAATGACATTGACGACAGACGAAGGTCCGTCAGCCGCAAGATCGCCCTGACCCTCGAGCAGCTCGCCGAGCAGCAGCGGGCTGCCCTCAGATGCGCGGTACAAATCGGCGGCAGCACCTCGAAAGCCCGCCGCACCTTGAGCCAGCGCTTCCACGTCTTCAAGCGATAGGTGACGCAGCACAAGGCTTCGAGCGGCGTCTTCGGCCACGGCATCTACTCGGGCACGCCGCAGCGGATGGCGTCCGACCGTCTCGTTGTCGCGATAGGTGACGACGAGCAGCACGGGCGCAAGAAGAACGCGCCGCGCTAAGTAGGAGAGAGCGCCTACTGTTGCTTCCCCTGCCCAATGAAGGTCTTCGAGGACGACGAGCAGCGGTCGGGCTTTGGACAGCGCCATGATCACTTGTGCGACGGAATCCAACAATCGGGCGCGTTCGCTCTGCGTATCGATGCGCGAAAGCGCCGGCAGCTCCGCGAAGTTTGCGGATAACTCCGGAAGAAGCGCAGCAAGGCTTGCCAACCGGACGCTGTCGAGACGGAGATCGTCGAAGAATGGAAGCGCCGACCGCATGGCTTCGATGAACGACTGATAGGGCATCAATTCGGGCGACCCGGTCGCACCGAAGACCACGCGTCCGCCGCGTCCTTCGACCTCCCTCATCAATTCTGTGACGAGTCGCGATTTGCCGATTCCCGGCTCTCCGCCGACGAAAAACGTCCCTCCGCGTCCGCGGGCGGCCCGGCTCCATGCGTCGAGCATCTGCTCGATTTCAGGCGCGCGTCCGACAAACGGCAACCTGGTCCGTGGGGGAAGCCTTCGCGCCGGTTCAACAGCCGGAGCTTCAGCCGCAGGGATCGCGTCGTTGCGCGCTATGGAGTCTCGCAGCGCCTTCGTTTCAGGCATCGGATCGATGTCCAACTCGTCGCGCGCGCGCTCTCGGAATCGCTCGAACTCCTCGATCGCTCCGGCTCGATCGCCCGCTTCGTAGCGTACGGCGATGAGAGTTCGGACTATGTCCTCGCGCAGCGAGTCCGCTTCGAGCAAACGTTTCGCGTAATCGATCGCCTTTGAATATTCAAGCCGGCCACGACAGTACGAGACGAGCCGTTCGAGCGTCGCCAAGTACGCGCTGCGCAGGCGCTCCCGTGGAGCGGTGAGCCACTCATCGTAGACCGCTTCGAGAAGATCTCCCGTGTAGAGCTTGATCGCCCGCTCGTGAGATTCGACATTCTCAAGCGCCGCCTCGAAATCGCCGACGTCGGTGGTCACTCGCGCCGTCTCGTTCCAGCGGACAGTCGATGCATCGACGATGAGCCATGACTCTTCAGGAGCCGGTGGCAGCACGCGCGCTAGGTCGAATAACGTGGAGCGCAGCCGTGAACGCGCGCCTTCGTCGGTCTCGTCGGGCCAGACGAGATAGGCCAAGTGGCTACGAGCGATCCGCGCCCCGCGATTGAGCAAGAGATACGCGAGCACTTGAAGCGTCTTGCGCGGCGTCGCCATCGGATAGGGCACGCCATCGACCTCGACGCGCGCATGCCCGAACAGAGAAAATCGCAGTTCGGGCACGACGATTGCAGCCCGCGCGTTTAAATCAGCGCCCTCGTTCTCACCGCCGACATCATCGCTGATCTTCGACATCTCAGACGATGCGATTCGCGTCTTACGCGATCGTCACTTCGTGCCAAGTGCGACAAAACCGCACTCGCCGTTGCTGCAGACATAGACGATCACCGCAAGCGGCGGAACCGGGTTTTCGGGCGACTCGACATAACGCGAGAGTTTGAAGCGACCCAGTTGTTGTAGCGCGCCTAGCGTACAAAATGGACACTGCTGGTTGTTGATCGGCATCGAAACCTCCCACGGCGCGGTTCCACAATCGTGCGCAGCAACTCAGAGGTGAAGGTGTAGGAGGTCCAGCGATCGGAATGTCGCGCCTGACCTCCTACGATTTGGCCTGTTACTTGAGTATGGTTATGGTCGGATCGCCTGTTGGCTTGCCGCCCGTCGTCATCGGATCCCAAAGAATCCAGACCTTCCCGTAGGTTTCCAGCAGCGACGCCACGACTTGTTGCGACTGCGCCTTTGTCAAACCGGGCATCACGGCAACCTTCAGTTTGGGAATCTCGACGCGGTGGTAGTGCCACTTGGCTTGTTCCGACGCCGGATACGTTTTCCAAACGGACGTCGGCACGATAGTCTCGACGCCGACCATGTGGCCGTTGGGACCATCGCCGTCGTAGAGCAGACACTCTATGAACGACGGCGAGTAGGTCTTGCACCAGTGGTGGATGATCTCGTCGGGATGCCCGGCATAGTGCTGACTTGCGTCGATGTGGAGCGTGTAGCCAGAAACGGGTGAGGTCATCGGGCCCGACATCATCGGACTCGCGCTTGCCGTTTGCGCGGGATGGTGCAGCGCGGCGAGTGATGCTCCGACTAGCACGAGCCCCGCTACGAGAGCCAGGGACATAAAACGCATCATTGGGCCTCCTCTGACAAAAGGGTGCGCCTCCAGTGCGAAAATAGGTAACGCCAATGCGTTACGCACGGACGCGTCGTTCGCAACGCCGAATTCGACGGCCTGCGTTCGCAGGGACGCTTGAAACGTTGAAACAAATGCCGAACCGTCGCGTACTCCTCTAAGCACTTGCGCTTTTCTGCCGGCAACGGGGCAAGGCGAAATGACGATCACTAATGACGAAATGTCCCCGCTCTTAAAAGCGAGGATGGCTGGTGTCTTCTATTTACTGAGCATAGTGACCGGTATATATGCTGCGACCGTCGCAACGGGCAGACTTAGCGTTGCGGCCAACCTGATCGGGACCGTTTTCTATGTGATCGTCACGTTGATTCTTTACGACTTGTTGAAGCCCGTGAGCAAGCCGGTCTCATTGCTCGCGGCGCTGTTCAGCCTCGCCGGCTGCACGGTGAGCTTTCTCAGGTTTCTGCACCTCCCGTCGCCCGACATCAGCAGTCTGGTGTTTTTTGGATTCTATTGCCTTCTGCTCGCCTACCTCATCTTCAAGTCGATGTTCCTCCCTCGATGGCTGGGCGTGCTTCTGGCCATCACCGGGTTGGGTTGGCTGACTTTTCTTTCGCCGGCGTTAGGAGATCGTCTGTTTCCGATCCTTATGATCACGGGTCTCGCCGGCGAAGGATCGCTGACCTTGTGGCTCCTCGTATTCGGCGTCGACGCTCAACGATGGAACGATCAAGCCGCTACGGCTTCGTCCGAGCGTAGCGATCCCCGATGATCTCCGGTATGAACGACAAGAGTACCAGAACGAACGTGATGCCAACAATGTTATTGAGCGCGTGCGGGCCGAAAATGGTCAAGCCTGCCGCGAGCAGTCCGACAGCTATTGCGCCCAGCAGAAAAAGCGGGCCAGAAACGTAGCAATGGAGGCGATGACTTCGGCGAGCATTGAGAACGCAGCCAGTCGCCATCCAGACGAACGATACGGCCCAGACCAAGGCGGCTACACGCGTCGATAGGCCAAGAGGGCTCGTGGACAGGCCAATCGCGATCGGCGCACACCACCAAAAAAGGCCGGAGAGCGGTTGACTCGCCCAATCTTTTTGAGCTCCGCTCGCCAACTCGCTATCAATCTTGCTCATGGAACTTCACCGAGTTTCGTCTAGCAACTTCTGTGTTTGGCCTGCGAAGACGCCTCCGTCGTGTCGCGGCGCCGCTGTCACACCGCCCAACTGATGCATCCAATAATCCGGCTTCGGCACTCCCGACTTCGACCAAGTCGCGTTGGGTCCGAAAAGCATATACACGTCCCAAGCCGCTGCGGGTGTCGGCAACAAGCGACCGTAGGCGATGCCTAACACCTCGTTTGGATCCCAATAGTGCGACGCGCGTAAATCGGGAAACAGCCCGTCGCGTCAGCCACGTTGTTCTGTCGCGAACCCAACTCGGGAACCCAGACGACAAACGCTTCAAACTTCGAATCCCGATTCTTGAGAAGCAACTGCCTCTCGACTTCACTTGCTCCGTGAAGACAGATCGCTCAGGTAGGGCTGACGAGCATCAGGACTCGCACTTTGCCGTTTGCGGCGTTGAATTTTGTTCGCAGCGGCTCCGCTGATGCGTCCAGCACCTCGAAGCTGCGAGTTGCTCCGGAATGTGAGCAGCCGGCGACGATTGCGGCCAGACCGCTGAGCACGAAACCCGTTCTCTTCATCGCGTTCTCTCCATCATGATGCAGTGATCGAGTAGACTGTAAAAACCAAGGACGCAATCCATAGCGCGGCGGCGAACCAGAGCACCGCCTGCGAAACTCTAAAGGCAACTCCAGGCGAAGACGATGTCGCGCCGACGAGGCACGACGATTTCGCCCGATAGACGCTGCGAAATCCCATCGCGAGCATCAATAGCGAAAATACGAACAAGTAGGGCGTGTATGGTTTAAGACCCGCTGCAGCGGCGGCGCCGGTCGCTCCCAGCAGTCCGACGACGATCGGCGCGACGACGGGACCCGTGCAGCAAACGCTTGCGAGCGTCGCGGTGACGGCGGCACCCACGCCGGCCGTCGCCGTTCCTACTGCTGCGCCGACCGTCGCACCTTGACCCATCCGTGAAGCCGCAACGTCATTTGGATCAGGAGACATCGTCGAGATTCCCCGACTTGGCGATCGCATTCTTCACGGCGACCTCAATCATCATGCGTGAAGGTATCCCGCTCACGACGCCCCCATGCCGATAAACGCGACACATCAAGCCGTAGTTGTTGAGCGCCACCGACGATGGGTCGACGTCGACGCCGTCGACGCGTATGCTGGGTGAACCAAGGAACTTCAATTTCTGCGCGTCGGCTGCGTCGTTTACATCGACGTCGCGGATCGTAGGCGGGATTCCGCACTCGGCAAGGACATCTTCGACGAGGTCACGCGCTTGCGCGTGGTGAGGACATCCTTCGAAATACAACACGTCGACGATCATGGTTTCCGTCGGCCGATCTGCCGGCCGCCGTTCGAGGACCTCGTCGGAGCAAAGACTGGGCACGGCACATCCCCTCGGCCCGAAATCGCGCGGTCGCAGGCGGCCATATACGATCGCAGTTCATGCCGAAACTCTCGCAGCTCGGCGATGCGCGTATCCGCGTCCGCGATCTTTTCAGAGAGCAGGGAGCGAACGCGTCGACATTCAGTCCGCCCGAGCCGCCCTTGAGGATATAACGCCGCGATTTCCACGAGTGTCATTCCAAGCGATTGCGCCCGGCGAATCGCACGCACACGGTCAACGTCGGCACTTTCAAAAATGCGGTAGCCCGAAGATGTGCGCGGCGCCGGAGCAAGCAGCCGAAGCCTCTCGTAGTACCGCACAGCATCCGGGGTCACGCCTGCAGCAGAGGCGACGCCGCCGACGGTCAAGCTGTCCTTCACTTTTTCCTCCAACCCTATTGTAAACCTTAGAGTTGGCTCTAAGGTCAATACTCGCCTAGACGGCTAGGTTAAAGGATGGGGTCTGGGAGCCGTGCCTAGCGCAAAGCCATTCCCGCCGGCGATCCGAGCAGCGTGTTGGAGCCGACGATCGTGCGGATCGGCGCGGCGTTGCCACTCGCGTGAGCAGCATAGACCGTGACACTGTTCGCACTCTGGTTCGTCACGTAGATCTTGCCGCTGCTGTCGAACGCTATCTCATCGGGAACGCTCAACCCCGTTTTGGTACCAACGATGGTCAAGATCGGGGCAACATCACCTGCCGCGCCGCGTGCATAGACCGTCACGCTGTTGGCGCCGTAGTTCGTGACCCATATCCGCCCCATGGCGTCGATGGCAAGCCCGCCTGCGCCGTTGAGACCCGTCTTTGAACCGATGATCGTACGGATGGGCTTCGCATTTCCGTTGGCGGTTGCGCCGAACTCCGTCACGCTACCGTTTCCGTAGTTCGTGACGTAGATATTCTTGCTTGCATCAAGGGCGACCGAAAGCGGCTCGAACAGCCCGGTCTTCGCACCGACGATCATCTTCGCAGGCTTGACGTTTCCCGAAGCGCTGGCACCGAAGATCGAGATCGAATTCCCATACCAATTCGCGACGTAGGATTTGCCTGTGCTATCGAGAGCGACGAACACGGGCCCGTTCAAAAGTGTGTTCGCACCGGAGATCATCTTCGTCGGCGCTGGGTTGCCGTTCGCACCCGGCGCGTAGACGGTCAATAGATTCGAACCGAAATTCGCGACGTGCAACGCTCGCGTCGCATCGAGCGAGATGCCGACTGGCTGATTGAGAAGCGTCGACGTGCCGTGGATGACTCGCACGGGCGCGACGTTGCCTTTCGCGGTCAGCGCATAGACCGTGATCGCGTAGAGGTAGCGATCAGTGACGTAGATGCACGTGTTGGTCGAGCACGCATCTGCAGCCGGCGCAAGCGATTGCTGTGCAAAGTTGCGTTGCGCAGCAGATCGCGAAGCCGGCGAGAAAGACGGAGCTGCTGAGCACGCGGAAAGCGCGAGCACCGCAGCAACCATCGCGGAGCTGGCGACCGTGGGGCCAAATCGAAAATACATAAGACGACCTCTCCCTTGCGCTGAATCCGACCGCAGGTTGATCGCTCAAGTATAAGGGCGGGCGTCCGGCTGCGTCAAGCCGCGTCGGAAGGTCTGAATATTAAGGTCCGTCACATCTTAGGACTCCTGACCCGCAGAAGGTATAGATTCGCCCACTACGACGGGTATCAAGAGATGCGAGTCGTACGTCGCGCCGGTGTAGATCGAATGCCAACCGTGATTCACAGTTGGATTGTGCCGGAACGCCGGATATCTGTCAGCATCGTGGCCGAGAACATCGATGCGCAACGTCGATCCGGCTTCGAAGAGCGTGCTTGACGCGAGAACCTCGATCTCGACCGGAACTATTTCATTCGGCCCCATAGGATCGGCTTCTATGTGCGAATGCCAAGGCATCCCAGGACGGCTGCGCAGCGGATCTAGCGCGCGGTGCGAGACGCGCAGCCAACCCTTCGCGACGCCGTCTCTATCGAAGCCGTTGTAGCCGAAGAAGAAAACCTCTTGCCCGGCTCCATCGAATTTGCGGACCTTCACAAAGAGGTCCAAATCCGTCCCTTCGCTCGTTGAGACCCACAGCTTTAGCGACATCGACCCCGTGAGTTCTGTTTCCCTCGAAAAGCGATACGCAAAAATCGCGCGATCCGGGGACTCTCGCTCAGTCGTTGCGTAACGCACGTCATGCACTTCCGATAACGGTCGCGTTTCGAGCGTACCTGATGCGGCGTTGAGGTACAACGGCGTATATCTAACGCCCGAGAGCGGCCATCCGGTCTCACCGCGCACCGTCCATTGTGAAATCGACCGGCGCACCTCGAGCCGCACGCGTGGCGTCATATCCCAGCCGTTGGCTTCGCCTTTGAGGAAATGATCGAAAAAGCGCCGCTGCGTTCTGCCCGCTTCCTCTCCATAGAATGTTTCCCACTTGCGCCCGCCGTGCGTGAACAGCCACTTCTGATTGGACCCGATGCGTTCGAAGCCGAGCAGTGAACCCCGCGTATGAAGGCCATGATCCGACCAGCTCGCGCACACGAGCGCGGGAATGTCGATCATCTCAAGCGCGGGGCGTTTGCTTGCCCACTACTCGTCGTCCAGCGGCCGGGCGTCGCGCTCTCGAATAAAATCTTCCGCCAGCGCAAAACGCCTGTTGTGCCCGCGTTGCATGCGGTTATTCCACCAGAGCGACACGAAGCCGGACTCACGTACACCATCTTGGTACCCTAACTCGCGCAGCAAGTCGGTGGCGCCTTCCCACGGAATGATCGCTTTGAGGGCCGGCGGACGAAGTGCCGCGGCATTCCACTGCGACATGGCCAAATACGAAACCCCGCATAGGCCAACTGCCCCCGACGACCACGGCTGGCGCGCGCACCATTCGATGAGCTCGGCGTAATCCTGCGCGTCCGCCGGCGTCCACGCCCCCGCGCGCCCTTCGGACTTGTGCATGCCGCGCACGTCGGCTTGGACGACATTGTATCCGGCATCGACCCAAAAGAGCGGGTCCGGAGATTCAAAGCCAGTCCATCGGGAGCACTTCAGTTTTCCGAAGTTCACCCCGGCAAGCCCCATAAAGAACATGCCGATCCGATCCGGCGTGTTGTCTTTGCCGTACGGCGTCACCGACAAAACGACCGGATGCGCTGCTCCGTCGTCCGGTCGAAAAACATTTGCGAAAAGGCGCACGCCATCTCGCATACGGATGACCGCATCGCGTTCGAATCTCACGTTACTATTATCATTCTCCGATTCGTCCCAGTCACAACTGAATTATTTCATAAGCCGCATTCTGAAACCGGCGACGTAGGTCGGGTAGGCTCTATTTGGCGCTGTTGGGTCTCGCGTGACGCTTACTTCAAAGCGCTTTGATTCTTCACTTCATGCCAACGCGATCTCAACTCGCCACGTGAGGTCACGCCGATCTTTCGGTAAATGCGCGCCAGATGCACGCCTACCGTCCCCTCCGCTATTCCCAACGCCTCGGCCACACGCCGATCGCTCCAACCGAGAGAAACGAACTCCACAATGCGGCTCTGATGCTCGTTCAAGAGAGGTTTGGTAGTGCGTGGTCGATTCTGCTCCAAACGAACAAGTTCGAATGCCTCGCCCCGGTCACTGCGGTCGATCGACCGGTTGCTACACGCGTCACAGAGAGCTATGAGGTACTTGTTGCCGAGTAGATCGAAGAGGCAGCGCGCCTCATCGACCCCAGGCGACGTGCGTCTGGATGCGCGGTGTTGTCTTTTGCCATACAGTGCCTCGGTCAAAGAGCGAACGGCGCGGTAAAACGGAGCATCGGCAAGCGGCCCCGTCGACGCGACTAGCCGAACACGTCGAAAATCCGGCGGGCGTGCGATCTGAGCCGCAGTCGTCAGAAGCAGCCATGCATCGGTGCAATCGGTCAACGACTCAAGCCCGCGATGCACGATATCTCGCGCCGCTTCACGCTCCCCGGCGCGATAAAAGCTAAGGGCAAGCGCGCTTGCGGCAAACGAGATTGATGTTTTCTGTTCCGACTCAATGGCCGTGTTCAACAGGGCTAGTGAAGCAGACGACGGCTCGAAGTCGGCCGGATTCCGCCCAGCGGCAAGGACGCGAGAAAACGTATCGCTGACGCGCAGCATGACCCAAGTGAGGTCGTCGGCAAGATATGATGTCTGACTGAACTTTGTGCAGAGTTCCCGAGCTTCCGAAACGTTACCATTGAGTGCTAGGTACTGCGACAGGTTTGCCGCGGCGCCTCGCCGCAAATGATCCACCTGGTGGGCGCTTGAAACCGACAAGGCGTCCACCGGCGAGTCAGCGACGATCGCGAATGCCTTTTTAGAGTAAGAAACCGCGCGATACATGTCTCCTAACGTCGCGGCCACTTCACCGGCCAGTTCGTATGCCTTGATCCGTGCGAGGACGTCGTTTGAGCCGCGGCCGACAACGAGGCCGGCATCAGCCTCGCGCGTCGCGTTCGCGACGTCGCCGCAATGAAGGAACGCGAACGCCCTGCTCGCACAAACGCGAAGTAAATCGACATCGGTGACCTGCTTGACGTCACTGCTCTCGAATTGCGACAGCCACGGCCCGGGCTTCGACGCAGTCACTGCGCTGAAATACGCTGCGAGCGCCAGCAGCCGCGGCGGCGCGACAGCGCTGCCCTCCCCCTCTGAAAGCGCGTCTGCCAACGAGCCGAGTGCTTCGACGGGGCGACCTCTGTAAAACTGCGTAACCGCAAGCTGTTCCGCGAACTGGACGACCATCCCGGGCATTCTATTCCGCTGCGCGTCGTGTAGTCCGCTCGAATACTCGAGCACTGCAGATTCGCTTGCTCCGAGCATCTCCAGTGACACTGCGAGCCGCTCCCTAGCGACGAGGCACGAGTCGATGTCACGCGAGAAGCGCAGAACAAATCTGCTCCAACGCGCTGCTTCGACGTAGTTCCGATCTCGGAGTGCAACGGCTGTTGCAGCTAAAGCCTCTCTGACCGAGCGCTTCGTTTTGCCGGCGTACCCAAGATGCTCCGCCATCGCGGCTGGACGCTTCTCCTCGCGCCTTGAAAGATATCGATAGGCGGCGTCGTGCAACAACGAGCGGATGTCGTTGGTCACGTCGTCGTAGACGACCAAACGCCAGAGCGGGTGCGAGAAACGGTAGGCCGACTTACCTTCTCCGGCGTCGCGACACAACAAGACGCCTCGGTCGCAGAGAAGCTGCAACGATTCCGCTGTTTGGGATTGCGTGGCCCCGAGCATCGCGGACAGCTGCCGCATCGTGAAGTCCCCGGCTACGGCGGCGGCGCGAAGCGCTCGCTCCTCAAATCGGCTCAAGTTGCGAGATCGTGAAGCAACTTCTTCCGCCGCGGTTGGAAACAATGGATTTGGGCTACCCAGAGCGGCGACGATGTCAAGAAGGTACCCGGGATTTCCCCCGGCGAGCTCGACACATGCGGCAGCGATATCCTGAGGAATCGACGCGGAATCTTTTCCACATGCGTGTCTGAAGATAGCCGACATCTCATCGTAACCCAGCGGCTCGAGCGCCAACCGCAGGTCGACGCGCTGGACGAGCGCGGCAAGGCGCCTCTGCCGCATCCGCGATTCTAGTCCGGTCTCGATGAGGACGATGAGCAACAGTTGACTTGCTCGACTGCAACCGATGATTTCGTGCAACACCTCGGCATTGCGAGGCGAGACGAGTTCTCCGTGTTTCAGCACAACGATGCGAGGTCGTTGCGCGGCGGGGCCGATTCGTAGGTTCCGAACCTCGTCGTCGAGCGCAAAGATCGACGTCGCCTGCCAATCGAACTCTGCGTTGCCTGATCGGAGCTCTTCGAGCAGCCGATGCTTCCCGCTGCCGCGTGCACCCGCTAGCGTAATCGTCCCGCCGATTCCCGACTTGAGCGAGTCGGTTGCAAGGCGTAACGCCGCGATCTCGTTATCGCGTCCGACGAAAGGCGCCATCGAAAGCTCGACGGCGGTGGGCAAAGCCACTCCGTTATGAAGAAGTGTTTCCGAAAACGACCACAAGCGTCGAATGTTCCCTATTCGCAGGAGCCAACTAGCCCCGACGAGCTACCCTCGTTCGGATTGACCTCTAGAAATCGTTACAGTTAGTGTGCCGCAGCCGCCTGAATTTACTGAGAAGATTTGGAGGCGAGTGCGGTCTACTTTGGATCTCCCAGTGTATGACGAACGTGATATATTGCCGCCCGCCAGACTTGTCGCTATACTCAAAATTCGGATGGCCTTGCTGCATTTTGGCGCGTTTCATACACGCGACCCAGGGGCAAAAGCCTCCATTTAGTGCGTTGACCGGGTGCAAGCGTGCCGATGAATCGAAATTACGCGGTAAGAGGTGTAGAGTCGATCGGTCCCATTCGTCCAGCAACGTCCATTATTTCACATGAGGTAAAGGAATGATAGCGCGACCTTTCTCGACTTGGCCTTCGGCACCATTGATTCTGGCGGTCGCCGCATGTATCTTAGTCTCCGCCTGCTCCGGGCTCAACTCGGCCATACCTCGGGGCACGACCCCGGGTTTGTCTGGAGCGCGCGCGTCGGGCAGCCAAAATCATATCAGAACCGCCACGAGCAACACTTGGACACTCGGCGCACCGGCACCGACGCGCCAATTCACCGGCGCCGCGGCGGCTGTGGGTGACAACATCTATCTTCTCGGCGGCGAAGGCCGCGTAACCGTTCTTCGAGAGAACGACGTGTACGACACGACGACCAACACGTGGACGAGCGCCAAGCGAATGCCGACAGCGCGCGCGGCATTGGCGGCCGCTTCAGTGAACGGCATTGTCTTCGCGATCGGCGGCGAACTGTTCAATGGAACTCCGCTGACGACGGTCGAAGCGTACGATCCCACCAACAACACGTGGTCGACAAAGGCGCCGCTTCCCGTCGCTGTCGACAGCATGACCGCCACGGTCGACAACGGGATCATCTACGTCGTCGGCGGTCTCAACGACAGCAACGGCGTGCCGTTCAGCGGCGTTCAGGCCTACGATCCAAGCACCGACTCGTGGTCGGCCGTCGCGCCCCTCAACGTGGCGAAGGCATTTGCTTACACCGGAACGGTCGGTACCAAGATCGTCGCGGCCGGAGGCTTCATCGGCAACGGTCCCACCACCGATAACGAAACGTACAACCCGGCCTCGAACGTGTGGCGGGTGAAGAGGCAAGATCCACGGGCCCGGTATGGGGGTTGCGCGGGAGCGATCGGGGGATCGTTATACACGGCCGGTGGGTTGATCTTCTTCCCATTTCGTAGCGCGTCCGACAAACTCGCGGCATACGACGTCGCCGGAGATACCTGGACGGCGCTTGCGCCGATGCCGTTCGCGATGATCGGCCCGGCGTCTGCAGTGGTCAATGGCCAACTGTACTGCATCGGCGGCTCGCCGTTTTTTGGCCAGTCTACCCATTCGCCAAGAGTTCAGATATACACCCCGTAAGGGTCAACCGTGACTGGTCTCGACCCCGCATGCCGAAGGGCATGCGGGGTTTTTATTCGCCCGAGAGAGCGTCAGATTGGACGTGGAACTCAACCACCGGTTTGATTCCGCTTGCAAGTGTCTGATAAACGACGCAATATCGTTCCGTCAGCTTTTGCAATACCGCAGTTTCGTCGAGCGTAGCATCCGTGTCGAGGTCGAAACGAAGCCGGATATTCTTGAATCCGACCGGCGCGTCTCGGTCAACGCCCAGTGTGCCGCGGAAATCCAAGTCTCCCTCCGCCTGAACGCTTCCGCCGCGTAGACGAATATTTTTTGCGGTCGCGACCGATCGCAAAGTGACACCGGCGCACGCGACGAGCGCCTGCAACAGCATGTCGCCAGAACAAGCGAACGATCCGTCGCCGCCGGTCGCCGGATGCAGACCGGCTTTCACGAGCGCGCGTCCGGTCTCAACGCTGCAGCTGAGCCCCTCTGGATCATCGACTCGCCCATGTGCCGTCAGCGTGATGAGCGCGGCTTCCGGTTCCGCGCGGTACCGATCTTTGATCGGCGCCTGTAGTGAGCGCAAGTTGTCAGAATTCACGTGAGTCCTTCCGTGTCACCGCCCGGTTAATCCCGTGGCATCCGTTGTCATAAACATTTGCCGTGCTTCCGCGTTCACCATGCTTTCGGAAACGCTGTCTGTACTGAGCGCACGTGCGATGCGTTCGAACGTAAGGTAATATCGCTCGTAAAGCATAACGGCTCTGCGGCATGGCTCGAACAGATTCGGATGCGGACGCAATCGTGATCGGCGCGGGCGCAGCGGGCCTGGCCGCTGCGCGGAGTCTCGCCGCCCACTCGCTTCGGGTGATCGTGGTCGAGGCGCGCGATCGTGTTGGAGGCCGCGTCGTATCGCGCTCATCGCAACATTCGGGCGTCAGCGCCGAGCTCGGCGCGGAATTCATCCACGGCCAGGCGCCGGAGACGAGGGCTCTGCTCCGCGAAGCCGGCATCTCGAGCGTGGACACCGGCGACGAATCCTGGTCTTGCAGCGGTGACGGAGATCTGCTCCGCGACGAGCGCGACTTGGCGATGACCGCGAGTATCTTCGAAGAGGCTCGCAAACTTCGCCAGGACGAAACAGTGGATCACTTCCTTCGGCGCTTCGCGCACGACGGCTCGATGCGCGAGGCGGCGGAGATGGCACGAGTCTTCGTCGAAGGATTTGACGCCGCCGATCCGTCCATCGCAAGCGTGCGTTCGGTGGCGGACGAAGTGTACTCCGGCGTGGATTTCGCAAGCGCGCGGCCGGACGGCGGCTACGGGCCGATGTTCAATCGCTTACACGAGGACTGCGTCAGGGCGGGCGCGCAGATGTCTCTATCGACAGAGGTGCGACGGATCTCGTGGCGCCGCGGGTTGGTATCGGTCGAAACCAGACAAGCTAGCGGGGAGACAAACACATTTCGTGCGCGAGCCGCAATCGTGACGCTGCCGACCGGCGTTTTGCGGAATTCCGGGGACGATGGCTCGGTCGCTTTCGATCCAGATCTTCCTTCGGGCAAAAGCGAGGCGATACGACGCATCGAGATGGGCCACGTAGTCAAGGTAGTGCTCTGGTTCAGGACTGCTTTCTGGGAAGTGCTCCGTGGAGGGCGCTACAGAGACAGTGCGTTCTTCCGCTGCATGGGGCAAGAGTTTCCCACGTATTGGACGCAGTTTCCGCAGCGCAACGGGTTGATCGTGGCGTGGGTCGGCGGCCCGAAGGCGATCGCTCTACGCGAGACGACGCAAACGGAACTCATCGAACGCGCGCTCGACGGCTTCGGGTCGATGTTCGGAGAAGTCGAACTGGCCCGCCGGGAGTTTGAAGCTGGATCCATGCACGACTGGAGCCACGATCCGTTCGCTCGCGGGGCGTACAGCTACGTCACGGTCGGAGCCGATGACCCACGCGCAACGCTTGCCGCGCCGGTAGACGATACGTTGTTCTTCGCCGGCGAAGCGACGTCGAATGACGGCCAAGGCGGCACGGTGAATGGAGCGTTGCAAACCGGTGAACGCGCCGCTCGTGAGGCGGCGACGTCGCTTGGAGTTCTGAGATAATAGATGGCTGAAACTGCTTCGTCTATCCTCGGGCCGTAGTCGAATTTCTACGCGATGACCGGGTCGTCGGCCGGCGCCCTTACGGGACTGATGTTCGTCGTGATCACCCTCGTAACCGGAGTCGAGCGGCTCCGTCGCAACCGAGACGGCATCTCCGCGTTCAGCACGCCGATCGTTTTGCATTTCGGTGCGGCGTTGCTCGTGTCCGCGATCCTCAGCGTACCGTGGCCTTCGCTTGCCTACCCGGCCTGGCTGCTCGCGATCGCCGGTCTCTTCGCCGTAGTCTACATACTGCGCGTATGGTTACTCGCCAGACGATTCACCGACTACACGCCGGATCTCGAAGATTGGATATGTTATACGATCCTTCCGCTCGTAGCCTATAGCACTATACTCATTGGTTCGATCGCATTGAACGCGGCACCGCACGTCGCGCCGTTTGCGCTCGCCGGCGCCGTTTTGCTGCTGATCTTCATCGGCATTCGCAACGCATGGGATGTTGTGACGTATATCGCGATCGAACACGTCAGTGACCGTCCCTCTTGACGTGCGGCGCAGATACCGCGCACGTGAATCCGACCGTCGGAAGTTCTGCGATATTTAGGAGAGGATGCTCGAGCCACCGCGTTTGAATGGACGAACTTCGCCAAACAATCTCGAGCTCTGACGAAGGATAAGCGATGGACTTTCAGTTGCGGCGGTGCGGCCCAGGTGACGAATCGGCCGTCTCGTTGATCGGACAGGCCACCATCCTAGAAACGTACGCCGGAATAGCCGAAGGTTCGGACCTGTATTCGTATGTGACCACGGGCTTGAGTGTGGAAAGCTTTCGAAGATTGCTCGCAAGCGATCGTGCATGTGCGTGGATCGTCGAAACAGCTGTAGGGAAGTGTGCGGTCGGGTACGCGCTCCTGCTCGGTGGTGACGGAACCGAGCCGTTTTCCGTGGCAGAACTCGAGCGCCTGTACCTGCTCTATCGCTTCCATGGACTCGGGCTCGGCAAACGTCTGATGGATGAAGCGCTTTCGTTTGCCCGCTCGAAGAACACCAAGTCGATGTCCTTGCGCGTCAACTCGCTGAACGAGCATGCTATCGCGTTCTACGAACGCTACGGATTCAAGACCGTTTCGGAAGAGCCGTTTCGGGCCGGCGAACGTGACTACCAGGTGTTCGTGATGCAGCTGGCGCTCTGAAATCTCCGCAAGAACGCCGCGAGATCGCTCCCGCGGCGTTACCGTGTAGTAGGGCAAGCATCGCTTGCCCTTTCATCGTCAGATCTTCAATCCGCCGACTTCGTCTTGGGAGATGCCCGATCGAGTGTCCATCCAAGAGGTGAGCAACGTATCGCCGTCCCAGATGTTTCCGGTATAGTCACCCATAAACGAACCGCCGAATCCATCGTTGTTCGGATTGGAAGAGGCGGTGGATAGGCGAGTGTTCGCCGCGAAACTCAAGCCGCCGTTGGTCGAGGTCGTGGAGAACGAATCGTAGCTGAGGTTGGACGGGTCAAGCCGTCGGTCCAACCACGTGACTCCCACAGTGCCGTTCGATCTGAGCGAGAGCCAGGGGAAGAACTCGTCGTTCGCGGCGGTTGCATCCACGCGGACGATATGGCTCCACGTCGCACCGCCGGTAGCGGAATGGGCGACGTCGACTTGCATCTTCTTGCCTGTCCAGCTGTAGAACGTCATGTAGAGACGGTTGTTGAACGGACCGCCCGATCGATCGACGTCCATGGCCGGCACGTCGCTCACGCGCTCGCCCGTGTTCGGCAGGCATCCGTAAAATGCACCGCAGGGGTCCGGTGCGAGATTGGGCATCGCGACCGTGACCGGCGCCGACCAGGTCTTGCCGCCGTCCGTCGACTTCGAGAACAAGATCATGGCTCTCGTGGCGCCGCAGTTGCCATTCGGTCCGGTGGCCGAGCAGCGCATCCACGACAGGTAAACGGTTCCATCCGAACCGATCGCCAAATCGCTGAACTGATCGATGATCGGAAAAACCTGGGCGTCGACCATGACGTTGTGCCACGTCGCACCATTGTTGGTGGAATGCCCCACGGCGATGCTCGAGTTGTTTGTCGTCTGGTCGAAATCAGTGCTCGAGATGTAGATCGTATTTTTTCGCGGACTTGTCGGCGTCACGTCGATCTGCATCCACGGCTTGTCTACGAATGTATACGGCGAGATGCCGGTGACTGCGACGGTGGGCGCCGACCATGTCATCCCGTTGTTCGCCGATGTCTCCAATGCTATCTCGGTGACGTTTCCGCCCGGTGTATCGATACCGGCGATGAACGCGGTGCCGTGGAGATTGTAGCCGACGTTTGGATCACCGTCGCCGCCGTTGCCGGCGAGAACGCCCATGCACGTGTGATTCCAGGTCGTACCGCCGTTGCTCGACGCATAAAAGCCCTGCAGCGACGAACCGCAATTGTAATCGTTGCCGCCCGTGAGCAAGTCTTTTGGCCGCGTGGGGTTCTCCGTGATGGGATCTTCGTTGACCGGGCTGCCGCCTTCGGATGCTTGAACGTTTGGAACTATGCACGGAATGGGCGAGCACGTCAATACTTGGGGATACGGTTGTCTTCCGTATACGAACGGAATCCGCACTCGGCCCGCGCGAATAGCTTGGTCGACCAGCACGCTACCGGACAGCGGACTGCGCATGTCTATTCTCGGACCGTAATTGAAATTTCCGCCGTTGATCGCGGTGCCCGGGATGCCGAACATGTTCAGAGCCGCTTGGAGATCATTGATCGGCGTTGGTTGGAACGACGTAAGTCCAACCATCGCCAAGACAGCTAAGATCATCTAAGTTTCCTTCTGAGATCAAAGTGAGGGGAGAAATTGGTTGGGTCGGCATTCTGGCGAGCGTACGACAAACTCTCTATAGGTTGATATTCTCTTCATCTAGACAACATTGGGTGGGACCGATGGCCTGGCGACCAAAGGTCCCGTTTGAAAATCTTCTGCGATATCAATCCGAGTGTGACGCGTCGTTTGGAGGTCGCGACACCGTACATCCGAATCGGTCTCGACTTACGCAACGATGCTTCGACGTCCGTTTGAGGTTGGAGAGATAATGCAGGGCAAGTTCAATTTGACGGCGCTCATCTTGGCGGTGATCGCGAGCACCGTTCTCGGCAATGCAGCATCGGCTGCGACGACCTACACGATTGTCGATCTCGGCCCTGGACCGAACGGCAAAGATGCGTACGGCTTCGGTGAGAGCCGCGGTGCGCAGGCCGGCGCGTACTTCGATCACACGATCTCGTGCGGCAAGGCATGCTCGTCCAAGATCTATTACCCACTTGCGTGGTCGGGATCCGGCTCGAGCCCGGTCGTCCTCTTGCCCCAATTCTATGCCGAAGGTTGGGCGTATGGCGCGGGCGGTTCCCTGATCGTCGGAACCCTCATCACGAATGACGGCGGCTACTTCGGATTTCCCCACGCGGCGTTGTGGCAGGGTTCGAAGCATGTCTTCACCGACCTCAACCCGACCGGCAGCTGCGGTAGCTGTTCGCCGGGCTCGAGTGCGTACGACACCGACGGCACGGATATCGCTGGATCCGGCGGATCGCCGCTGCACGCGCTCCTTTGGAAGCTCGGACAGTTGAATACGCCGGTCGATTTGAATCCGGCCGGCGCTGCGGACTCCGAAGCCTATGTGGTGCGCGGTACCGCGCAGGCGGGCTACGCCTTCTCGAGCACGACGAATACCAACCATGCCGTTCTTTGGCACGGCACCGCTTCGAGCGCGGTCGACCTCACGCCGTCCACCGTGTCGACCGCCTACGCCACCGGGTTGAGCTCCCAGAGCGAGGTCGGCTGCGGCACGCGAGTCGGCATGACCGTTACCCACGCGCTTCTGTGGCACGGCACTGCCGCGAGCATGATCGATCTCCAACCATCGGGGTTTATTGATTCGTGCGCTCGAGCGGCCCACGGGTATGTGCAAGTGGGATACGGACACATCAACGGCACGGCTGCGCTTCATGCGTTGCTCTGGAAAGGGGGCGCGAAGACCGCGGTCGACCTCCAACAATTTTTGCCGAATACGTTCACGAGTTCCGAGGCGTATGCGATCGACGCGGCCGGTTACGTGCTTGGCTCCGCGTACTCGACGACCACCGCGTCGTGGCACGCTGTGGTGTGGATACCGTAACCCGGTTCGCGTGTTCTCCGTAGTAGGGCAAGCATCGCTTGCCCTAGTCACGAGGAGTGGGCCGATATAAAATCGGCACCTTCATTAGAACGGCCCCTTCATCAAATCGGCCTTCAGTTGGTTCCGTGGTTGTGCGCGAGGATGTTGAAAAGGATTCCCGGCGGCGTGGCGTCTGGCTGTGAAAAATCCAACGTTTCGCTGACGCGCGCGGCGAAGGCGGTCGCCGTGTTCTTCGCTGTGATATCCACCAGGGGCCTGAGCGCCTGAAACGGCTGGGCGTTCGCTGTCGCGGAGAAGGCGTGGTTCAGAGGCACTGCCATCGCGTCGTACGTGGAGAGCGGCTGCATCCCGAGGATGATCTCGATCGTCCTGAGCACGCTCACCGTTGAATAGTGATCGTGGATGACGCCGCCGCGCGCGAACGGCGATGCTAGGTAGAACGTCGTGCGTTGGTCGCTCACGTGGTCGGCACCGTCTTGCGAGTCGTCCTCGATGATGAAGATCGCCGACGAGCTCCACGCCGGTGAGTGCGAGATCTTCTGCACGATCAGTCCGACCGCGTAGTCGTTCTGGGCCACGTAGGATACGGGCGTCAGTTTGCCCGGCCGGCTTCCAGAAGTGTGATCGTTGGGTAGCCAGATGTACTCGAGTTGCGGCAGCATGCCGTTCTTCTCGAACGCGTCGAACTCGCGGCTCCACTCCTTGACGCGATCCACGTCGCTGTAATCGAGATCCCACCCGCGATAGTTCGGATCGTAGCGCCCGTGCAGCGTCGGAGCGATCGGTTCACTTGCGACAAGACTTTTGATGGTCGCCAACTCGCCGTAGTCGCGAAACGACACGTGGGCGGCAGCGGCCGCATCCCACATGTAGCCGTGCTTTGTCGCGCTCGCGCCACCGCCGGTGAAGGTGTCGTCCTCGTCGCGCCGGCCGCCGTACGTCGGCGGCCAGAACCGCTCGACGAAGTCATTCGCGAACGCCGCGTCGGACCAGTTGTGCCCCGCGTCGCTGACCTCGCCGCTCGTGTACGTGTTGTCGAAGAGCCCGAACTGCTGCGTCAGGCGATGTTGATTGGGCGTGACCTTCGCGCCGAACCACACGAGCTTTGGATCGCCGTTGCCACCGGCGATATCGCCGAGCACCTGATCGTATGACCGGTTCTCCTTCAGTATGAAGAAGACGTGCTTGATCGGACCGTGCGGCCGGACGACAGCATCCTGACCGGCGTCTTGCCATCCCTGTGCGCCTTGCGGATTGCCGAGGCTCGCTCCAAGTCCATCGAGATCGAACGTTCTGATCGAGCCGAGCTGGATCGCGCCGATATAGTCGACGTTGCTCGTGCTCTTCGGATTGAAGCGCGGGTTCGGCCGTGTCCGCTCGCCCTTTCCGTCGATGATATACAGCCGCTTGCCGATCGGCACTACGTACGTCGGATACCAGCCGGCCGCGATGCGCGTCACGAGTTGGCGGTCGCGCAAGACCGCAATCGAATTGGCGGCCCCGAGACTCACGAACACGAGACCATTTTGTGCGGCGAGCGCGTTTGGTGACGATCCGAGATACCGGTCGCCGCCGTTTTGGTCGCCGACAAAGATTTCGGCGAGTAGCCGGCTCGTGCGCGCATCGATGACATCTACCGCGTCCGAGTCGCTCGCCGCGACGTACAGTTCCGAACCGGCGATCAAGACGTCTGAAGGATGCAGCCCGGTCGGAATGCTCTTTGTATGAAGCGTTGAGCGATCGATCGCGACAACGCTGCTGCCTGATCGAACTGTCGCGAAGACCGTGCGGCCGTCGGATGAAAAAGCAAGCGGTCCTGGATGCAGCCCGATCTTGATCGCCCTAGCATGAGCAAGTTGGTCACGCGCGCCGATCCGCACCGAGCCGTCGCCGTCGCTTGCGACTGCGAAGATGCCGTCGCCGCTCTTCGCTACCTCGATGGGATGCGACTTGGGCGCCATCGGTATCGCGCGAACGGACTTCGAAGCGACGTCGACATCGAAGAGCGCGTCGGCGTTATCGCCGGCGACCAGGACATGATCCGCATCCAGCCAGAGAGGACGGCCAAAGGCCCCAGCGAGAGGCACATCCGCTCTTTGCGCGAGCGTCGCGGTGTCGTATACGAGCAACTCTGCGGGATTCACGCCGGAGGTGACCACGGCGAGCAACGTGCCGTCGGGCGAAGCGGAGGCGCCTTGCGGCATCGTGCCGGTCTCGCGCATTGGTCCGCTCGGCGGCCGGACTAGCCAGCCGTTGGGCAACACCGAGTCGCCGCTCGTCGAGCTCGACGCCGCGCTGCCCGTCAAGGCCAACGCGGCCGCAACCGCAATCGCAAGAAATCGTGTATTCATGCCTTCTTCTTCTTCGTGGTCATCTTAATCTCCCGACGCTGCGGCCGTAATCCAATAGCGGTTTCGCCTTTTTCGCAAGACCGACGACACGCTCGATGAGCTTTTTGCTCGTGACATCTTTGTCCGACAGCTCTTCGCCGACTGTAAAGGATCCGAGCCGGAAATAGCGCGCGATCGGGCTGTCGGCGCTGGACTCGAATCCGCGCGGCATTCGTTTCAGCGCCTCATGTTCAACGGAGAGTTTCAAACCGTTGCGCTCGAGCGCTTGCAGCATCGATTGAAAGCGCTTCGGGTTTTTCGCCATCTCGGTCCGCCAGCGCTGCAGCTCAGGCTTATCGAGCTCATAGAACGCGATCGCGGCGAACGATTCCTTCGGCTGGATATGGATGTAAAGACCACCTGGTTTGTCGCGCGTGCCCTCGGACGGCAAGTAAGCGCCCAAGTTCGTCTTGTAGGGCCGTTTGTCGGGCGAGAAGCGGATGTCGCGGTAGATGCGAAATGTCGAACGCGTCGGGTCGGCACCGATCGGGATCTTCGCTTTGCGCAACGCATCTGTCACGGCGGCGACCAAAGACTGAAGCGGCGCGAGCAGTTCGGTCTCATAGATCTGCTTGCGAGGCAGGAACCAAACGCGGTCGTTGTTCTTCGCCAAGTCCCGCAAGAATTTCAGAGCGTCGGGCGAGAAGCCGGCAAAGCTGCCGGCGGCATTCGTTTTCATCTCATTTCTCTCACAAGAGCGCGACGTCGCCCGTCTTGAGGTCGTAGACGCCGCCGAGAATTTCAAGTTTGCCCGCCTTGACTGCGGGTCCGATGACCGGACCGATCGCCTTGAGTCGGGCTACGTTCTCGCGGACGTTTTCCGCGACGGCGTTCGCGTAGATGTCACCGGGATCGTGCAGCACCGCTTGCACGGCTGGCCGTATCGCCGTGACGACGTCTTGGATGTTTCCCGGCACCGGCGGGCTCCCGTCCTTCAAGTTGTCGACCGTGGCATGCACCGCGCCGCAGCTCGAGTGGCCCATGACCAGGAGAATCGGAGAATGGAAGTGAGCGATCGCGTATTCCATCGAACCGATTCCACCCGACTCAGCGTAATTGCCGGCGATACGGATGACGAACAGGTCGCCGAGTCCCTGATCGAAGATGATCTCCGGCGGCACGCGCGAGTCGGAGCAACTCAAAATCACCGCCCACGGCGCTTGCCCCGACGAAAGTGCGTCGATTCGAGTCAAGTGGCTCAATTGGGTCGAAGCACCGGACGCAAAACGCATATTGCCGGCAACGAGCCGTGCAAGCGCCTGAGACGGCGAGAGCGTGGTTGCGGGCGGCCCGGCCGCAGCGATCGCGGCAGCGCGAAAAGCCGGCAGCAGACTAGCCGCGCTCAACGCGGCGCCGGAAAGCAGAAAATCGCGTCTTTTCAGACTCATGTCATCTCTCCTAAAAGGAAGGCGACTGAGACGGGCAGCATCGCAAAACTCGTGGTCTTACTGCATGCTTCGTTCAGCCACTGGTCAGGCGGCGCCGACGCTTTCTCCTCTGTGAGCCGATGATCGCCCGGGTTGCAGCGCCGTGAAGGCACGCATCTAGCGCATCTTCGAAAGGTCGAAGGCGACCGAATATGCTCGGCCATAGGGATCGGTGATTTCGAACGTCCCTCGCAGCCGCGAGACATCGACACCTTGTGCGACAAGCGGACGCAGATCGAAGCGAAACGTATCGAACCCCACCAAGCGCGGCTGCCTCCCCCGCCCGGTCACGTTGTAAAAATCGATCGTCGGGCCGAATGTTGAGTCGGACATGGGCGTAACGTGAAGCGATCGCGCGCTCGCAATCGAGGCGGCTCGAAAACCAGAGAGAAATCCCCGATCCATATTCGCCGAGCTGTGCGCGAAGATCAGAAAGTCGACCTCATCCGATTTCGAAGCGCGAGCGATCTCGGCCGCGTCCGGCGACGACTGTTGGAAATACGCGAGATAGCTCGCGTAGCGCGCGCGTTCAAAGGGCGTGGCGACGACAACCGCATCGATCGACCCGCCGCCCGGTGCGATGGCCAGCGCGTCCGGCACCTCGAACACCGTGTAGTTCGAGACCGGATACCCCTTGTGCGCGAACGCGATAGCCTTTCCGTCGCGGATGGCGCTCTGAAGTTCTGCCGCGGTGAGAGCGGGCTCTAAGGCCGCGACGGGCGCAGACGTGATGACGAGCAACGACGCGATGGTCGCCGCGATCGTCGACCTGATCATCGGCTGAAGATATAGATGGTCGGTTGTCCGCTCGAACCCGCCCAGATCGATCGTGAGACGTTTCCGGAATCGGCTATCACGTACTCCTTCCCGTTCTCATCGTATGCCACCACGCCGCCGGCCATCGCTCCGCTCGTCTGGTACTTGTAGAGCTCTCGTCCAGACGCCGCATCGAACGCGTAGAACATCCCGCTCAGATCACCCGTGAAGACGATGCCGCCGGCCGTTGGAGTCATGCCCGCAAGCGCTGGCCCGATCGTCTTGTCCTTCCAAACGACGGCTCCGGTGTCGGCGTCGAACGCCGTGACCCAGCCGTGCGCCCCTTGGTATGGATCTGGAATGAACGTGCCGCCGGTGAAGAACTTTCCGGCGACAAAACGGACTTCTGCAAGCGTGTACGACCCGCACCAATCGTTTGCACCCACGAATATTTCGTTCGATGCCGGATCGAACGCTGGTCCGTTCCACTCGACGCCGCCGACCCAGCCCGGGCAGACGTGCGCTCCTTTGATCGTCGGCGCGCGATCCTCGTTCTTGATGGTCGTGACCGGCACTTTATAGACGAGCCCGTGCGATGCGCGGTCGAGCGCATACAGATAACCGTCCTTGCCGCCGAAGACCACGAGGTTCTTTCCGCCCTTGGTCGTGATCAGCGCCGGCGCCGCACCGATGTCGTAGTCGTGCGTATCATGCGGCACCGCCTGGTAATACCATTTGAGCGCGCCGGTGTTCGCGTCGAGCACGACGAGCGAATCCGTGAAAAGGTTCGCGCCGGGCCGATAGTCTCCCGAGAAATCCGGCGCAGGATTTCCCACCGGAACGAATAGTTCGCCGGTCTGCGGGTCAAGCGAATACGAGGTCCACGTCGACCCTCCGCCCGTCACGGTTGATGAAGCTCTGCCCCACGACTGCGAACCATACTCGGTGCCCGTTGGGATCAGATCGAAACTCCAATCGCGGGCTCCGCTGCTCTCGTCGAACGCCATCATGCGTCCGCGAGCTCCCCAGTCGGCGCCGGCGGTGCCAGCGTACACTTTCCCATTCCAGACGATCGGCGCCGCGCTCAGGAAATAGCCCTTGCTGGAGTCCGCGGCCTGAACATTCCACACCGTGCTGCCGCTTTTGGCATCGAGCGCGATGAGATGCGCGTCTTCAGTGTCGCGGAACAATCTGCCGCCATCGAACGCGACGCCGCGATTCGTGTTGAACACCTCAAGGCCAGACGGTTTGTATATGGCGCGCCACAACAACCGGCAGTTCGTCGCGTTGATCGCGTACGTGTCGTGCATCGTGGTCACGTACGCAACGCCGGCTACGATGACTGGTCCGGCCTGAAACGCACCGCCCTCGTTGAGTTTCAACGTGCAGGCCCGCTTTAGCGCGCCGACGTTCGCATTATTGATGTCATTCAACGAAGAGTATCTGGTCGCGGCGTACGTACCATTGTACATCGGCCACTGCGCCTCAGACATTGCGGACGTGGGTGCGGCGGTGGGAGCGCCCTCCTGCGGCGCCGTCGACGTGCAGGCGCCGAGCGCGGACGCGGCGGCTGCGATGACGATGATCGCTACGAAGCGCTGCATTTGTCACCTCACGATTGAGCGGCCGGACTCAAGGCAAGCAAACTCGCAAACGCCGCTTTTTCCCCCGTCGCAGCGGGCCCCTCTCACGACCGCACGCCGGACACCAGGAAATATTCCGCGCGAAGCTGTGATTTTTAGACTCGTCGTGCGAATCATAGATCGAAGGGAGAGCACAACGCCATGAATTCTACCGTACGGACATTCCCGACCGGTGACGCGGACGAACCGCGCCACTCGTTCATCCAACTGCCCAATGCCACTATTCCGCTGTTTGCGGGCTGGGGACCAAAGCTGTAGCCGCGATGTCCACCAATGACGCCGAGTTTGTCCGCCTGCTCGAGGATCACAAGAAGATCCTTTACCGCGTGGTCAATGGCTACTGCAACAATCCGTCGGACCGTCAGGACCTGGCTCAAGACATCGTCGTGCAGCTCTGGAAAGCCTTCGATCGATTCGACGACAGGAAACGCTTCTCGACGTGGATGTACCGGGTGGCGCTGAACGTGGCGATCTCGTTTTATCGCAGCGAGTCGCGACGCGTGAAGAGCACGGTGCCCGTCGAGGACTACGTGCTCGAGATCGCAGCCGAAGAACCAAGCGGCGGGCGAGCGGAAGAAAATCTACGACAGCTCGAGCGCTACATCGAACAGCTTGACGGATTGAACAGGGCGCTCATGATCCTGTATCTCGACGGAAACCAATACGAGACGATCGCGGAGATCCTTGGCATAACGGTGACCAACGTCGCCACGAAACTCAGCCGCATCAAGCAGCGATTCCGCCGCGAATTCGAAGAATCTCAGACCAAAGACTAAGGAGCAATGAAAAAATGGAACTCGAGGAACTGAAAGCGATCTGGGAAGGCCAGAACGACAAGCTCGATGCGATTATCCGGCTGAATTCACAGGCCCTCCAGAAGGCGAAACTCGTAAAAGCCGATACTGCGCTCGGGCGATTGTATCGCTCGATATTGTTGGAAGTCATCCTCAATATCGGCGGTATCGTGTTGCTTGGCTGGTTCATCTCGTCAAATCTCGCGCAGGTTCGATTCGTGATACCGGCGATCGTTCTGGACGCGTGTCTGATCGCCGTGAACGCCGCCCTGATCGGTCAGATGACGGCGATCAAAGATATCGACTACGGTGCGCCGATCGTGACGATCCAACACAAGGTAGAGCTGCTGCGCATCCAGCGGATCGAGACTATGAAGTGGACGCTCGTGTTCTGCCCGCTCGTGTGGGTTCCACTTCTCATCGTATCGTTTCAGGGGCTGTTCGGCGTGGACGTCTACGCAGTGTTCGGCGTACCGTATCTGCTCGCCAACTTTGCGTTCGGGCTCGCGGTCATTCCCATAGCCGTCTGGATCTCTAAGCGCTTCGCCGGTCGCGTGAGCCGGTCGCCGTTTCTCGAGCGCGCCATGCGGGTCATCGCCGGATCGGAACTAGGTGCGGCCATGGATTCTCTCGCTGAATTGACGCGCTTCGAGGCGCCTGCGTCGGAGAACTGATCGGCTGACTGCAATGCGCGCAAAACAGCGCCGGTTCGGGTTGTTGGATATCAGGCGCGTGCGCACCAAGTTGTTCGATAGCGGCGGCGAGTGATTCCAACGCATCGGCTCGACAACGGAAGAACTGGCGCAGCGAGAGATGCATGCCGCCTGCTGCCGCGGTCGCCTTCTGGCCTTGAAGATCGCAGCGCACGAGGATATCGCGCATGCGCTCGCCAGCGGGGTCGCCGGCAAAGGTACGATCGACCAGCTGCTCAATCGCTTCACGGCAGGTTCCCGATTTCAGGGTTTCCCGAAGGCGCAGCGCAAGCGGGTCCCTGGCGAGCAGATGCGGCCTACGCAACTGCCGCAGCAGTTTGCGAACGGTGTTGACCGGCCGGTCTAGTTGAATCATCTCGCCTAATGGTTATCACATCTGCGGCGCCAGCGGCGTCAAAAGGGTGTCAGACTTGCATCAAACGGCTATCAAATATGACGACCGCACGACGAGGAGTACAGCCTGAAGGTCCGCAGGGCGGGAACCGCTCGCGTCAAACAATATCGGACCTCCAGTATCCCGGGGTGGCAGCCTTGAGTCAGGTATACGAGTTCGGCCCGTTCCGTCTCGATTCGAGAAGCGAATCGCTCTCGTGCGATGGTCGCGAGATCCACCTGACGGCAAAAAGTTACGCGACCCTTCTTCTCCTAGTCGAACGCGCAGGCTCGCTCGTTTCGAAGGACGAGATTCTATCGTCCGTCTGGCCAAGCGGCTTTGTGGAGCCGGCGAATCTCACGCAGACCGTCTACGTCCTGCGCAAGGCGCTCAGCGATGCGGACGGGCGACTCATCGAGACCGTTCCCAGCCGAGGCTATCGATTCACGCCGCCCGTGCACATCGGTCACCCGTCGAACGGCGCGACGCACGCGCCAGTCATCGCGAACAATACACGCGCGCGAATCCTTGGACTTTCCTTGCCGCTCGTCGCGGCCGCGGTACTCCTTGCCGTGTTCGGAAGCCGGCTCTTCCCGCCGTCGCATGCGATCGCCGCACCGAATCCGCAGGCGCTGCGTGACTACATCCTCGGCCGCCACTACTGGAGCGAGCGCACGATCCCGAACATCAAACTCGGCCTGCACTATTTCCAGGAAGCGCTGGCGATCACTCCCACGTATGCGCCGGCAGAATCCGGCGTCGCGGACAGCTATTCGGCGTTGGCCTATTACGGGCCGTACGGCGCGCAACACTTTCAAAACTTGGAGATGTCGCGATCGGCGGCACTGCGCGCGATAAGATTTGATCCTAACTCGGCTGAGGCGCATGCGTCGCTCGCGTTTGCCGACGAATTCCTCGGCAAGACGTACCGCGCAGAAGTCGCGGCGGAATTCCAGCGATCGATCGACTTGGACGGCAGGTACGCGACGGCTCGCGAGTGGTATTCGTGGTACCTTTTCAACCACGGCAAGATGCAAGACGCGATCGCGCAGATGGTGGAGGCTCGGAACCTCGATCCGCTCTCGCCCGTGATCAACGAAGCGCTGGGCAGCCAGCTCTATTATAGCCGCCGCTATGCCGAAGCAGCCGACCAGTGGCACCTCTCGATCACCATAGATCCGAACTCCGAGAACGTCTACTACGGCGCGGGGCTGGCCGATGAACAGCTGGGTCAGAACCAACGCGCCGAACGCGAAATTGAGCACGCTCTCACCATCACGCCGGGAGACCCCGACGCTATGAGCGCGCTCGCGCACGTCTACGCAAACGCGCGCGACACCGGATCAGCGCTTCGCTGGCTCGCGCGCTTCGCGAACATGAAGCCGGCGCCGGCATACGATATCGCCGTCGTAAAGGAAGGGCTCGGCCAGCAAGAGCAGGCGCTGAAGTGGCTGACTGTCGCGACGTCACAGCACGACGCGAATCTCTCGGAGCTCGATGTCGATCCGCGGATGGAAAATGTGCGGATCTGGATCAGGCAGCACGGCGGAAACGCTTAGCCGCCGGCCATCGCCCCCACGACGAGAAACGGTTCTTTGCCCTTCACGACGTCATCGGGAAGCGGCGTATCAGGCGGTTCGTGCGACAGGTCTTGTTCGCAGGCATAGAATCTGACGAACGCGCGACGCTTTAACGTGACGTGATCGCGGATCGTGCCCTGCAGCATCGGGTACGCTGCTTCGAGCGCGTCGAGCACCGCCGCTTGAGTGACTGTCCCCGAAACGTCCAACCTCACTTCGCCGGATACGTTTGCGAGCGTCTTCAGATGGGTTGGAAGCACGAGCCGGATCATGACAATGTCTGGACTTCCACCGACAGCACCGCGGGGAGATCGCGGACGATCGGCTCCCAGGTGTCGCCGGCGTCGGGGGACGCATACACCTGCCCGCCTGTCGTGCCGAAATATACGCCGCACGAATCGAGCGAGTCCACCGACATGGCGTCGCGCAAGACGTTGACGTAGCAGTTCTCCTGCGGCAAACCATTCGTGAGCGCTTCCCACTCGTTTCCGCCGGTGCGGCTGCGATAGACGCGCAGCTTGCCTTCGAGCGGGTAGTGCTCTGAGTCGCTCTTGATCGGTACGACGAAGATCGTGTTCGGCTCGTGCGCGTGCACGTCGATCGGGAATCCGAAGTCGGTCGGCAAGTTGCCGCTGACCTCTTGCCACGAGTCGCCACCGTTGTCGCTGCGCATGACATCCCAATGCTTCTGCATGAACAGCACGTCGGGGTTCGAGCGGTGCATCGCGATGCGGTGGACGCAGTGTCCGACTTCGGCGTCCTGATCCGGGATCTGTGCGGATCGCAGGCCACGGTTCACCGGCAGCCATGTCGCGCCGGCGTCTTCGGTTCGAAACGCGCCCGCCGCGGAGATCGCGACGAACATGCGCTTTGGATTTCGCGGGTCGATGATGATCGTGTGCAAGCACATGCCGCCTGCGCCGGGTTGCCAATGTTTACCGGTGTCGTGTTCGCGCAATCCGGCGAGCTCTTTCCACGTCTGACCGGCGTCCGTCGATTTGAACAGCGCGGCGTCTTCAACGCCGGCATAGACGGTGTCGGGGTCGTCAAGAGAGGGTTCGAGGTGCCAGACGCGTTTGAATTCCCACGGATGCGGTGTGCCGTCGTACCATTGGTGCGTTCCCGGCACGCCCTCGTATTCGAATTTGCTGCCGACTTGCTCCCAGGTCTTGCCGCCGTCATTCGAACGCTGAATCACTTGTCCGAACCAGCCGCTCGTCTGCGACGCATACAAGCGATTCGGGTCGGCCGGTGATCCTTTGACATGGTAGATCTCCCACCCGGCGAAGTGCGGGCCTGCTATATCCCAGCGCTTGCGCTTGGCATCTGACGTCATGACAAAAGCGCCCTTGCGCGTCCCGACCAACACCCTTACGCCGCTCATCGTCGTCGTTCTCCTACACGGTTATGCCAAGCGGTGTTTGCAGTCTCTTATCCGGCTCCTTCCGCATAGCGGGCTCGACCGTCGCCGTGAAGAACCCGCCGCGCGATGACGAAGCTGAATGTACTCGTACATCCTGGTTCCCGCAGGCCGGGCATTTCGGTCACGGACGCGGCAACTGTGGAAGTCCGCGTTTCGGCTCCCGCGCAGGGTGGTCGAGCGAACGAGGCCGTTCGCAAGGCGCTTGCGGCCGCGCTCGCGCGGCCGCCGTCGTCGGTCACGCTCGTGCGCGGGCAGACCGCGCGCCGCAAGACGTTCGCGATCGTCGGACTCAGTCGCGAAGATGTGCTCGCGCGCCTCGCGACTCAAGCGAAATAATCTCTGCGGCCGGAATATTTTCTACGGCGACGACGGCATCCGGCGCGCCATACCGGCACTCCAGCGGTAAAGCACTACGACTGCGGCGGCGAACGCGATCGCGCCGATGATCGTGGCGACGTTTTGGAATGAATCGCCGAAGATCGCGAACGGCGTGGCGTTGCCAGTCGCGACGATGATGCCGGCGAGAAGCACGCCGAACAGACTTTCGCCGACGATGAGTCCTGATGCGATCAGCACGCCCATGCGCCGGGCGATATCCGCGTTCGGGCCCTTTGCGACCCAGCGATTGTAGGCCCAACCCACGACCGCGCCGAGAACGGCGGCCGAGGTCGTCGTGGCGGGCAGGTATATCCCAAGCCCGACGGCGAGCGGCGGGAGTTGGCGCCCCTTCGTCCGTTTCAGCAAGAGGTCGGCGATGATCACCGCGATGCCGATCAGCACGCCGATGCCTATCAGATCCCAGCGGATCTGCCCCTCGATCACGCCCTTTGCCAAGGTCGAGATGAGCGTCGCTTGCGGAGCCGGCAACGCGTGCGGTCCGGTGCCGAAGCCGTATGCTTTGCCGAGAAGGTGAAGGATCGGCGGGATGACGCTTGCGCCGAAGAACACGCCCGCGATGAGCGAGACCTGTTGGCGCCACGGCGTCGCATCCACCAACTGTCCGGTCTTGAGATCCTGCAGATTGTCGTTTGAGATCGTCGCGACGTTGAGCAGCACCGCGGTGACGAAGAGCGCGAACGCGACAAGTGCCGGCGCGCCTGCGGGGCCGGCGCTCTTGGCGACGACAAGCAACAGCAATGCGGCGCCGATGATGCTCAATATCCCCAGACCCGAAACAGGACTGTTCGACGAGCCGATGAGGCCCGCCATGTAACCGCATGCCGCCGCCACGAAGAATCCGGCGACGATCACGTAGAGCATCCCGGCGATGACGAGCGGCACGGTCAACGAAGCGACAGCGCTCCCTTGCAGGAAGATCACGAGCAAGATCGCGAGCGGAATGAAGCACGCGACGCTGATCAGCGTGACGGTTCCGATCGGCAAGTCGCGCTCCGTTCGCGGCAGCGCATCGGCTTCGGTGCCGCCGGCGGCCCGTTTCCGCGACGAGACGATCGACGACACGATGCCCGTGTAGACCGGTTTGGCGAGTTGGATGATCGCCCAGATCGCTGAAATTCCTATCGTGCCCACGCCGATGAAACGGACTTGATGCCGCCAGACGTCGAGCGCGACGTCCGCGGCCGCGCCTGCAACCGGATGGAGCGCCGTAAGAACCGGAGTGAGCACGCCCCACGCGAGCACGAGGCCGGTGAGAATCGCAAGGCCGACCGACAAGCCGATGAGATGGCCGGCGCCTAAGAGCGCGAGGGACATCGACATGCCGAATCCGGTCGCGCCGCCGCCAATGCGGAAATAGCCGGCGATCGTGTCTGCGAATGCGCGCATCGCGACGACTGCCGCGTACGCAGCCGACACGACGGAGCTCATCGCGAGCGCCACGAGGCCCTTCTTATTCTCATCCGTGGCTTCGGCCGTGGCACCGCGCGATCCGACGCCGACCTTCAATACCTCGGCGGCGGCGACGCCTTCCGGATACGGCAGATCCGAATTTGTGACGAGTGCGCGGCGCAGCGGCACGCTATACATCACGCCGAGAACGCCGCCGATCGCGCACACGGCAAACGATTCCCAGTATGGGAAGTCGGTCCACCAACCCACCATGACAAGGCCTGGCAGCACGAAGATGATTGAGGAAAGCGTGCCTGCCGCCGAGGCGACTGTCTGTACGATGTTGTTCTCGAAGATCGTCGCGTTCTTGAACGCGCGAAGCACGGCCATCGAGATGACGGCCGCGGGTATCGACGATGCGAACGTCAGTCCGACTTTTAGTCCAAGATAGACGTTCGCCGCCGTGAACACAAGCGTGATCGCGGCGCCGAGGATGATGCCCCGCCACGTGAGTTCGAGGCGAAAGTCCGAGAGGCCGGCCGTGCGCGATGAAGCCAAATGCGAATTCCTCCGGCTGTCAACGCAAAGCCGATTCGGCTGCGCCGCGGATTCGCCTTTGCTGTGCGGCTAGGGCACGGCTCGCGCCAAGCGGGCGGAATGAGGCGACTACTTGAAGAAGCGGCGGTCATCGGCGTTTGAAATGGCGCGCTATGTGCACGCCCTTCGCGCGTTTGAATTTGCGTTCCAAGAGGAGCTTATGCTATGCGATCTCTCCAACTTTCAGGCCTCGCGGTCGCGTGCGCGCTGATCGCTGCCGCTGCGACCGCGTATGCCGCGACGACAATGGCCCCGATGCCGCAACCTCCGCGGCCGGCCTTCATCCCCGCCGGCAACATCCAGATGTCGCCGTGCATCCCCACGATGGGCTCGCATTGGGCGAACCCCGCGACGATCGGAAACGGTGGGCCGATATACGGTATTTTCGACGGCAAGCCGGTGTTCACCGAGATCATGCTGACCCCGAAGGATTTCGCGGCGGGCAAGAGCTGGGATGAAGTGTTAAAGCCGTTGCCTGGATATGCGATCAACCATGTCGACATCGATTTCTTGCCGCACGGCCACCCTGGAATGGCTTTCCCGCACTACGACATCCACGCGTTCTACGTCTCGCATGCCACGCACATGGCGTACTGCGGCGGACTACCGGCGCTCAAGAAAATGCTGAACATGTAATGTTGGGCGGCCTGCTGTGTAGGGCGACCTTATGGTCCGCCCTACATCATCAACTGGCCCAGTGAAAAGCCGTCAGATAGACGTAGAGCTTCCCATCCGCGCCCGCAGTCATGCGGGCGCAACAATTTGAGAGAAAGTAGTCGACCTCCAGTGTGCCTGCCGGCTCCGCAGCGCCGGACGCCTTCGGCGCAAAGGTGTAGATGCGACCTGGACTTATCACGTACAGGAAGCCGGTGCGATCCACGCTGATCCAATCCGCGCCGTACACGCCGCGGCCAGTGATCGGCGCATGCGCCTGCGGTTTGCTTCCGTGCAGAAACGACGCGATCTCTTCCGCACCGTGAGGACCGTCCGAAGCGAAGACGTATAAAATATCGTCAGGGCCGATCGCGATCTCACGCGCCATGAAGCCGCTTATCGAAAGTCGTCGCACCGGCGCTTGATCACCCGAGGCACCGGGCGCGAACACGAGAACGTCACGCGCGGCGGCGTCGATCACGTAGATCGCGCCGTGCGCATCGACAGAGATGCCGACGGGATCGGTCAGCGCCGTTAAGCCGCCGGCGATCGTGCGCGCAGGTGAGACATTGCCGCGCGCACCGGAAGCATAGATCGTGATGCTAGCGCCCGCGCCTTGGCTTCCCTCGTTTGCGACGAAGAGGTCGCCGCGCGCGTCTGTGGCGATCGCGGACGGAGACACGATAGACGTTGAAGCGCCGCTGATCGAACTCACGGGTTTCGCCGATCCGGATGCGTCCGGCGCGAACTCGAGCACGCGATCCGTGGCGGGATCGGTGACGAATATCTCGCCGCGGTCGTTCACGGCGACGTCGCGAACGGCCACGGAGAAATCCAAGCTTCGGAGTGGTGCATGCGAACCGCTCGCCCCAGCAGGGAAGATCTCGAGGTGATCCGCCGGCTGATTCGTCGCGGCACCCGCTCCGACGAGGGCGATGGCGGCGCAGAGCGCTGCGGCCGCGGAGCGACGTCGTATGAAATGCTTCATCTACTATGGTATCGGCGAACGCGTGTTTGAATGGAGCCGGAGACGCGGGAACAAGCGGCCCTGCTATCGTAAGTGACCGTCGCACGGCTCGACAAAGGAGTGTCCCCGCATGAAGCGCCCGTGGGAAAAACCCGAATTCGAATACTTGCCGCTCGGCGCGGAAGTAACGGCCTACCTCGGATCATCCACCGCGCTCTAGCCGGTGATCGTTCGCGTCCTCGGCACGGCCGCGGGCGGAGGTCTCCCGCAGTGGAATTGCCGCTGCAATAACTGCCGATCAGCGCGCGCGGGCGAGATAGCCGCGCGCATGCAAGCATCGATCGCCGTCTCTTCAGACGGCGATCGTTGGCTTTTGGTGAACGCGACAACGGACGTGCGCCGCCAGCTGGAGCTCCTACCGCAAAAACCAGTGACGCTCAATCGCGAATCGCCGGTGACCGCGGTTCTGCTCACGGACGCTAATATCGACCACGCCGGCGGTTTGCTGGAATTCCGCCAAAGCCCGGTGCTGAGGGTCTTCTCGAGTGGACCGGTGCGCGACGCGCTCGCCGGCGCAAATCCCATGTTCGCTCCGTTTGCACGAGGCTCTCGCCAGTGGTCCGTCTTCAATGCTTCGGAAGACGACGCGCACGTGCCTGATGTCGATCCGGACTTGCGCATCACGGCAATCGATGCCCCGGGCTTGATGCCGTCATTCGCCGGCGGCGCGGAGTCGAGTGGCGCTGCAACAGCGTTCGTCATCGAAGAACCCATATCCGGAGTCCGCGTGCTGTACGCACCGGTGATCCTTCGGCTCACGGACGCGCTAGTCGCGACGGCGCAGCAGTGCGATGCGGCGTTCCTAGACGGATCGTTCTGGAGCGATGACGAGCTTCCGGCACTTCGCCTCGGCGAGCGGACCGCTCAGGCGATGGGGCACGCGCCGATCGGTGGCGAGCACGGTTGGTTGAAAGCATTTGCGTCGGCGAACGGGGCCGCCCGCCCGCACCGTTACTGCACGCACATCAACAACTCCAACCCGGTGCTCGATCCGCGTTCGGCGGAAGCGCGCGTCTTGCGCGACGCCGGCTTTGCGCTGCCGGACGACGGCATGGAGATCACTCTTGGCGGCAGATAAGGCGGCGTTCGCCGACTCCCTGCGCGCGGTCGGTGCCGAACGATATCACGATCGCCATCCGTTTCAGGTCGCCATGAACGAAGGCCGGCTGACGAAGACGCAGATCCATCATTGGATCTACAATCGCTACTATTACCAGAAGAGCATCCCCATCAAAGACGCCGCTATCCTTGCGAATCTGCCTGACCGCGACAAGCGCAGAGTGTGGGTCCGCCGCATCGTGGACCACGACGGCACTGTTGAGGAAGGCGGCGGAGGCATCGAGATGTGGCTCGCGCTCGCCCGCGCAGCCGGACTCGATGCAGCCGAGGTGCAGTCGGAACGATTCGTGAATCCCGGCGCGCGCTTTGCCGTGGATGCGTACGTCAATTTCGCGCGCTCGAGCCCGTGGTTGCCGGGGGTGGCGTCCTCGCTGACCGAACTTTTTGCTCCGGATCTCATGGCACGGCGGATCACGGCGCTCTGCGAACGGTATCCTTGGATCGATCCCCGCGGTCTCGAGTACTTCCGCCAGCGTTTGAACATAGCCCCGCGCGACGCCGCCTACACGCTCGACTGGGTTTTGCAGGCGGCCGACACTGCGCAGTTACAAGACGCGTGCGTGGACGCGCTGCGCTTCAAGTGCGATGTCTTGTGGGCACTGCTCGATGCGACGGAGCGAGGCGCAGCGGACGCCGCCGCGTCCGTAAGCGAGGGCTGACGTGCAACCGGAATGCGTGCCGCGTTTGCGGCCCGGCGTCAGGTTGCGCGCCGTGGGCGCCGACAACGTGCTCTTGGTTCCCGAAGGCGTGGTGAAGCTGTCGGCCACCGCGGTCGCGATCATTTCAGCGATCGACGGCTCGCGCAGCGTAGCAGGCATAACAGCGCTCATGGCGGATCACTTTGATACTCATGGCGCCGACACGGCCGAGGACGTCTCTGAACTTCTCGACCGTTTCTCTGACCATGGGTGGATCGTGGTCGAACAGTGACCGCCCAAGCCGTGCGACCGGTCCCGCGACCGCTCTCGCTCTTAGCCGAACTGACGTATCGCTGCAATCTGCAGTGCGCATACTGCTACAATCCGCTCGACCTCGGCGCGTATCGCGACGAGTTGGCGCTAGACGAATGGCTTCGCGTCATCGGCGAAGCGGCGCAGCTCGGCGTCTTGCAGATCCATTTCTCCGGGGGCGAACCGACGCTTCGCCCCGACGATCTAGTCGCTATGATCGCGACTGCCCGCGACAACGATCTCTATACGAACCTCATCACACAGGGCACGTTCTTGAGCGACCCTCTTCTTGATCGCCTCGCCGGCGCTGGTCTCGATCACGTCCAGATCAGTTTGCAGGCGGCAGATTCGGCCATGGGCGATGCGATCGCCGGCGCAGTCGTCCATGCGCGGAAGTACGATGCGCTTCGTCGGATCGTCTCCCGCGGAAAGTTCGCGCTCACGATCAACTGCGTGCTGCATCGCGCGAACATCGACGCGGTCGAGGACATGATCGCGCTCGCCGAATCGGTTGGCGCGCCGCGACTCGAACTCGCCAATGCGCAGATGTATGGCTGGGCGCATCTCAATCGCGCTACCGTCATCCCCACCCGCGCGCAGATCGAGCGTGCGGACGCTGCAGTCGCCGCCGCGCAAGTGCGGCTGCGCGGCACGGTGGACATCACCTATGTGCGTGCGGACTACTACGACCAATATCCGAAGCCGTGCATGAACGGTTGGGGCACGCAGTTCCTGACGATCGTGCCGAACGGTCGCGTGCTGCCGTGCCCTGCCGCAGCCGCTATCCGTTCGTTGCATTTCGAAAACGTGAAGGATCGGTCGCTGGAATCGATCTGGTTCGATTCCGCCTCGTTTCAAGCGTATCGCGGCACAGAATGGATGTCGGACCCGTGCCGCTCCTGTCCCCGGCGAGAAATCGATTTCGGCGGCTGCCGATGTCAGGCAATGCTCTTCACCGGCGACGCGGCGTTGACCGATCCGGTCTGCTCGCTGTCGCCGCATCGCGCGCTCGTCGACGCGATCCTCGACCGCGACCCGGCGCCCGGCGTGACGTCCGCCCCACGCCGTATATGAAGGGGCCGACCGTTGAAGGGGCCGACCGTTGAAGGGGCCGACCGTTGAAGGGGCCGACTTTATGTCGGCCCGGCTAACGTAATGCGGGCCGATATGAAATCGGCCCCTTCAGTCGGCCCGGCTAACGTAACGCGGGCCGATATGAAATCGGCCCCTTCAGTCGGCCCAGCTAACGTAACGTGGGCCGATATAAATCGGCCCTTTCAGGCTGGTGACGGCCGTCACTTCGGTGCGACAGCCAACGGCGGCGTGCCGATATCGAAGACATGAAGGGTTTCAGTTTCATCGGTATACTCGCGGTGGTCGCGATCATCGCATACTCCGCCAAGTCCTATTTCCAGCCACCCGTCTCGCACGATCCGAACGATAGGACGACGGTGGAGTACTGGGTCGCACACACGGGCGATCGCACTGCGATGATCTCGTTCTGCGGCGAGCACCCGGACAAGCAAGGCGCCGGCGACTGCGCGCTTGCGATCCAAGCTCAGACGGAGATCGACGCGCAAAGCAGCAGCGCCAATTCGACGCATGGCAACACGACGGGCGTCGATCAAGGGAGCAGCGGGGCCAACGATCAGCTGCAGGCGCAACAGGACTCAAACACGCTCGATCAGGGCTCACCCTAGACCTCAAAGCCGCTCACGGCCATGTGGCGCGTCGAGATCGAGCAGCGGGCCTATCGGCACGATGCCGGTCGGGTTGATGTCGTCGTGCGTGATATAGTAGTGCCGCTTTATGTGATCGAAGTTCACGGTTTTCGCAACGCCTTCGATCTGGTAGAGGTCGCGTAAATAGCCCGACAGGTTCGGGTAGTCCACGATGCGGCGCAAGTTGCACTTGAAATGTCCGACGTAAACGGCATCGAAGCGGATCAGCGTGACGAAGAGGCGCCAATCGGTCTCGAGCGGCGACTTGCCGAAGAGATAGCGTTGGCCGGCAAGTCGTTCGTCGAGCGCATCGAGATTCACGAAAAGCGTCCGAGCGGCGCGCTCGTACGCGGCCTGCCTCGTCGCGAAGCCGGCGCGATAGACGCCGTCGTTCACCGTCTCGAAGATCAGATGGTTGAGTTCGTCGATCGCCCCACGCAGATCCAACGGGCAGAGGTCGAGCTTGCGGCGCGCGAGACCGATGAATTCCGTCTCGAACATGCGCATGATGTCGTCATCGGAGTTGTTCACGATGCGCTTGGTCACGGTATCCCACAAGACCGGTACGGTGACGCGCGCCGCATATGCCGGATCCGTGGCGAAATACGCTTCGCTCAGAAACGAAAATCCATTGATCGGGTCTCGGCCGTGACCCGGGCCATCTCGAAAGGCCCAACCGCGATCGTCGCGGATCGGGTCGACGACGGACATGCCGATCGCATCCTCGAGGCCTAAGAGGGTCCGCACGATGATCGTCCGGTGCGCCCATGGACATGCATACGAGACGTACAGGTGATAGCGGCCTGCTACTGCTGGATAATCGGTGCGCCCATCGCTTGAGATCCAGTCGCGGAAGACATCTTGCTGGCGCACGAACGATCCGTCGTGCGACGCCTCTGCTGGAAATTGCGCCTGCGGATTCATGCGGCATGATTCGTGTTTTGTCTTGTGGGCACATTTCCAATCCACGTTGCGAAGCGGCGGCACGCCAGGGGTGTCGCGCATTCGCGGCGCATTCTCGTTCGATGCGTTTGCAAATCGCGGTGTGGGCTGTTGCTTGTGCCGCAGCTCTTATCTGCGTATCATGTGCCGTGCTGTCCGCCGATGCAAGCGGCCTTCCCCAATGTACCGTCATCGCAGTCCAGACGATCGACGCCGTCAGTTCCAAGACGGCGCATCCAGGTGATTTCTTCCGATTCCAAACGATCAATTCGGTGGATCTTAACGGCCACGTCGTGCTCGCCGAACACACGACGGGCTGGGGAATCGTCACCGTGGCCTCGCCGGCCGCGAAGGGCGGACGCGCGGGTTCGCTCGTCCTCGAACCGCTGTATTTCAAGACGCCGAGCGGCGAGAAGATGGGCGTCGTGCTCGATCACAGCTCGTCGGCTCTTCAGGCGTCTGGCTCGTCCGATAGTCTGCCCGCGTATCTGGGCGCGATTCCAGTCGTCGGCGTGGGTGCCGCCGTCGGCGCATTCGACTATTTTCATCACGGCAAAGACATCTCGGTGCAGAAAGGGACGATATTCGCCGTGTTTCCGAGCGACGATCCATCGGTGGTAGGATGCCGCAAGTCGAAGAAGACTCCGTGAGATGACGACATACCGATACGGTGAGTTGACCTGGCCGCAAGTCAAGGAAGCGGCCGAAGCCGGCAAGGTCGCGGTGGTGCCGGTCGCGACGATCGAAGATCACGGGCTGCATCTGCCGATCGACACGGATGTCTTGCTCTGTACCGAGGTGTGCGAACGAGCGGTCAAGTCGGCGGCAGATCGCGCGGTCCTGGTCCCGCCGATCAACCACGGCTATAGCCCGCACCACATGGACTTTCCCGGCGCGCTCACCATCGGCGCGGACACCTTCATCAAATACTGCGTGGACGTCTGTCGCAGTCTTGCGCACCACGGCTTTCGCCGCATACTGATAGTCAACGGCCACGGCAGCAATACCCCGTTCGTCGACATCGTGGCGCGTCTCACGGTCGTCGAGACGGGCGCTCTGGTCGCCGCCGTCAACTACTGGAATGCACCGGGCGTCCACCAGGTCGCGGAAGCGCTGCGCGAATCCGACATCGTCGGCGGGATGAACCACGCGTGCGAGTTCGAGACGTCGATCTACTTGGCGCTGCGGCCGGACCTGGTCGACATGTCGAAGGCGGTGCGCGAACTATCGCACGAGCCGACGAAGAATTATTGGACCGACCTCGTCGGCGGCGATGGACCACTCGTGATGATGGAACACTGGAGCGCGCTATCGCAGACCGGAGTGATGGGCGATCCGACCAAGGCGAGCGCGGAAAAAGGCGTGAAGCTTCTCACCGCGGCGGCCGCCGGCATCGTCGAATTGATCGACGAGATGCGCGCTCGCCGGCCGGCGCAGCGCAAGGATCATCATTAATTGTCTGGAGGGGCCGACGTTAGTCGGCCCACGTTCGGGGTGGGTCGATAAGAGTTAAATACCCTTGGCGAGCGGTCGAAAGCGCGTGATCGCAAGTCGCGCATTATAGTAGCGCGGGTCGATCAAGAGCGCCTGCTTCCAATACTGGATCGCATCTTTCGGGTCGCCGGTCTGAATCGCCGACCATGCCGCGTAATCCCATGCGAACTTGTTGTTCGGATTGCGACCGACGCTCTCGAGGCAGGCCGCGAGCGCATCCTTGAAGTCGTGACCTTGCTCGTAGTACGTGCGGCAGAGGAGGAACGGCAGAAAGCCGTCCTTTGGATTTGCCGCGGCGCCTTGTGTGAACGTCGAGATAGCCAAAGCGTGATCGGTCCGGTCGACGCGGCCATCCATCATGTACAGCGTGCCAAGGCCTATCCAACCCTCAGGGATGTTCGGATCGATGTCGATGGAACGCTGATAGTAGTGCATCGCCGGCGGAATACTGAGCATACGCTCGAAACTCAATCCGCGGTAGTAAGCCGTGAACGCGAATATCGGTCGGAACAGAAGATAGCCGACCACCAGTACGATCACGAGGATGATCCAGCGGTCATACGTGCGGATGATATATGGACGTACGTCTTCGCTCATGCGATCACCGCGAAGAACATCGCGAGAAATACGAGGATGTACCCAGCCGCCATCTCGGATGCGAGCTGCCAGCGCTTGACTTTCGGATTGTTCGTGTACCACGGCGCAAGCATGCCGGCGAACATCACCGGGATGCCGTGCCCGATTCCGAATGCGAACATCAACGTCGCGCCGAGAAGCACCTTACCCTTGAACGTCGTCACCGCGAGCGCGGCGATCATGAAGGGCGTGGCGTCCGGTGCGATCAGAAAAGCGAAACCGAAACCGAGCAGAAATGCGCCGACAAATCCATGGCCGATGATCGGCAACTCGGGCATTTTCCAGCGGAACTCAATGAGTCTGATCATGGAAAGGCCCATGAGGAGACACAATGCGGCCGTGAAATAGTAGAGGAATCCGGTCATGTTCAGCAGTTGGCCGAACGAACCAGCAAGTGCACCGACGCCGCAATACACGACGCAGATGCCGCCGATGAAAGCGAGCGAGAGCAGCGCTGCTCTGCCCAGCGTTTTCGCTTCGCGTCCGGCGAAGTTGACGATGGCGACCATGCGCGGCACGCTCGACGGGCTCAGGCTGCTCAGCACGCCGCCAAGCATCATGAGCGCTATCGATAGCCAGAAGTGGCCAGTGATCGCGTCACCAAGCTTGTCGGTGAGCGCGTAGATGTTGGTATAGTCCATCTCTTGTAGGGGTTATCGGCATGACTGCGCGAGCGCTGAGGCGAAACCGATGAAGCGATGATAACCCACGAGCAGATCGAGACGCTGATAAGGGCTGCACTTCCGGATGCTGTCGTAGAGACCGGCGACCGCACTGGAACGCTGGATCACTACAACCTTTTGGTGGTGTCCCGCGGATTTGCAGGCATGCCGTTGCTCGATCGCAATCGGCTGATCTATTCCGCTCTGGGAGATGCATTGAAAGACGGCCGCTTGCACGCCGTCGAGATCAAGACCGCCGTTCCGGAATCTGGGAGCTGACTATCAATGACCCCTGAAATGAAGAGCGCGATTGACGCCGAGATCCAGGCGAACAAAATCCTCGTCTACGGCAAAGGGACCAAGACGATGCCGCGCTGCGGCTTCACGCTTGAGACCATACAATTTTTTCAAGCGTTCGGCTATCCGTTTGAAGTCGTCGATGCGCTAGCCGATGCCGACAAACGCCAGGCGCTTGCAGAGATGACCGATTGGCCCACGCTGCCGAAGGTGTTCATCGCCGGCAAATTCTACGGCGATACGGATATCCTCGAGCCGATGCGTGAAAGCGGCGAACTGCAGAAGATCCTCGACGACACGTTTGCGGAATCGCGGATCTAACAGCCGGCCTTCGCGCACTCGCTCTCGAGCGTGCCGCGCAGCGCATGTGTGAGCATCGTGAAATCGCCGCGGAGCGATAGCAGCGGTTCGCGCAAAGTCGCTGGCCGGTTTCCCTCAATCGCCATGTGCGCGAACCACGCCGGACCGTAACCTCCGGCGAGCGCCGCGGGCAGCCACCACCAGTTTCGCGTGATCACGAATGCGCCGACGCAGCTCAAGGCAGCCATCGCTCCGATCAAATGCAGCGCGCGCGTTTTCGGGTCGGAGTGTTCGCGCAGATATTTCGGCCAGAACACCTCAAAGGTCGTTTGGTCACTCATAGCAATTGTACCGTCCGGTTAGTTCGTTGGGAGGCCGCTTTTGCTGGGGCAACGAACCGGTTTGTTTCCACAATCGAACGGGCTGTTAGAGAGCCCAGCGATTCTCCTTTCCTCTCTCAAATCGGCAAGGCATGCGCAATATCGTCTCGGCTGCCAGCACGTTTGTGAAGTCTTCCCGGTCGCTCTCGGGGCGGCCGGGCGGATCTTTCACGGCCGTCGCGATTCTCGTGTTCGCGCTCATCGTCTCCGTCGTCGGCTCCTACTTCTTATATCGCTCGTCGAAAGCGGCGTTCACAAGACACAGCCAATTCGAAGATGCCCGGCAGCAAGTCAGCGAGCTCCTCGGCCTTCAACTGGACGAAGAAACCGGTCTTCGCGGTTATATGGCGTCGGGCCAGAACGTCTACCTCGAGCCTTACGAAACCGCAAGTCCGCAATTCGCACCGAAACTGCAGCAATTGCAGCTGTTCAACCAAGCGCAGCACCTCGCGACCGAGCAGGCGCTTGTCGATGAGCTTCGTGCCGCTCATAACGATTGGCAGCAGCAAGTCGCAAACGAACTTATACCGCATCCCAATGCGCCGGACGCCATGGCGCGCCTCCGGCTTGGGAAATCCTACGTGGACACGATGCGCGCCGACTTCCAACGTCTGCTGGACGCCTACACCGTCGATGCCAGCGCGCTGACCGACCAATCGCAAAACCTTCTCGTCCGTTCGACGATCACCGGAGCGGCGCTGATCCTGTTGTTCGGCCTGTTGGCGATACTTGCCGACATCGTCCGGTCGCGCACGCAGGCCGCGCTCGATCGCGAGCGGACAGTCGCCGACACCCTGCAGCGCGGTTTCCTGAGCGGTTGGGATTCGCTCGCGTACGTGCGGGTGGGGACCGGCTACATCTCGGCTTCGCGCGAGGCGGCGGTCGGCGGCGATCTGTTCGACATCTACCGCCTTGACGACAATCGAGCGCTCGTTCTTGTCGCCGACGTCTCGGGAAAAGGGTTCACGGCGGCGGTCGAGACCGCGCGCGTCAAGTACTCGGTGCGGACGCTGGCTGAAGACGCCGGTGACCCGGCCATCGTGCTGCACAAATTCAATCGCGCATTCATGCGCCCCGGATCCGATCCCGAATCGTTCGTGACACTGTTCGTCGGCATACTCGACGAGCGCGACATGTCGCTATCGTATGCGAGCGCCGGTCATCCTCAAGCGTTCTTGCGCAAGGGGTCGGACGTGCGGCTGCTCGACGTCACGGGTCCGGTGATCGGATTGTCGCCGGATTCGACGTACGATGGCAGGCGGATCACGCTGACTTCCGGGGACGTGCTCATCCTGGCCACGGATGGCCTGACCGAGGCGCGCAATAATGAGCGAGTCATGATCAGCGAAGAGGGCGTCATCCGTTGGATCCGTGAAGGCGGCGATGATCCGAAGAAAATCGCTGCGGATCTCATCCGCCGCGTTGAGCGCTATTCCGGCGGTCGGATCGCCGACGATCTCGCATTGCTGGTCTTGAGCCTAAAGTGACGGCTAGCGCAGCGTTTCTGTGCGAGGATTGCGGCGAGATTCTCAGGCTCAGTCAAGGCGCGGTGCACGTGCGCTGGCTACGCGATCGCGAACACGTCGCGAGAGAAGTGGCGGAGCACGCGAGTTCGGGGCTCGACACGTGGATGGTCGAGGGTCTCGCATATCTGGCCGAGCATCGCGGCCATTCGATTTCCGTCATCACCGACTGACCGCCGCGAACTCAACCGCCATCGTCCGCCGCGGCACCACCGGTCGATGTCTGCGCCGGGGACGCGGCGG
>JABCYQ010000006.1:0-115000 GCA_013290125.1 Vulcanimicrobiota bacterium
CGTTCGCACGATGGAGACACCGTCGAACGCGTAACCCAGAGCGAGATCGGTGACCGGTGCCGCCGGATATCCCTGATGCGTCTGCGTCATCCCGAGCGGTCCAAAGATGCGCTGCTGCATAAATGTTCCAAGCGGTTCGCCGCTGACTTGCGCCACGATCATGCCGAGCAGCACGTAGTCGGTGTTACTGTAGTTGTACTGCGTACCCGGTGTGAAGAGCAACGGAAACGTTTGGAGCGCAGTGACGATCGGTTGATAGTCCGTCTGACCACTCGCCATGAATTGCGCATATGCATTCGTGAAGTCCGGGTACGTGCCGAAGTTGTTATATTCGACCAAGCCGCTTGTATGATTCAAGAGATCGAGCAAGGTGATCTGCGTTGCGCTCGGGATGCTTGGGAAATATTTTGAGACAGGGTCGTTGACCGAGAGTTTTCCGTCCTGCTGCAAGAGCAGGATCGCGCCGGCCGTGAACTCTTTGCTCACCGAGGCGAGATCGAAAGCGGTCCCCGCATCGGGCGCGAATTGGCCGCGCGGCATATTGAACAATTTGTCGGGTTGTTCGATTCCCCAGATATTCTGGTTGACAAACGTGTCAGGCAAACCGCGGTCGCGAAGTCCGTAGCCCTTCTCGTATGCAAGCGCACCGTTCTTGTAGATCGCAAGCTCGACACCCCAGCCGCCCGCATAATTGTTCTGAACGATGTTGTCAATGCTCGTCGGCGGCAGAGTTGGTTTGGGAGACGGCGGACCTGGCGGACCGACCATGGCGGTGGACCCCCCGCACGCGGAAACAGCGGCAACGCAGGATGCCAGGACGATCGCGGCTAGCGGAATGCGCATGGCGGACCTCGGTGGCGGAGGGGGTGAGATTCGAACTCACGAGAGACTTACGCCTCTAACGGTTTTCAAGACCGTCGCATTCAACCGCTCTGCCACCCCTCCGAGTGCCGCATGCGGCGCGTTCGTTTGCCTGCCGGAGCTCGCCTCCCCGACAACCACAATGCCACGGTGACCGCCGTAAAGTCTCAAACGCACGCTCATTTCCATCTCAATTCTATTCATCCTGAATAACAGGCGACATTCATCCCCGCGCGCGAAGCTGACGGCATGGCCAAGCATACGTATGCATTTCCCGTCGCCGCTTCGTTCTCTCCGCGGCAGCGCGCGATCCCGTGGTACACCCTTTGCGAGACGGACCTCGAAGTCGGCACCAGTCTCGGGAACAGCGCGGTTTGGCTCAACTCTAAGAGCACGGGAGCCATCGAACGGGTGTTCAATCTCGAGCGTGGAGCATCGTTCTTTGGATCGGTGATCCTTCGGTATTCGGGCAGCGGGGCAGCGCCGAATTCGTCCGATTCCGCGCAGCAAACGGAGAGCGCGGCCGCCACGTACATCGCTCTAGAGCACGACGCGCCTGCAACAGTCGAACTCCATCCCGTTTTCTCGCGCCGCCGTTTCTCGATCGGCGGAGCGGTGGAAGTCACGGAGACGATCTTCGTGCCGCTCACCGAAGAGACGCACGATCCACCCGTCGCGTTTATCGTTTCGGAATTACGCAGCACCGACGACTCGCCTCACAATCTGCGCGCGACGGCGTACGCGCGCCTGCGCGGGTCAATGGCCGACGACATCGTCGCGCGCTACGACGACGAGATACCCGGGCTCGTCGCATGGAATGCAAGCGACCGGGATGCGGTTCGCGTCTTCGGCATGAGCATGGCGCCGACGCGCTACGCGACAACCTTCGATTTCGGAAGCGTGACCAACCCTTCGCACTGCGAACCGCTCGCAAACGATACGTCAGCACGCGGCGACGTGCTCGGCGCCCTACAGCTCGACATCTCGCTCCAACCCGGCGCGACATGCAAGTTTTGCGTCATGGCGGGTACCTATCCCGGCGGCGAACCGAAGCGAGGCATCGTGCGCGCGCAGATATTGGGATGGGAGGCTGCGTTAAAGACCTCCGAGGCGCACATGGAAGATCTGCTCGATCGCGCGCGCGTGGTCACGCCCGACAACGCGATCAACCACGGCGCGCTTTGGAGCAAGGTCAACATGCGCCGCGTGATGGGCCGGTATCCGCAAGGGCCGGCCTTCACGAACGAGCCGGGAGTATCGTCGAACATCGTGATGCGCGACGCGGCGTGGTTCATTTTCGGCTGCGATCACTTCAAGCCGGAATTTTCTCGCGAGCTGCTCGACAAATTCGCCGCGCTGCAGTATCCGGACGGCAAGATCGCAGAGTACTACAACGCGATCGACGGGCGCCGCGAAGACTACGGCTTGAACATCAACGATGACACGCCGCTGTTCATCATGGCGGTGAACCATCACTACCGCTCGAGCGGTGCCAAAGATTGGCTGAAGTCGATCTATCCCGCTGTGACGCGCGCGGCGGAATGCATGATCGCGCAGTTGGACGACCGCGGCCTCGTCGTCTGCACAGCAGACGATCCGCGCGGCAACGTCTGGGGGATCGCCGGCTGGCGCAACATCATCGAGAACTACAGGCTGAACGGCGCCGTGACCGAGATAAACGCGGAATGCGCGGCGGCGCTCCGAGCAGCCGGCCATCTCGCTGAGAACATCGATCGGCCGAAAGCCGAAGCGGAGAAATGGTTCGAGGCCAGCGCGCGCGTCCGCGCGGCCATGGACGAGCATCTGCGAAATCCTGCGAACGGGCTCTACTACCTCAACATCGACGTCCAGGGCAATATCCATAGCGACGTGACCGGCGACCTAATATTTCCGGTGATGCTGCGCGTCTGCGATGAAGAGACCGGTTACCGCATCATCAGCCGGCTCAACGCACCGGATTTTTGGACGGAGGCCGGCTTACGGACAGCATCGCGCAACGACCCCCGTTACGATCCCTCGGCGAACAATGGGTTGATCGGCGGTGTCTGGCCCGGCCTGACATGGTGGTATGCCTTCGCAGCTGCACGCTATCACCCGGAATTCATGATGCGCGCGCTGCGCTCGTCATTTGAACACTTCGCCACCGACCCGAAGTTGAACAACACCGTTCCTGGCCAGTTCAGCGAGTGGTTCGACGGCGAGAGCCTCATCAATCGGGGAATGCGATTGAGCCCCTGGGAGCCGCCGCGCTTCCTCTGGGCGGCCGTCGAAGGACTCTGCGGCCTCATGCTCACGCCCGACGCGCCGCACATCAGCCCTGTGATCCCGCATCGCTGGAAATGGGTCGGCGTGCGCCGCGTCCACTATCATGGCAACGAGATATCGTTCTTCGCGACGCGCCAAAACGATTCGTACGTCGTGTACGTCACCGGAGCGGCCGAGACGGATACACATATCGAACGGTATGAAGAGGACGTATCGGACGAGGCGTCGGCTTTCTCTTCCGTCGCAGCGGTCATCGCGTTCTCTCGCCGAAACGGGTTCGTCGTCTTGGTCGGAAACGTCAGCGACGAAACCGCCTCAATCCCTTTGAACATCGCAAAGCTCGTCGAGGCCGACGGCAAATATCGGATGCGTATTTACAATGGCGAGCGCGACGCATGGGAAGACGATGCGCGCGAAAACGGTCGAGCGCTTGCTTCACTTGCCGTAACAGTTGAAGCCCACGGTTTCCGATTGATCGAAGTCCAAAAGAAGACGTAGTGAACTCCGGGACAGCTTACTCCGTCCGTCCTGTTTGGACAAGGCCCAGATAGGTTAGTGTGGCGCAATATACGGACATAAGGACGAGTAGAATACTTTCGACCTCTGTTGGGACGGTACATATATTGCTCCAAGAACTTCTGCCCCCGATCGTGATCCGACCGAGCCGCCGCTCGGCCGTGCATCCCAAGGTGCTGTTCGTCAGCTCCTACCCGCCGCGCCAGTGCGGCATCGCCACGTTCACCGAGGACGTGCGCGGTGCGTATGACACGCTGACGGGCCTGACGAGCGACGTCATCGCGATGGACGAGCAGGGCGCGGCGCGGCTATATCCAGCTTTCGTCGTCGGCACGATCCGGCGCGACGAAGCGGCGTCGTACGTGGCCGCCGCGCGCCTCGTGAACGCGTCGGATGCAGACGTCGTGAACGTACAGCACGAGTATGGCCTGTTCGGCGGCGAGCGGGGCGCATATCTGCTCGAATTCATCCGCGCGGTGCATCGGCCGGTCATGCTGACCCTTCATACCACAGTTCCAAATCCGGATGATGCAACGCTGCGGGTAACGCGCGAACTGTGCCGTCACGCCGATGTCGTCATCGTGTTGACCAGCGCCAGCCGCGCGATATTGGCGCGCGACTACGGTGTCGATCCCTCGACGATTCGCGTCATCATGCACGGCGTGCCAGATGTGTCGCCGTACCACGGGCAGTTCTTCAAGCAGCTCCACGGCCTGGAAAATCGAACCGTGATCTCCACGTTCGGACTTCTGAGCCGCGGCAAGGGCATCGAATCGCTCGTCGAGGCGTTGCCGCTTGTGATCGAACGTCATCCGGAAGTGACCTACGTGCTGTGGGGCGAGACCCACCCTGAAGTGCGCCGCGTGGAAGGCGAACGCTATCGCGACGCACTTCAGGCGCGGGCGGCCGAACTTGCGCTCGGCGACCGGTTCCGGCTCGTCAACCGCTACATGCCCGACGAAGATGTGGTGGGCGCGCTACTCGCGACCGACCTCTATGTCTCGCCGTCGCTCGATCCGCATCAGGCCGTGAGCGGAACGCTGTCGTACGCAGTCGCCTGCGGGCGCGCGGTCATCGCGACGGAATATCAGTACGCCAAGGAATTGCTCGCCGATGGGCGCGGCATCACGGTGCCGTTCCGCGACCCGCAGTCGCTTGCCGCTGCGATGCTCTCGCTTCTCGACGATCCGGTGCTGCGCGCCCGCTTGGAATCGGCGGCCTATGCGTTCGGCCGCGACATGGTCTGGCCGAAGATCGCGGCCGCATATCGAAGCGTCTTCGTCAACGCTCTCACGTTGCAGCTTGGCGCCCTAGTCGAGGCGCACCCCACGCTGCGATGCTGATGAGCGATTCGCAGCACCAGGCCGCGAATCCGAGTTTCGAGCACCTCAAGGCGCTCCTCGGTCCGGCCGGAGTGGTGCAATTCGCGCGCGGTGCTGTTCCCGATCCGGGCACGGGCACGTGTTTGGATGACAACGTTCGCGCTTGGATCGTGTCGGTTCTTGCTTTGCGCAACGACCCAGAGCAGCCATATGCGCGGCTCATCGGGGATACGGCGGCTGAATTCGTCCGCGCCGCTGCGCTGCCGAACGGCCTATTCCGCAATTTTGCCGATATCGACGGTAATTTTCTCGAAGCGTGCGGATCGGAGGCCTCGTGCGGTAGGGCGGTCTGGGCATGCGGCGTGGCGGCTGCGTGCGGGCCGGTGCCTGAGTGGCGTGCGACCGGCCGTTCGCTGCTGCGCACCGCGCTCCCGGCGATTCGCTCATTCGAATCGCAGCACGCGCGCGGCTATGCCATCCTCGGGCTCGCGGCGGCAGCGGCACCGACGATCGCGACCGGCCTCTCGCCCGAGGGCGACCACGTCGATCCCGCGGACCGCAGAGCGTTTGTCGATGCGCTCAATGAATTAGCGAGCAAACTGGCCGACGATTTCGATGCCGCGTCGAGTCCGCAATGGTCGTGGTTCAGCGACGCCATGACCTGGGCGAACGGCCGCTTGCCCGAAGCGCTGCTGCGCGCCGCTGCCGTCACCGAGAACCGGCGTTTTGCGGCAACAGGCCTGCGCGCGTTGGAATTCCTAGCCGGGATCACGCAGAGCGAGCGGATATTCGTCCCCATCGGCAACCAGGGTTGGTATCGCCTCGGTGCCTCTCGCGCGGTCTACGCGCAGCAGCCGATCGAAGCGAGCGGCATGGTGGACGCGTGGCTCGCAGCATACGCGCTCACCGGTGAAGAGCATTACCGGGCCGGCGCAGAGATCGCGTTCGATTGGTATCACGGCGGAAACACTGAGCGGTTAGCAGTCGCGCGGCCGACGGTGGGCGCGTGCCATGACGGTCTGCACGCCGGTCACGTCAACGAGAATCAGGGCGCCGAGAGCACACTATCGTACATGCATGCGCATCTCTCTATCGGAGCGTTACACCGCAGCGGCGCGCAGAGCAAAAAGTTTTCCGGCGCCTTCGCGGAGAGCGACGCTTAGGCGCTGTTCCGACGCGACGAGCGGTGGGCGCACCACAGCGCTATACGTCCCCGCCTCATCTGTGCCCAGAAATACCGACACGTCCGTGCCGTGGCGCAGTGCCACGTAGAACGGCGCATCGCACTCCACGTGCCGCGTGACGTCTTCATCGTAGACGCGCGACTTGCTGCGCGAACCTACAGCCATGGTCGAGTGCAAGCGCCTGCGATAGTAGAAGAGCGATAGTTTTCCGCCCATCACGGGCACGTCGCGTGCGCCGACCCACGACCAATCGTCGGGCAGATGCGGATTCACGCGAAGACCCTCCAGCCTGGGCTCGAAGCCGAGCAGTCCTTCGTAGGCAAGCCAGACGTACGTCGGCGGCATCCACGGACTCATCGCCATACCGCGGCTCTTGAACGTGTCGCCGGAGAGCCGCTCCGGAAATTCTCCCGGCACGACGTTGTAGTATGCTTTCGGATTTTCGACTTCGCTGATCTTCCAGATGTTGCGCATCGCCGCGACGAGACGGCGCGGCGACGTTCCCTTGCTGCTGTAGCCGACCCACGCTGTGAGATTTGGCCAGACACCGCCCAAAAGATGCACGCCGTAGTCCGGATCATAGCCTTCCTCGAGATTGCTGACCGTGCGCACGCCGTATGGCGTCCAAAAATCCGGCTGGAACAGTCTCTCGAGGATCTTGCGCTTGCGCTCCGGCCCAGCCACGCCGAACATCACCGGAAAGATCTGGTCGCCGGTCACGAGATCGTGCCGCGTGCCGTCCGGGTCGATGTTCAAGACGTAGAGGCCCGTGACATCGCTGACCAACTTTTCGTTGATCGCGTTGCTCAATTCGCCCGCCGCGGCTGAGAAGCGGCGTTCGTCGTCGTCGTCGCCCATCAGGCGCGCCATGCGCCCGGCGAGGCGCAATGCGTAGACGCACTCGGCGTTGATCTCCGTCACCGCGCCGGAGATCTGTCCCTGCGGAATGATGTTGCGCCACCCAGCGATGCCCCAGACGTTGGCTTCCCGCGTCGTGGCATGCACCAAGCCGTCGCGGCGCTGCGACAAGATCCAATTCGCGGCGTCGCGCGCCATGGGCCAGAACTGTTCGAGCGCGCTGCGATCGCGCGTCACGGTGTAGTGGTGGTAGATCGCGCCCACCAGGAGCGGCGTGTCGTCGTTGATGTTGAGGCCATAATCGTTCTTGTGCGGCGGAGTCGCGCACGCGTTGACAAATTCGGTGATCTTTCCGCCGGGTTCGATGCCGTACAGGCTGCAGAGCGTGAGCATGTCGCGTGAGAAGCCCGGCGTGACGTAATCCGACCCCATGATGTACCACGCGACGTCTCGCATCACGATCACGTCCTGCGGCGGGTCGTTCGTGAATCCGAAGCCGCTCGGATAGTGTAACTGAACGCGCAGCGTGTTGATCTTCGCCCAATCGAACGCGCGATTTATCGACCCATCGGGCGTTCGAACAAAGCCATTGCGGTGAAGCCGGTCGTACGCCGCCTTTGTCGCGTCGAGTGCCGCATGCACGTCCGAAGCATCGTCGAATCCGCGCAATGCAGTCTCGGTGCCGCCGTTGTCGATCGCCATGCGCATGGCGATCGTTCGCCGCGACCGCGCAGGAACGGCGAGCGAGTACGTCTGCGAGAGTCCTAAATCGTTCAGACCCGTCGCGGCCGGAGCGATGTCCGCCCCGAACACTCGCACTTCGTCCTCGCGACCGATGGTCTTCGAGATAACGGCACCGTCGCGCTGCACGTGCGTCATGCGCTTGTTACGTTGCGCAAGATCGGGAACTTTGTAGACGCTTGGCCAGACGAACGCGGGGTAGTGGATATCGCAGACGACCGCCGCTTCGATCGCGACGTCGCTCGGATTGTCGACCGTCACCGTGCTGTAGACCACGCGCAGCAAGTCCGCGCGAACGGGAACGAACGTCATCTTCTCGATGGTCAGTTCACCGATCTGGTAGCGCGTCGACTGGAAAGCCGGCGCGTGGGTGGTCTCTACGGCCTTGGCCGTGGCGCCGCCGACGTAGATCTGCGTCACCCAGCGGCCGCAGTAGACCTCATTGTCGAGCGCGCTCCACAGACCCGCGACGTCGCTCGTCGGGGTCAGTTTGAGGAACAGCTCGAGGTTGCCGAGGCTGGCGCCGGTCATCAACCGATCCGGCGGGCAGCGATATTCGTGGACCGCCACTACGTCACGATAGGATGTTGACCGCCCGCGCTGCGACGAGCGCGACTGTCAAAAGCGAGGTCAGCGACTGCACGGCCATGAGCGTCTTCGCGGTTTGCGTGAGCGGCATCGTGTCCGTCGGGCTGAACGCCGTCGCGTTGGTGAATGCGACGTAGAAGTAGTCGAAGAAATGCGGACGCCATCCCGGCGGCGCAGTCGACGGCGTGAGCGTCTGCGGGAAGAGAAAATCCGGGGCCTTCTGTATGGGCGCGAGCCGAGCGTTCGGCCCGCCGCGGTCCAGTTCCCAATACCAGAGCGCGAAGACGATGATGTTGGTCAACCAGACTTCGAACGATGAGACGAGCAACTCGGTACCGGTCGCTCTCTGCCCGGCCGTCAGCAGAAAGCGGACGAGAAAGATAAGCGACGCGACGTTGGCGGCGTTGATCGTCGCGATAAGCACGATCGCCACCGTCCGCAGCCAGTGCGGATCGTGGTGCGTCCGCCTCGGAAAGACGAGCGCGACCGGGATGATGAGCGCCAATTCGATGATCGCAAGTATCCACGGCGGCCCAAGCGTGAGGTGCTCGGGAAGGGTGACATAGAGCACGAGCGCGGAGATGAGCGCCAGCGACGCCGGCCAGCGCGATTCGGTGGCGTGCCCCGGCATCGCGGCTTCGGCGTCTGTCTTGCTATAGGTCACGAGATCAGTACTTGGGCAATGTGGCAGTGGATTCCGGCTTTATGCGAGCGCTATCGGGTGCTGGCCTCTCGAAGCGACATGCCCTTTGTCTTAGGTGCGAGCGCGACTGCTAGTACGAAGCTGTAGATCAAGAGCGTCGCAGAACAATCCGCCGTTGTCATAGATGACGATCCGGCGGTGGAATGAAGTGAAGGGCGAATCGTTTACGATGGTAGACGATTCGCCCTTCACGTATCCCGCAGGGGTCAAGGGACTAGGTCGTGGTTGTGGCCGCGGCGGCGGGGCGTCGGCCGGCATGGCGCCGACCAGGACCTGGGCGAATCGCGATCTCGAGCGGTTCCTCACCGGCCGCTTTGCGCAGCGCATCGATGAAGGGGACTGCGGCGGTCTCTGCCGAGCGAGCGATCGCCGGATCGTAGACCCGCTTCATCGGCCCTAGGACGTCATCGTGGAGCTCGACGTTCCAAAGGTCGCCGGCCCAATCCGCCGTGATCGAGGAGTTCTTGTACTTCGCGTGTCTGCCGGACGACTTCAATTCCACCTCCGAGAGATAGGTCTTGATCGTCGCAAAAAACTCGCGGATATAGTCGTCAGGAGTCAAGCGTCACGTACCTTTCCGGAACGATCCTCTTCGACATCCGCTTGTCTGGCTCCGTTATTCCTTAAGAGCCAAAAAGTGCGTCTCCGGCGTGCGAGGCGTGCTGCGCGGGCCGTGCGAACGCTTCCCCATGATTCCTCTAGGCGACGAGAACGACGACGGACTTGGCGGAACCGCGTACGTCAACATCGCTATCATCATCGTCAATGTCATAGTGTTCTTATTCCAGCTGGCGCATCCGGCGATCACGGACGGTTTCAGCATGATCCCGCGCGAGATCGTGACCGGCCACGACATCATCACGACGCAGTATATCCTCGCACCCGACGGTTCGCAGGTCGCGATTCCGCAAGCGCCCGGCCCATCGCCGATCTACCTAACGCTCTTGACGTCGCTGTTCTTGCACGCGAGCATCATCCACATAGCGGGGAACATGCTGTTCCTTTTCATCTTCGGAGACAACATCGAGCGAGCGTTCGGCAGCGCGCGCTATCTGCTGTTCTATTTCGCGTGCGGTGTCGTCGCGAATCTTTCGATGGTGGCGGCCGATCCAACGTCGGTCATCCCGAATCTCGGTGCATCGGGCGCCATAGCCGGAGTCCTCGCGGCATATCTCGTCTTGTTCCCGCGCAATCGCGTCCGCGTGCTCTTCGGATATTGGTTGACCACCGTGCCGGCGCTCGTCATGATCGGGCTGTGGATCGTCGTCCAATTCATCAGCCTCGGTGGAGGTGTGCAAGGCGGCGTGGCCTATGGCGCACACGTAGGAGGATTTTTGTTCGGCGCGGTCATCACGTTCTTCGCGCGCCCGTCGGTCATGCGCCGCCTCCCACCCCGCGTCACATCCGATTTCTGATTCTCCGACGCCATCTGAAGGGGCCGACGCTAGTCGGCCCACCTTTTTTCTTCACGACCTCATGCGGCGATGTCTGCGCCGGGGACGCGGCGGAACATCCGGATAGTCTACCTCCGCCGCTCGACTTCGGCGGCTCTCGCCGCCTCAGACTCCCCGGCTATCGACATCGCCGATGACGCCGTGGCGGCTGAGGCCGCCCGACGACATCCGCACGGCATGCTCAAGCGAGGCGTTGAACGAGGAGCGGAGCCATGGATGGCGAGAGCGACGAAGTGAACCGAGCGACTGAGCGAGCTGGATGCGAGCGAAAGAGTGTCCTCGCGGGGCATGCCGTGCGGATGTTGTCGGGCCGACATAAAGTCGGCCCCTTCAGATCGGCGAAGCGGCTTAGTCTAGCGGATCGCGAGGCCGGTCGGGGCGCCGAGTAACGTCGCCGAGCCGGTTATGATCGAACCGGGCGCGGCATTGCCGATCGATCCGGCCGTGAATTCGAGCAGCGCATTTTTCCCGCTGCTCGCGACAAAGATGTTGTCGCCGCCGTCAAGACTGAGTTGACCGGATTGCGAAAGCATCGTGTTCGAACCTGAGATGACCGCGAGCGGCGGCGAATCGTTCGCGCTATCCGCCGCGAACTCGAGAATGCTCGAGGATGTGGTGACAAAGATATTGCCTTGTGCATCAAGTGCGATGCCGCGCGGGTTGACGAGCTTCGTGTCCAGGCCTTGGATGATGCGCATCGGCGCGACGTCGCCGGCCGCGCCGGCTGCGAATTCCATCACGCTTCCGCCGAACGGGCCGCCGCCATTTGCGACATAGACGTTGCCCGCAAGATCGAGCGCCAATCCGGTCGGAGAGTTGAGGAAGGTGGATGAACCCTTGATCGTCGACGCCGGCTTGACGTTGCCGACTGTGCCGGCTGCGAACGTCAAGATGTCGTTGGCGATGCCGTCGGCCACGTGCAGCGAGCCGGCGGCGTCTACCGCCAGACCCTCCGGTTGCGACAGAGTCGTCTTTTGCCCGGCGATTCTGATCAGCGGCGGCGAGCTCGGCATCGCGTTGGGATCGTATGACGAAACGTTGACGTTTCCGGCTTGTGCATTCGAACACCAGAGGTCGCCGGCTATGTCCAAAAATATGAACGTAGGCCCGAATATGCCGGTCGTCTCGCCGCTGCCGATCACGTTGCGCGGTGCGACATCGCCGCCGAAGTGGGCGCGATAGTAAGTCAGTGTAGACGTGCTGTTGTTGGCCGCGTAGATATTGACGGGCGGTGCGTACGGCGTGGGCGGGTCCAGCGCCATCGGAAGCCCGCCGCCTCCGCTGCAGCCGCCGGCCGCAAAGGCTGTTGCACAGAGCGCCGCGATCCACGCGAGCGCTGCGACCGGTCGCATCAGGGGCCCGCCGTCAGCCCGGTCGGTGCCGTCACGCCGACAAGCACGTTGGTCGGAACGCTGGCGGGCAAGAAGGGACGCTGAAAGACGAGCACACCGCTCAAACCGCCGGTCCCATTTGCGACGAACAAGCGATTGGTGTTATCGAGCGCAAGCGACTGCGGCGCCGACAACATGCTGAATGCGTTTGCGATCGTGTACGCCGGCAGGCTCGATGCCGTGAAGGGCGGCGAATACGCATAGATGGCGTTCACGTTCCGTGCAGCCACGTACAGATTGCCGAGAGCGTCGAACGCTACGCCGCGCGGGCACTGGAGCGCGCCCGGCAGCGTGATCGTCAGCGCAGGTACGCTATTCGGCATCAATGGTTGATCGAAGCGCACCACGGTGTTCGCCCCGCACTCGGCGATCCATAGACTTCCGTTACCGTCGAACGTCATCTGCGCCGGCTGGTTCAACCCCGAAAACGAAAACGCCGGCGCCGTGGCGTTGAGCAACGGCGGCGTGTAGACGTAGATGGTGCCTGAGAGCGCATCGCCGACATAGAGCCGCCCGTTTTGGTCGACCGCTACGGTGTTTGCGCTCGTGGGGTTCGGCGGAACCGCAGGAATGACATATACTGGCGTGCTGCTGCCCGTGATCGGCAAGTTGTAGAGACCGACGCCCGCTGTGCCGGCTGCCGCGATCAGTGTGAAGCCGTTCTGCACCACGAGACCGCCTACGCACGTGCCGCCCGGGATCGGAGCTGAGACGAATCCCGGAGTCTGGCTGAGGCCGGCCGGCGCCACGTAGTAGGCGATCGACGGCAGTTGTCCGCCGGACGGGCAGTTGCCGACATATAAGCCCTGCGGCGACGGCTGCGGAGTAGGCATCGGCAGGCTAGAGCCGCCCCCGCCCGAGCATCCGACGGCCGCGGCCGCAGAAAGGACGAAAACGATTCCCGCGAGAGACGCAAATCGTCGCATCATGGCATCGGCGACGGTTCGGTGCCGTACACGTACTGAGCCGCGGTCGAAACCGTGATGTCGGCTTGGCCGTTTGCCCCCGCGATCGCCGGCTTCGCGGAATTACTCTGCGGATAGGCAGCGGCAAAAGCCGGATAGTCAAAGCCGACCGCATAGATATTGTACAGATCGCCCGTCGCGTTGGGATTGCCCGTCGCGGCCTGATTGTCTGCAGCGGTGCAGATCGTGTGCGTTGTTCCCGGACCGGTGCTTGGCCCAAGATTGGGCGGCAGCGTGAGCTGCTGCGCGCCGGTTTGCGTCGTGCGCACGGTGTAGAACGCCTGACTCGTGCCGAGCGTCACCTGCGGATAGCAGACGCCGCGGTCGGCGACCTCGTACCATGCTTCAGTCACGCCCGCCGGTACGATGACATCCATCAATAGACCACCCGGATTGTTCGGATCCGCAAATGGTTGCGGGCGCGGCAGCACCGGCAGCGGCGTCAACGACGTCAACTGCGCGGTCGAAGAAACGGTGACGTGGCCTGTGATACCGGTCGGTATCTGGACGTCTAGGGTATAGGCGCCAAGCACGGGCGGCGTATCGAATGAGAGAAAACCAGGACTATAGCCGACAAAGCCTTGCGGGTATTGGCCGTTGGTCACGATAGGCCACGTCGGCGGACCGCCGTAGTACGTCTCTTGGCTGACGCCGTTGCTCTTGAACAACATCGGCTGAACGTATTGCGCGAACGATTGCGTGGAGCCGATCAGATTGTCGGGCGCGATGCCGTAGCCGAACGCGCCGCCGATGCAGCCGAACGTCGTCGCATTGCAATCGCCGCCTGGCGGCGTTCCGCTGATGTAGTTCGCTGTGCCGCCGCCCGGAGGGACGATCTCACCTTGAAACGACGGCGGTCCGGTGATCTTCGGCGTGCTGATCAGTGCGCCGCTCAGCCCGTTGTTCTGCCGAAATGTCTCCACCGAGTTGAAGCCGATGAAAGATCCGCCGTTGATCGCAAACGTCGCAATCCCGACGGCGAACTGCAATTTTGCCGTCGCGGGATTGGTGAGGGTCGTGGCGGGTTGGACCCCGACTTGCCCCGACGAGCACGCGGTCAAGAAGATGACCGCCGCTATCAAATATCTCACAACCGCTCCTGCACATACAGCCTGATCGTCGTCGGCTGATTGAAGGGGACGATCACGTACGGGCTTGTCGGAAATGCGTCAAGCGGGTATCCGGCGGCGGCGCCATTGCCGGGGCCGCGCACGCCGGTCGAGACCGGATCTTGATACAGGTGATTGAAGAGCGGCACTCCGTACAACTGATTGAAAAGGTTGCTGACGGAGACGCCAAACGTGCGCCGCGTGTTCGGCGGCGTGAACTCCACCGTGAGATTGACATTGGCTGACGTCCTTGAAAGAAAACCGCCGGCCGACGACGTTTCAGCATTGACGCCGCGCGACGCCGCGATGTGCGGGTTGAAGAGCGTTCCGGGATTCTGCGGATCGACATAAAGCGGCGCGCCGTTGACGTTGCCGATCGCGACGTCCGTGTTCGGGATGTTGTACGGCACGCCGTTGACGTAAAATGCGCCGAGCAGACCGATGCCCATCGGATAGCCATCGTTGAGGGAGATGACCGGATTGACGCGGATGCCGGAGCGGTTGTGATAGTTCAGCGCCAGCGTGGCTTCAAACGGCGAGAGATTCGGCGAATGGTAGAGATTACCGAGCGCGAGAGACGCGGTCGGCAGATACTGACCCGGCGGATCGTTGCCGATCTGGTCGATGAACGTCGCGGAGAATTGGCCCGACAATCCGTAGTCCGCATCTTTGGTCAAGTCGAACTCGAGGCCGGTCGCTTTCTGAATGCCGAGATTCGATTCGAAGAGCGGACCAAGCGTCTGCGCGCCGGTGAACGGATCGAACGCGACGATGTTGCGCGAATTCTCGACGATGTCGTAGCCGCGGCGATAGAACGGCGTCATCCGCATGCCGAGCCCGTTGCCGAAGTCGTGCGAATACGTCAGATCGTAGTTCGAAAATGTGGCGCCGTGGAGCGGTTCGGCGGGCGGCGCAGCGGTCACGCCAAGACCCTGCACCGAGCGGCTCGGATCGGTGTACAACACGTCGCGCGTGATCCAATACAGTTGATCCGCGTAGCTCGTGCACGGCAAGTTGTACTTCAAGCCGCAGTACATCGCCGGCAGACCGGTGAGGTTATCGAACGACGGGATTTTTTCGTACGCTGCGAACTCGCTGCGCTCGACATTGCTGCCGAGGAAGCTCGGCAACGGAATCGCAAGCGTCCGGCCGAATGTGAAGCGCAGCGAATCGCGCGTTCCCATCACTCGCGTGATGCCGACGTGGGGTTCGAACAGCCGCTGATGACGAGTAGCGTCGATCGCCGGCGGATTCTCCGGATCGTTCGGGACGATAAAATTGTAACCGTCCAGCCGCAGACCAGCTTGGACTTTCCATGCCGGACTCATCGCGACTGTGTCTTGGGCGAACCACGCATATGTCTGCTGGCGGACGGTCGGGCCATAGATCGCCGAAGGCAGGCGCGGAATGGCGCCGCCGAAGCGCGACGCGATGTACCCGCACGGTACCGTGATGGTCTGCGACGTGGCGGGCACATGGTAGATGAAGGGGCAGCCCGGCGAGGTCGCGGGCAAGAAATCGAACGCGGGTAGCGGCGAGAAGGTTTGGATGTGATTGAAACCATTGACCTTCACGACGGTGAAGACCTGATAGCCGCCTGCAAACGCGTCGCTCTGCGTGACGTCGATGGTCGTGCCGAACGGCTTGGCGAAATCATACTTGCCGCCGAATTCGAAGTAGTGCTTCGAGCCGGCTTGCTTGCTGATCTCCGTCGCGACTCCGGTGCGCGAGCCTCCGTTGGCCGGCGTGAACAAACCCGATTGCGGAAGGCTTTCGCTTTGGATATCGATGGCTCGATAGAATCGGATCGTGCCGAACGACGTCGCGTTGAACGTATTCGAATACTCCAACTTGTACGCCGTGAACGGGCTGTTGAATGTGTTGGTTCCGGCTGTCGGTCCCGGCAAGGTCGCTCCGGGAAAGACCGGGTCTATGAGCAGCGCCTGCGCGGGAGAGAGCAAGCCGGGGATCGGATGGCCGACGTTGCCCGAGTTCTGCAATCCGAGCGTGTCGACAAACGCGAGCTCTTGCGAGACCGACTGCCGCTGGTAGAAGAGCTGCAGTTGTTCTTGCTTGCGTGATCCGAAGTGATACAGAAGGTTGTTGACGACGTCGTCCTGTTCTTGCGTCGCCGGCGTGTTCGCGACGGTCGCGTTCGTCGTCGCGATCAGCGACGCGAGCTGCTGGACGTTGCTCCCACGCGGACCGAATTGAAAATCTTGCCGCACGCCGGTGAAGCCGATGTATTCTGCCCAGCGTCCGTTCGGCGCGGCGGTTCCATATTCGAATCCCGCTTGATGGTAGAGCGGCGAGCCCAAGTTCTGCCACTGCCCGCCCAAGATGTTGGCCTCAAGATCGATCAGCCCGAATGCCGGGTACGTTCCGCGCTTGGCTGACAGCGCGATTAGCCCCGTTCCGGTATCGCCGTGCGACGAGTCGCCGCCGCCCGGGATGAGCTGTAACGAGCCGACTCCGTTGAGCAGATTGAAATTCGCGACATTGCCGCTGCGGCTTTGCAGCGAAGCGGTCGGCAGTGTGTAGTCGATGCCTTCAAACGAGTACGCGGTCTGAAAATCGAAGCCGCCGCGGATCTTGATCGTGCCGCCGCTGTCCTTGGTCACGCTCGGCAGACTCGAGAGCAGCGCGCCTTCGTCGGTGTTGAACGACTTGCCGAGCTGTGTCTGGAGGCTCTTGCTCGTGACTGCGTAGCTCGTTTCGGTCGCGTTCGGCTGGTACGCGCTGCTTGCCTGACGGCGGGCGGTCACGGTGCCGAGCGTCCGTGCGGTCACGCTGAGCTTGGCATCCACTGTCTTCGTGTCATCGGGAAGCACCGTGATGCCGTTGACCGCGGTGATCGCGTAGCCGTTTTTCTCAAACGTCAACGCGTACGTGTCGGGCGCCACGCCGACGAGCGCATAGCTGCCCTTTGCGTCGGTCGTTCCGGTAAAGGTGCCGCTTGGCGAAGTTGCTACGACTTTGACGCCGGCGATCGCCGCGCCCGTAACGGCGTCTTGGACGTGACCGCTGACTTGACCGGTGAGCGCAGCGAGAATACGAGCGGGAAGCGCAAGCGCGAGCAGCAACGCAACGATGACCTGCCACGAAAAACTCGCGGCGTGTTTTGCGGTGAGGGGGCGCATGCGAAAACGACCTCTTATGAGACTTGGATCCGAAGTCTGAATTATATGACGCGCAAGTTAAGAGTGCATTATCCCGAGATTATCGAGGTCGCCGAGTCCAGGGCTTAATGCGATGCCTATGCGGCGATAACGCGGGGATAATCTTCGCGGTGTACTCTTTGGTATGCATAGCGCAATCCAACCCGGGAGGCGCGTGCGTTCGTCTGTCTCGACCAACTTTTTTCTTCTGAGGTGTTTATGCGCAATCAAGGAAGAAAGCTCCTGACTCAGGCGCTTTCTGTCGGTCTAGTCCTCGCCATGGCCGGTTCGCTTGCCGCTTGCGGCGGAGCTTCAAGCGTATCGCCGGTGTCAGGCGTCCTCCCCGGAACGCAAACTGCCAATACAAAACATTCTGACGGAGTCTCGCCGGACACTGTCGGCCCCGTCTTCGGCGGCGGCAGCACCTTCATCTCACTCGTCGAACGATCGTGGATGGACTGCTACGGCGTAGCGATCGCGCCCGGAACCTGCAGCGCGGCCACCGTCAACCCGAACACGCAGCTTCTGTACGCAGCCGTCGGCAGCGGCAATGCGCTCACGGCGTTTCTAACGCAGACGCCTGCGACGTCTTCGCCGTCGAACCCGCCGCCGTTCACGTCGCCGCTGTTCCCGAACTATCCGTACTCTGAATGGGACTACAGCGCCAGCGACGCGCCGTTGAGCACCACGCAGATCTCGCAATACGCCTCAACCGATCAAGCCCAGCGCGGAAACGCGATCGAGCTGCCGATCACCGCGGACGGCGTGGCGATTCCGTACAATCCAAGTGGCCTGACGGTTCCGAGCGGCGGGCTTCAGCTCTCGGTCGACACGCTGTGCGGCATCTTCGGCGGCGGGATAACGAACTGGAACGACTCGCACATCACCGCCGACAACAACGGCGTGCAAGTCTCGTCGAATCTGCCGATCCTTGTCGTCTATCGCGCCGACGGCAGCGGCACGACGTTCCTGACGGAGAACCACCTCAACACGGCGTGCGCATCGACGAGCTTCCCGTGGCCGGGAGGCGCAGCCAGCACGACCTGGACGGGTCCGACTGGTGCGGGCTTCCAGGGCGAGACCGGCAGCCAGGGCGTTGCCGGCGAAGTCGCGGCAACGGCCGGCGCGCTCGGTTACGTGGGGCCATCGTTCCTCGGGCCGCCGAATAATATCCCGAGCGCGAATCTGCAAGACAACTACGCGCTGACGCATCCGACAGCACCGAAGCAGTACTATGCGGTTAGCACGAACACGATTCTCACGGCGCTAAAAAAAGTGACGCTGCCGAGCAATCCGACGCCAACCGATATTCTCAACGACACGATCGTCCCCGATTCGCCCACCAAGGCTGCGTGGCCGATCGCCGGTTTCTCGTACATGGACTTCTATCAATGCTACGCCTCGAAGGCGGTCAAGAACCATTCCGTGGGCTTCGTGCAGTGGGTCACCTCGACGAAGCTGGCGGAAGGACAGTCACTGGCCGACAAGATCGTAGTCGGTCTCGGCGTGGCGTATTTGCCCGCGACGTTGAAAACCATCACGTTCCATGCGATGAACCAAGTCGTTCAGGGTCCGGTCGCCGGCGTCTGCACGATCTGATCTGAACCGTCGCCGGAACCGTGTGAAACCTCGCACGGTTCCGGCCGACAAAAAAGTACGCGCTTAATGTCACCCCTATGTCCGCATAACTCCGGCATAATCTTTGGACGGTATCCTGAAACCGAGGCATTGCGCGTTCCGTGTTCGGCCGCGCATGTGTTCGCATGCAGCGCTCGTCGCTATTTCAGTTGAGGTGTTTATGCGCAATCACGGGGGAGAGATCCTGACAAAGGTTCTTTCCGGCGGTCTTGCATTGGGCATGGCCGGTCTACTTACGGCGTGCAGCGGAGGCTCAACGGCTTCGCCGACGTCAGCGGTTCTTCCAGGAATGCAGAACGCTGTGAAACACGGCGTCTCGCCCGACACTGTGGCCCCGGTCTACGGCGGCGGCAGCACCTTCATCTCGCTTGCCGCGCGCGCGTGGATGGATTGCTACGGCGTAGCGATCGCTCCCGGTTCCTGCAGCCCGACCGTCAACGCGAACGTCCAGCTTCTGTATGCCGCGGTCGGAAGCGGAAATGCGTTGACCGCATACCTGACACAGACGCCCGCCACCTCGACCCCCTCGAATCCGCCCCCGTTCACGTCAACTCTGTTCCCGAACTACCCATATTCGGAATGGGATTACAGCGCCAGTGACGCGCCGCTAAGCTCGACGCAGATCTCGCAATACGCGACAGCGGACCAAGCGCAACGGGGCAATCCGATCGAACTGCCGATCACGACCGACGGCGTCACCATCCCATATAACCCGTCCGGTCTCACGGTGCCGTCCGGTGGTCTGCAGATCTCCGTCAACACGCTCTGCGGGATCTTCACCGGCTCGATCACGAACTGGAACGATTCGCACATCACCGCTGACAACAACGGCGTGCAAGTGTCGTCGAACCTCCCGATCCTGGTGGTCCATCGCAGCGATGGCAGCGGCACGACGTTCCTGCTCTCCAACCACGAAAATACCGCGTGCGCAAGCACGAGTTTCCCGTGGTCGTTCGGCGTGGGCACGACCGTGGCGTGGCCGACGACGTCCGGCTTCATCGGTGAAGCCGGCAGCCAAGGCGTGGCCGGTGAAGTCGCCGCGACCGCCGGAGCCATCGGCTACGTCGGGCCGGGCTTCCTCGGGCCACCGAACAACATTCCGGGTGCGAACCTTCAGGACAACTACGCGCTGACGCATCCGACCGCGCCGAAACAGTACATCGCGGAGAGCACCGCAACGGTCAACAATGCGCTGCACACCGTGAAACTGCCGCACGATCCCACGCCGACCGACATCAACAACGACACGATCATCGCAGATTCGGCCACAAAGAACGCGTGGCCGATCTCCGGCTTCTCGTACATCGACTTCTACCAGTGCTACGCGAACAAAACGCTGGTCAAGAACATCAAGGGCTTCGTGACCTGGGACACGTCGACGAGCTTGCCGCAAGGCCAGTCCGTACCCGACAAACTCGCCGTCGCGAATGGCGTCGGCTACATGCCGACCGGCTTGAAGCAAGTCACGAGCCGGGCAATCCAACAACTGATCGCCGGTCCGAAAGCCGGAACCTGCACGATCTGACATAAGACAGTCAGCCGGGTTCGCGTGCGGCGCGCAGTGCCGCACGCCCGGCGACAAAACTGGATCCCGCGTCCTGCTGTTCGTTCACGAGGGGGCGGCGGCGCGGCGCGGGTTCCACCCCCTCTTTCTCGCTAGTCGAGTCGGCGCGGAGCGCCGGAAAGTCAACGTGCGATGTCGTCTCCCGTTCGAGTCGCCATTGTGGAACCACAGTCTATCTTCAGAGAAAGTTTATCGCTCGCGCTGCAGCGATGCGAAGGCATCGAAGTAGGAGCGGAAGTTGATGACCCGGCGACGGACGTCGCCATCGTTGGAACGGCGGTCCTCGGCATGGCCGCTGTCCATTCGCTCGTGAAGCTGCGCGAGGCCAACGTGCGCCTCAAGATGTGCGCACTTGTAATGCCGGGTAGCGAGTGGTCCGCGTCGATGGCGCGGGCGCTGCGATCCGAAGCGGTCGCCAGCATCGATTCGTCGCCGGCCGACATCGCCCGCGCTGTGATCGCCGTAGCCCGAGGGGAATGCGTCCAGGGGCCGGCTCTCGCGCGTCACGTCGAATCATTTCGACAGAAGCACGGGCGCAACGTCGGAGCCGATCTGTCCAGGCGTGAGACGGAAGTCATGCGCCTCATCGTCGACGGTCTCTCGAACAAACAGATCTCACGCGAGTTGGTGTTGAGCGAACGCACTGTGAAGAACCATATCAGCAACATCTACTCGAAACTCAACGTGAAGGCTCGAACGCAGGCGGCGGTCCACGCGTATCGCAACGGCATCGGCACCTGACTGAATGGCGCCTCGCCGAAGGGGCCGACTTCATGTCGGCCCACATGGTGAATGCTGGGCCGATATAAAATCGGCCCCTTCATCATCCGGTCAGCCAAGCAACCTCGCCCAAGGATGACGCACGCGCCGCTCCTAACCGAAGCGCGATGGCGATCTGGGCGGTGCTCTTCCTCGCTGCGGTCCTCGGCGGCGCGCTGAATTCAGTCGCGGGCGGCGGAAGCTTTCTCACTTTTCCGGCGCTCCTATTCGTCGGCGTACCGCCCGTCAGCGCAAACACGACGAGCACGGCAGCGCTCTTGCCCGGCGTTTTTGCCAGCATAACCGGCTATCGGGCCGACTTCCCCAAAGAACGCGCGTTCTTGTCGTGGCTCGTCGGCGCGAGCTTGATCGGTGGACTCGCGGGCGCTCTCTTCCTCTTGGGGACGCCAGAAGAAGCATTCAAGAAACTCATCCCTTATCTGCTCGGCGTCGCGACGCTATTGTTCATCGCGAGCCCAAGCCTGTCGGCGTGGTTCGGGAGAACGGAAGAGCACGCCGCCGCGCCTTCGCCGCGCGCGATCGCCGGGATCGCAATCGCTCAGTCGCTGATCGCGTTCTATGGCGGTTATTTCGGCGGCGGCATAGGCATCCTGATGTTGGCGACTCTCGGTCTTATGGGCATGCGCGACATCAACGCCATGAACGCCGTGAAGACGCTACTGGCTGGGATCATCAACACGGTGGCGTTCATCGCGTTCGTCCTGGCGCGCAACATCGTGTGGCCGTACGCGGTCGTGATGCTTTTCGGGTCGATCATCGGGGGATACGTCGGCGCGCGTTTTGTCCGGCGTCTGGATCAGGCCCTTGTGCGCCGCTTCATCGCGTTCGTCGGCATCGTCATGACGGCATATTTCTTCATCCACGGCTAGCCCCACAAGACGCGTTGCACGACGAGGCTCACCACTGCGACGAGCGCCCACACGATGAGGCCCAGCACGAGCGGCGCCGCACCGACGCTGCGCAGCCGCTTGAAATCCGACGCGAGTCCAACGCCGGCAAACGCCACCACCATGATGTACTTGCCGGCAACAGCCAGCCCGGTGAGCACGGTCGCCGGAACGATACCGATCGATGCCACCGCCGCAGCGAGTGCGAACAACACGACAAACCACGGCATCACCTTGACGAAATTAAATCGGGCGGCGCCTGAAGCGCCGCGGCTGCCGACATAAATAGCGATTCCGACGGCGAGCGGCAAAATGGCGAGCGCTCGGGTGAGCTTCACGATGGTCGCCGTCACACCGGCCACGGGCCCGAACGCATATCCGGCAGCGACGACTGAAGACGTATCGTTGATCGCGGTGCCCGCCCACGTGCCGAACACGGTCTGAGTCATGTGCAGCGCGTGGCCGAGCGGCGGGAACAGAAAGACCGCGACGATGTTATAGAGGAAAATCGTCGCGGTCGCGAACGCCACGTCTCCGCTTTCGGCGTCGAGGATCGGAGCGATCGCCGCGATCGCAGACGCGCCGCAGATCGACGTGCCCGCCGCGACCAGCATGCGGATGTTGAATCCGATGCGCATCAGTTGGCCGAGCAATAGGCCGCCTAACAGTCCAACCGCAAGCGATCCCGCGAGCACGGGAAAACTCGAGGCGCCGGCGCTCCAAACTACCGCAAGGTTCAAGCCAAAGCCCAACAATACGATGCCGGTCTGCAACATGGTGCGAGACGCAAATGCGACGCCCGCAGAGAGTGCCGGCGCCGTCACGAAACTGCGCACGACTATGCCGAGCGCGATGGCAAATATCGGCGCACCGATGAGCGGGAAGCGAGTACCCAAAACCGCAGCGCACGCCGCAAGCGCAATAGACAGCAGCAGACCCGGCATGAGCGTGCGAAGCGAGGTCATTTCGGGCACAGCGTTCGGGTTTGCGGCCCGTGAGGCCCGCAGGCGGGCGTGCTACATCCGTAGCAGGCGATTCGAGGGGCATACAGCGCGGGCGGCAAACCCCTTCGCAAACTGTTCCTCTAAGCCACTTGGAGGGTGCCTTCGTGTCCGAGAGCAGCCACATCAACGACGAACCGGAGACGCCTGCAGAAGTCAGCCGCAGAACGTTTATGGCGCAGATGACGGTCGTCGCCGGCAGCCTCGTCGGCATCGGCGTTGCGATTCCGGTGCTGGCTGGTTTGGTGCCTTCGAAAGACGTGCTCGATGCGGGCAAGCCGCAGTGGTACCCGCTCAACGCCGACGAGTTCACGCAATTCGAACAGGCGGCCGCCGACCCGATGAAGATCACGTTCACCAAAAAAACGGTCGACGGCTATCTCGTAGACGTGGGCGACGAATACGTCTGGGGTATCCGCATGACCCCGGATCAAGAGGCGCAATTCAAGGCGGATCGGCCCGATCTGTTCCAATCATCCGGCGGCGCCGTGAACTACGAAGTCCCCGTGACGTACAAGAACATCGGCATCGTGTTGTTCAGTCCCGTTTGTCCGCACTTGGGCTGCCGCTTCAACTGGGTCAAGGATCAGCAGATCTTCCTCTGCCCGTGTCACGGCTCGACGTATACGAAATTTGGCAAACACATGTTAGGCCCGGCCAATCGCGGGCTCGACCCACTGCCGTTCGAGGATAAGTCCGGCGTCGCCGAGGTCACGTGGATCAACTACGATGAGACGACGGCCGACCGTATCGTCCTCAGCTACACGTAAACCGAAGGGGCTCGCATGCTGAACTGGATCGAAGAACGCACCGGCGGCATTTCCGCTCTCAAAAATTTCCTCACCGAGGACGTGCCCGGCGGCGCGAGTTACTGGTACACGTTCGGCAGCGCGACGCTCATCGCGCTCGTCATCCAGATCGTCACCGGCATCTTCCTCACGTTCTATTATGCGCCGTCCGCGTCCACGGCTTGGGAATCCACGAAGTTCATCTACGATCACGTGACCGGCGGCGCGTTCATCCTCAGCCTGCACTTCTGGGGCGCTTCGGCCATGATCGCGCTTATGACCGTCCACCTGCTCCAAGTGATGATCTGGGGAGCCTACAAGAAGCCGCGCGAGGTCATGTGGGTCATCGGCGTCGTGTTGTTTCTGCTCACGCTCGTGCTCGGCCTGACCGGCTATCTCTTGCCGTGGGATCTCAACGCGTTTTCCGCATCGCAAGTCTCGATCAATATCGCGGGCAACATACCGCCGCCGGCGTTCGGGATGGCGCAGAAGTATTTTCTCCAAGACGGCACACAGATGGGAACCCTTACCATCAATCGCTTTTTCGGCATCCACGTTTGGCTCGTGCCGATCATGCTGCTCGGTCTTGTCGGCCTGCATCTCGCGGTGTTCCGCCATAACGGCGCTGCCGGGCCGCCGGCAGATCAGACGCCGAAGAAGTTCGGCCGGTTCTATCCAGACCAGATCTTCATGGACACACTCGCCTCGTTCTTGGTGTTCGCCGTTGTCGTCTGCCTAGCGATCTGGATGCCGGCGCCGCTGCTCGCAAAGGCCGATCCGACCAATTCGCAATTCGTGCCGTCGCCGGCATGGTATTTCTTTCCGCTGTTCGGCTTACTTCAAAAGCTGCCGGGTCAAATGGGCCCGATCTCCGGCGAGCTCGTCGGAACCGCGGTGATACCGGCGCTTGGCGTCGGGGTGCTGTTGCTTCTGCCCTGGATCGATCGTAACCGCAAGCGCGCGCTCAACCAGCGGCCGTATTTCATTCTCCTCACGTTCATCTCGGTCGCCGTCGTCGGGATTTTCGGCTGGATCGGCGCTGCCTCAATTACCGACCACATCAAGCAGAGCGGCGGCGCGGGTCAGACACCGGTGCGCGGCTACGGCGCGCCGCCCGTGGGAGCGGAAGAAGCAGCTGCGGCGACCGCTGCTGCGCCGAGCGGTCCCGTCGCGCGCGGCCAAGCGGTCTACTCGCAGAACTGCGCTTCATGCCACGGCGCGGCCGGCGGCGGAACGCCCAACCTCGCACCGCCGCTCGACGGCAATCCGTTCGTGGCAGGCGACCCGGCGAAGATCATCGCGGTCGTCAACGGCGGCCTGCATGGTCAGGCGGTCATGGGTAAGTCGTACACAACGCCGATGCCCGCATGGAAGGGCACGCTCACTCCCTCGCAGATCGCCGACGTCATCTCGTACATCCGCGGCTCGTGGAGCAACCACGCCTCCATCGTAACCGTCAAATGATGTAGGGCGGATCTTTATGGTTCGGGAGCCTGAAGGGGCCGACTTCATGTCGGCCCTATTTTTCTGAGGCATCGGCCGTCATGAATTTATAAGCCACGACCGCGAGCAGCGCGCCAACGACTGGTCCGACGACATAGATCCATTGATCCGTCCACGTACCTGCGGCAAACGCTGGCCCGAGCGAGCGCGCCGGATTCATCGACGCGCCCGATATCGGGCCGCCGAAAAGCGCGTCAAGTGCGATCGTGCCGCCGATCGCGATGCCCGCGAAGCTCTTAACCGCTTTGCCGTGCACGGCCGAACCAAAAATGACGAAGGCGAGCAGAAACGTCATCGCGATCTCGAGGATCAGCGAGACCGAGACCGTGCCCTGCGGCAAAGTGGCGCCGAGGCCACCTGTCATGCCGAAAAGCGCTCGAAGCAATTCGCTTGCGGCGATGGCGCCGAGCAACTGGCTCGCGACGTATAGGGGCACGCGGCGGCCGGGAAATTCACCGAGCGCCCAAAATCCGATCGTGACCGCGGGATTGAAATGCGCTCCGGATACGTGGCCTAACGCGTAGATCAGCGCCGCGATCACGAGGCCAAAGACGAGAGATACACCGACGTGCGTCACCTCATGAGTGGTCGCATCGACGACGATCGCGCCCGTCCCCGCAAAAACCAGGAAGAACGTGCCGATGAACTCGGCAACGAGGGCACCGCGAAGCTGCATTTAGGACGTCCTCTTTGCGGGCCGCAGCTGTTCGATGAGTCGCTCGATGCGCTGCTCGATGTCGTCTCGGATGCGTCGAACCGCTAGGATGTCTTTGCCGGCGGGATCTTCGACCTCCCAGTCCTCGTAGCGTTTGCCGGGATAGATCGGACAAGCGTCGCCACAGCCCATCGTGATCACGATATCGGCGCCGCGCACGGCGTCGTCGCTCATCAGCTTGGGGAATTCCTGACCGATGTCGATGCCGACCTCGTTCAAGGCTTCGACGACGACCGGGTTGATGCTGCCGGCAGGTGCGCTGCCCGCGGAATGGACGCGGACGTTTCCACCAGAGCGCGCATGTAGAAGCGCCGCCGCCATCTGGCTGCGACCGGCGTTATGCACGCAGACGAACAAAACTGATGGGCCCTCGTTCATCGTGGAATGCCGTTCAGACAGCGCAGCATTCATCGACATTGGGATATGCGTCGGAGCAGCACGTCACATCACCATCGTTGCGCGTCAGCGTATCCTCAAGGACCGTATAGACTTCCCAACGCCGGCCATCGGGATCGGCAGCCCACACTTTGGTCTGCTTTGCATAGCAGCACGTCTCGTCGCGCTCGATGTCGACCTTCAGGCCTGCCGATTGCAGTCGCGAAATCGCAGCGTCGACGGCTTCAGTGGAATCGACGACGATGCCGAAGTGTGCCGAGCGCCCGGGCTCAGCCCTTGGCTCCCGATCGAGCGCGAGCTCAAGTCCTGGATCGTCGGTTATGAAGAGCGCGTAGTCATCGAACGATTTAACTGGTTCGGCGTCGAGCAGCGTGCGGTAAAAGGCTATGCTCCCCGCGAGCTCGCGCGTGCCGAGATTAAGATGCATCTTCATGCGGCCAGTGCTTTCTGAGAGAAAAGCGCGTTGACGGCTCTGCGCAACCGGCTCATCACGCCCGGAGCAAGGCGGTAGTAGACCCAAGTCCCCTTGCGCGTTGACCGGACGAGGTCGGTTTCGCGCAGCCAACGCAAATGATGTGAGACGGTGGGTTGTTCTAGGGGCAGGCCGGCTGTGAAGTCGCACACGCAGACCTCACCTTTGGCGCGTGCCAGTGTGGCGAGAATCGCTAGCCGGTGCGGGTCCCCTAAGGCCTTGAAAAGCAGCGCATGTTCGCTGAAGTCCGCGTCCACGACTCTCGTTGAGGGCGTACAGCGCTGTATTGACATACTTCAATGTTACCGGATTCATCGACGGGTGTCAATATAGGCCAGGGTCGATGCCGGGCGCTGCGTCGGTCGAGGGTGCTGGTGAATCGGACGCCAACGCTAGTGCATGCCATTTCAGCAAGTCGACGACAACGTCTGGCTTTTCGAGCGGTCCATCCGCTTTGGACCAATTCCGCTGCCGCACACTATGACGATCGTCCGACTGCCCAACGGGGGACTGTTCGTCCACTCGCCTACAAACCTGGATTCGACCACCGCGGCAGACCTCGAAGCGTTAGGAACTGTGGATTCGATCGTCTGGCCCAGCTGGTGGCACGACATGTACCTGCGCGAATACGCTGCCGCATTTCCGCGCGCGAAACTATACGGTTCGCCTCTACTCGCAAAAGCGCAACGTTCTCTTGTGTCGCTGCGCGTCTTGGATGCTGACGCGCCGCAGTGGGCACCATGTATCGATTCGCTCTACGTCGATCGCATGCGTTTGTTCCTAGACGAGTTCGTATTTCTCCATCGTCCGAGCCGCTCGCTCATAGTCGCCGATTTGGCGTTCCACGTCGACGAGGGCCGTAGCCCGTTCACACGCTCATCCTTCAGATTCATCGGTGCGTACCCGGGATGCAACGTACCGTGGGTTCTCAAACCGGGAACCAAAGACCGAAAATATATGCGAGCGAAGATCGATCGCATTCTCGACTGGGACTTCGACCGACTGATCGTGGGCCACGCGGATGTGGTGCAAACCGGAGGCAAAGACGCGTTGCGCAACGCGTATCGTTGGCTGAAAAGCTGAGCCAAACGACGGGGCAAGCGTTGCTTGCCGTACTACAACCGGAACGCGATTCCGACCGGCGCCGCGAGTTTCGTCAGCGTGCCGGTCACGTCGGTCAGCGGCGCCTTGTCGCCGGTCCACGTGTTGTTGTACGACGTGATCGCTGGCGTTGATTGATCGGCGACGAAGATCTCGCCGCTGCCGAGCGCGACACCCATCGGTCCGTTCAGCTGCGTCGCGGCGCCCGTGATCGTCTGCAACAGCGCCGGGCTTCCGTTCGCGTTGGCCGCGAAGACCTTAACTGTCGCGCCGTCAACAACGACGATCTTCCCTGTGCTCTCGATCGCGACGCCGCTTGGATTGGTAAGCCCAGCGATCTGCGCGCTTGGCGAGACGATGCCGTTCGATGTGGTCGGATATTCATTGACCTCGGCGTTGAAGAAGATGTCGAGCGCAGACACGTAGAGCGTAGAACCGCGGACGGCAAGACCCGCGATTGAGTTTAAGCCTACAGAATCGAAGATCGTCTGCGACGGTGCAACGCCGCCGTTCGGATTTGCACGATAGACCGTGATGTACGCTTCGCCGCTCGAGAAGTTGGCGACGTACACGCGCCCAGACGAATCCAGCGCGATGCCGGATGGCGATGACAGCTGCGTGACACCGCCGGTCAGAACTGCGATCGGGTTGGCGTTGCCCGACGCTGCTCGCGCGTATTCCGTGACCGAGTTTCCGGCGAGGTTGGTGACGAAGAGATCACCGGCTGCGTCAAGCGCCACATAGTTCGGCTGCTCTAAACGCGTTGTAGCGCCGTGGATCCGGTCCACCGATGCGACATCGCCGGTAGCAGAACTCGCGTAGACGGTGATCGCATTCGATGTCGAATCGGCGACGAATAATTTATGCCCAACGGCGTTCGGCTGGCCTGCCGCCGAGCGGTTGTCGGGTAGGGAGTACGTGTGCGGTGCGGGCGCAATCGGCGTGCCGCCGCAGGCGCACAACGACAACGAAGTTGCGACGAAAACGACGAAAAGCCCCGTTCTCATGCCCTAACGCGCTCCTTCCGTGATTCATCGCTAGTATAGCACCGGTGCCAGGCGCGGGGCCCAAGGCTTTCGAACCAAACAGCGCACGGGAGTCCGCCGGCGCGGACTGAGAGGGCGGTAAGGCCGCCGACCGTTTGAACCTGCTCTGGATAACGCCAGCGAAGGGATGCCCGCGATGAGCGCTACCATCGAAACCAACCCCATCAAGCCGTCGAGCCACAAGGTCTACCTAGATGGACCCGATGGCCTGCGCGTCCCCGCGCGCATGATTCACTTAAGTGACGACACGTCGTTTCAAGTCTACGACACGAGCGGTCCGCATTCGGACCCGGGCCTTGCGCTCTACGTGCGTGAGGGTCTTGCGCCATTGCGCGAGTCGTGGATCCGCGCACGGGGGGATGTCGAGGAACTCGACGGATCGACGTCGGCATACCGGCGCGAACGCGAAGCTGACGCATCGCTCGAGGCGGTGCGCTTCAAGGGCGGGCGCAAACCGTTGCGCGCTAAGCCAGGTCGTGCTGTGACGCAGATGCACTACGCGCGCCGCGGCGAGATCACGCCCGAGATGCACTACGTGGCGATCCGCGAAGGCGTTGCGCCGGAATTCGTGCGCGACGAGATCGCGCGCGGTCGCGCGATCCTGCCGGCCAACATCAATCATCCGGAGACCGAGCCGATGATCATCGGCCGCAACTTCTTGGTGAAGATCAACGCGAACATCGGCAACTCAGCCATCAGTTCGTCCATCGAAGAAGAAGTGGAGAAGATGACGTGGGCCACGCGCTGGGGCGCGGACACGGTCATGGATCTCTCCACGGGCAAGAACATCCACGAAACGCGCGAGTGGATCTTGCGCAACTCTCCGGTGCCGATCGGCACCGTGCCGATCTATCAGGCGGTGGAAAAAGTTCGCGGCAAGGTCGAGGAGCTTTCGTGGGAGATCTACCGAGATACATTGATCGAGCAGGCCGAGCAAGGGGTGGATTATTTCACAATTCACGCCGGCGTGCTCTTGCGCTACGTGCCGCTGACGGCGAAACGCGTCACGGGGATCGTCTCGCGCGGCGGCTCGATCATGGCGCAATGGTGCCTCACGCACGGTCAGGAGAATTTTCTCTACACACATTTCGAAGAGATCTGCGAGATCATGAAGGCGTACGACGTCTCGTTCTCGCTCGGTGACGGCCTGCGGCCCGGCTGCACGGCCGACGCCAACGACGCAGCACAATTCGGGGAATTGGAGGCCCTTGGCGAACTGACCGAGATCGCGTGGCGCCACGACGTGCAGACGATGATCGAGGGCCCAGGTCACGTGCAGATGCACCTGATCAAAGAGAATATGGATCGGCAGCTAGCGGTCTGTCACGAGGCGCCGTTCTACACTCTTGGGCCACTCGTGACCGATATCGCGCCCGGGTACGACCATATCACGAGCGCGATCGGCGCTGCGATGATCGGCTGGTATGGTACAGCCATGCTTTGCTACGTCACGCCGAAGGAACATCTCGGTCTGCCGAACCGCAAGGACGTGAAGGACGGCGTGATCGCCTACAAAATCGCCGCGCACGCCGCCGATTTGGCGAAGGGCCATCTCGGCGCCCGCGAACGCGATGATGCGCTTTCAAAGGCGCGCTTTGAATTTCGCTGGGAGGATCAGTTCGAGTTGTCACTCGATCCCGTGACCGCGCGGCAGTTCCATGACGAGACGCTGCCCGCGCCGGGCGCGAAAGCGGCGCATTTCTGCTCGATGTGCGGTCCGCACTTCTGCTCGATGCGCATCACGCAAGACGTGCGCGACTACGCGGCCAAACTCGAAGCCGCCGTCACCTAGGTAAATGAAGGGGCCGACAAAATGAAGGGGCCGACTTTACGTCGGCCCTCGTTTGATTTCGTCGTTCTCGTAGTAGGGCAAGCATCGCTTGCCCCGGCGGACCATAAAGGTCCGGTGCAGACGCTACCCAGGCTGGTAGCCGCCACAATGCATCGGAACTTCCCACGGGGGCGATTCGCGGATCACGTTGTAGTCGAAGCAATCCGAGTTCGTCGGGTCCTGGTACGGCGCCAAGCCGGACGTCAGGCTCGGCGGCGGCATCGGCGGCAGCGGTGTGTACGCTGCAAGCATCTTCTTGAACATGGTTGGCGTGACTCGGTAGCTCATGACGATCTGCTCGACGACTGGACGATCTTGCGCCACGCGGCTCGCGGACACTTGCGCCATGAAGACGATGTTCTTATACAATCCGAGATAGTCGGGCTTCAGCGAACAGATTATCGCCTCGAACTTTTTAGAATCCGAGCCGGCGGTCCAGCCCCCGAGGAGTTTTGCGCACATCGGTAGCTTCGTCTGCGTCGCGCTGATGATCGTCACTTGCGGCTGGGCCATCCCTGATTTTGTTGCCCCCGCCTGAAGAATCGTCGTGAACTTATCTTTCAGGCTCGTGCTATATGGTAGAGCGAACGCCTCCTCGCCTTGGAGACTAGTACCTGGCGCGGCATTTTTACCGATCACAATCACGCCGAGGTTTATTGCTTGGCCGTTCGGACCCGCTGCGCCGACAAACCCATTCCCGCTCTTGACAAGTTTCCAGCCGGACGGAAGACCTACCGACGCGGTTTTGTCATCCGCTGAGACAGTCTTTAGCGAAACCGAGGCGGCGTTCATCGGTGCTGCCGAGATCAGCGTGCCGGCAATCGCCAGCGCGGCCACCGCAAATACCCGGACAGAGAAACGATTGAAAACGTTCACTGTGTATACTTCCTTCCAGTGCGCGAGGTCTTGTGACGTTCGCAGAACGGCGCACCGAATCCGCCTTCTCGTTCTCGTATGAAATATCGTAGCAGGGCAAGCGTCGCTCGCCCCGTTCCTTGTCAGATTCGAATCGTCAACGAACCGCGGCTGAAGAGAAGATGCAACTCGGGCGCGGTGAGAGTCCGAGTAGCGCCGCTCGGTAACTTCGTCCAGATCTCTCCGATGGCAAGCTGCTGGACGGAAAGTCTCGCCACACCGCTGGCGTCCGTCGTTCCGGGTCTTCCCAAGACGGCTCCGCACATGTCGCTTCGATATTGCGCTTCGACATCAAGACCTTTGACTGGCTTGCCGGCGGCGTCAAACACCTTTAGGGCCACGGACCGATACGGAAGATTCCACGTCCGGCGGATGACCACATCACGCGCCGTTCCAACAACGATGCCTCGCCGTATGTAGTAACCGTCGCTTCTTGCTGAAAAGAAGAGCGCGTCCAAAGTGAGCGGTAGGGGCGGGGATCGCACGAAGATCCTGCCGCCACCGTCGGTAACGCGGCCGCCCAAGTCCGGCCCTTCCTCCATGCCGCAATGGTTTACGTTGTTGACATGGACAGCCAAACCAACCGACTTTGACGCGACCGGCGTACCGTCTTCGTTCAAAAGCGTGATGATCCGCAGATCAGGCTCGGCGAGCCCAATGCTGCGCGGCGCACCCGGACCGTCGTCCAGCGTGTTGCCGATCGTCTCGATCGCGACCGGGAGATCGACAAAGAAGCTGTTCGGATCGATTGGGCGAGACAGATACCACTGCGCTCCGGAAAGCTCGAACGCGGCGACGTAGTGGTTGTCGGCTGATTTGTTCGGATGATCGAGATCCGGCATGATGTCGGATTGGAACGCGATGGTCGCGCTGCCGTCGCGGATCAAACCGATCCGCTGCAGTTGGAGTCCGTACCGCGAGTATCGCAGCAACCAGACTACGCCGCCGACCGCTGGGTGGGTTGTGTCGCCGACATAGACATCATATCGAAGGCTGACGGATCTAGGACCAGGTGTCGGCGCTGCCGTAGCGAGGACGGTTGCCATCGCCAACGCCGCGCCGAGCACCAGCTACTCGCCCACTTCGCGATACGCTACGAGTGCAGGAAATAAAGGGATGAGGTGTTTCTGCGCCCAGCCGAGATACTCAATGCCGCCGCCGCCCGTTCCCGCCGACGGCTCTTGCTCACCGCGGCTCGCTGCGTATGCATTGACTTGACGCAATCGCTCGCGCGTCACGCGCAGATGCACCGAAAGAAAACTATCGTGGGCTGGATCGTGCAGCGCTTCATCCGCTCGGACGATGTGCCGAAGGACCGTCGCGAGATGCGATGCCGGCGCCAGTGCTCGCAGGACTTGAGCGCCAGCGCGCGCTCGCCGCAGGTGTTCACGCCGATCATTTTCCGCGACGACCGCCGAAGCCATATCCTCACGGAACCATTCGACCGCTGCCGTGTGACGTCGCTTGCGTTCTTCCAAAACGTCGCCGGAAACATCGCGTCGCTTGCTCGACAAGATCCGTTCGAGCGTCGCGATCGCACGATCGATATCTGCGCTGACGATGTGCTCCGGAGCGGCGGTTTTACCGTGGCCAAGTTCGCCGATGGCATCGAGCACTCGGTGCGCAGCGGCGTCGAGATGTGTCACGAGCGCGAGCGACGACGCTTTCGCGGGCGTCGCCACTGCCGCGTCGTGGCGCAGGATGAGTGGATCGACGACCGTTGCGGTGGAGTCGTGCACGTCACCGTAGTTCTCTCGGTACGTGTCCGACGGGAAAAGCCGGATCGAGAGCAGGTTCGACTTGCCGAGACCGCGCTGGATCAACCGGAACTGCGCCGATTGGAATCCACTTGCAGGTTCGAGATTCTTACGAAAGCGAGAGAACTCGATGCTGCTGAAAGTCTCGTCCGCATCGCGCGGGTCGCCGAGATAGCGCATGATCGACGGCAGAAGTTCGCGGCACGCGAAGCTCGCACGCGCGGCGGCGGTTAGGGCGGGCCGCCAGAACGGTTCGTCCTCCGAGCAGCGGCGCAAGATCGCGGTTGGGTCGCCGACCTTCGTCAGAGATTCGAGCGTGCGCGCGACGACAGCCATATCGAACGCGACCATCTTGAACGTGATCTCGTGCAACTGGTGTGTCGTGATAAAGACGCGCTCGTCCGGGATCGACGAGCTCGGCCGCTGGCTTATAAGCAGATGATCGAGGCCGATATACTTGTGATAGTCGAGCATGCGCCGGCCGCCGGAGAGCACAGGATTGACGTCCATCTCGCCCGTGAAGCGGCTTTGCTTCGGATCCGCGCGCACGGCTTCGTCGATGGAGAAAGTCCACCAGGCCTTGTCGCCGGTCTCGTCGCCCATGGCGTTCACGATTACTGAAGCGCTACGGTGCGACCTCTCGCTTCATATTAGCAAGGGTTCGCAAGCACATGCCGAACGCAGAAGGATGAGATTAACGCCATCAGTAGCGATCATATTGGTCGTGTCATCTATCGTAGCCATGCGCGTCGCTTCCCGCGCTGCCGAGTACACCATTTCCGAGTTGCCGACGCCTGCGGGGCTTTACCACTGCAACGCCTCTCGGATCAATGACGGTGGCCAAGTCGTTGGCGGCTGTTGGGGCCGAAATGTAAGTTCCGAGAGAGCGGTGTTATGGGCCAATGGAAACGTGACGGTCCTTCCGCAGCCCCCTGGCTTCACATCGAGCTATGCGAGCAGTATCTCCTCGACCGGGGAAATTGTGGGATCCGCCCAGAGCACGTCGGGATTTGAGGCCATGCTCTGGTCGAATGGCGGCGTACAGGAACTTCCCAATTTGCCCGGCACGTTCTTGACCGTCGCCTCTGACGTCAATGCTTCCGGCGTCATCGTGGGATTCTCCGACAATCATGCGGTGGAATGGATCAACGGTCAGGTCGTCGATTTCGGTGGCTACAACGGCGATCGCCCGGCCGCCATCAACGATCGCGGTGTTTTTGTCGGCTTCGGCGTGATCAATCCAGGCGATGTCGGCGGCGCGATCATCGATGTCGGAACGCCGGGCGCGCCTCTTCGGTATTTGGTTCAAAGCGCGTTGGGTGCTGCGTATGCTATCAACCACTTCGACGAAGTCGCGGGCTTCAACCGTACCGGCGGCGTCAGCACACCGGATATTCCTTGGACCTGGCAATACGGAAGATTCACCTACCTACCGTTCCTAGCCGGCACAAACTCATGCATTCCAAACGGAATTGACCGGCTTGGGACTCTCGTTGGACTATGCTCGCTTGGTCCAGCTGAAGCTACGATATGGAAGCATGGAGCGGCAGAGAATTTGAACTCCTTGATTCAGAGGAAATCACATTGGAGGCTTTGGGCAGCCACGACGATCAACGCGTCCGGAGATATCGTGGGCGATGGCGAGTTCAGGGACGTTGAAGAAGCTTTCATCCTAACGCCCACACATCCGCTGCGTTGACGCGCTAATCGTGGGGCCGACATAAAGTCGGCCCCTTCAGCCGCCCAGGCGCCGATCGAAATTGCAAAAGGGGCGGAGCGGCGCTGCCAAAGCGCGAACACATAACATCCGCCGCTATGAAAGAACAAATCCTCGATAGTCGCTCCCGCCCGCTGCGCGATTTGCGCATTTCGGTCACAGACCGCTGCAATTTCCGTTGTACGTATTGCATGCCAAAATCGGTCTTCGGGCGTGACTTCCAATTCCTGCCGCACGAAGAGCTGCTCACATTTGAAGAGATCGCGCGTCTCTCTCGCGTTTTCGCAGGCCTTGGTGTCACGAAGATCCGCCTCACCGGCGGGGAGCCGCTGCTCAGACGCGATCTCGAAAAACTGGTCGAGATGCTCGCCGCGATCCCCGGAATCCGCGATCTCAGCCTCACGACGAACGGCTCGCTGCTCGCGAGCAAGGCGCTATCGCTGAGGGCGGCGGGCCTGCACCGAGTCACGGTAAGCCTCGACTCGCTCGACGACGCGACGTTTCGCGCGATGAACGATGTCGAGTTTCCCGTCGCTCGAGTGCTCGAAGGCATCGAGGCGGCGCTCGCAGCCGGCTTCGGTCCGATCAAGATCAACATGGTGGTCAAGCGCGGTGTCAACGAACAGGACGTCGTGGCCATGGCGCGCCGCTTCCGCAGCCCGAACTATATCGTCCGCTTCATCGAATACATGGACGTCGGCAACACGAACGGCTGGCGGCTGGTCGACGTCGTGCCTGCCGCACGGATCATTGAAGCGATCAACGCAGAAATGCCCATCGCTCCCACTCAACCGAACTATCGCGGTGAGGTCGCCGGGCGTTACCGCTACTTGGACGGCGGCGGTGAGATCGGCGTCATAGCCTCGGTCACGCAACCGTTCTGCCACGATTGCGCGCGCGCGCGACTATCGTCGGAAGGTCTGCTGTACACGTGCCTGTTCGCGACGCACGGCCACGACTTCCGCGAACTGCTGCGCGGCGGCGCGACGGACCGTGATATAGATGCGTTCGCGACCGGCGTCTGGGCCGGGCGCGAGGATCGCTACTCCGAGCTGCGCGGCAAGGCGACGACCGAAGAACCTAAAGTCGAGATGTCGCACATAGGAGGCTGATGACAGACAAGATCGACGCGGAGTCCGTGAAGAACTCCGTCCGCGAGCAGTTCGGCGCCGCGGCGCATGCGTATGTGACGAGCGCCTCGCATGCGAGCGGCGACGATTTGCGCCGTTTGTTGGAGCTTGCCGCGCCCAACGGATCGGAACGCATTCTCGACATCGCCACCGGCGGCGGGCACACGGCGCTCGCATTCGCACCGCACGTCGCACGCGTCACAGCGATCGACCTCACGCCGGCGATGCTCGAAGAAGCTCGATCGCATGCCGCGCGCCGCGGAGCGAGCAACATAACCTTCGACCTCGCGGATGCCGAGGCGCTGCCGTTTGCAGACTCGACGTTTGAGATCGTCGTCGCGCGCATCGCACCGCACCACTTCGCAGATCCCCAGGCCTTCGTGCGCGAATCGGCGCGCGTGCTCGTGTGCGGCGGCCTCTTCTTGCTCGACGACAACATGGCGCCTGAGGACGACGAGCTCGATGCATTCATGAACCGCTTTGAGAAATGGCGCGACCCGAGCCATGTTAAAGCCCACAAGCCGTCGCAATGGCGCGCGTGGATGGCGGCGAACGGGCTGAGCGTCGTCGCCGAAGATGCACTGCAACTCAAGCGCTATGCCTTCGACGACTGGACGGCGCGCATGCGCATGCCCGACGACCAGCGGGTCGCGCTCGAACGGTGGTTGCTGGCCGCACCGAAGCGCTGCGCGGAGTATTTCGGGCTGGAAAGCAAAGGCGAGCACATCCAAAGCGTCTGTGGCACGTTTGCGATCATCGCCGGGAAGAAACAATGAGCGGATTGGCAGAGCGCAATTGCATACCGTGCAAAGGCGGCGTGCCGCCCATGACGGCTGCGGAGATCGCCGCGCTCTTACCGCAGATCGCGGGCTGGGAAGTGATCGCGAATCACCACCTCGCAAAGACCTTCACATTCAAGGACTTCGAGCTAGCGCTCGCGTTCGTAAACCGTGTCGGCGAGATGGCCGAGGCGCAGTGGCATCACCCCGATATCCATCTCGCATGGGGCAAAGTCGCAATCGAAATCTGGACGCACAAGATCGACGGTTTGACCGAGAGTGACTTCGTCTTCGCTGCGAAATGCGATGCGCTAGCCGCTCAAGCCTGACGACAAGGGGTCCCGCCGGGCGGATTTCATAAGACTCTCACGACAAGCGCGGCGTAATTTCGGCGCTGGTTTGCGTTATCGGTGCGAGATGACGGGGTACACTACTATCACAACCCGCATCGAGCAATCGAACTGAGGAGTAAGAACTATGTTCAATGGGAGACTCATAGCCGGCGCTGTGGCGGTTGCCTTGTGCACCGCGTATGCGCAGGCGACGCCGGCTTCGGCCGACTTTAGTGACGCGAACATGCGTTACGCCAGCAACTACATCGAGCGTGCAAACGACTACCTGGCCAACGATCAGCATGACTACGGCGGACACCGCGTCTCAGCGATGACCGACATCTCGAGAGCTCGCGCCGACATCGCCGCGGCCCTCGCGTTCGACAGAAGCCATCCGGTCGCGCATCCGCTCATCAACCAGGCAAGTCCGGTGGATGAAGCCGCGTTCGTTCGCAGCCAGCAGGGCAGCAACAACAACCTAATCTACGTCCGTCACTATCTCGAGCGGGCGATCGACATGATGCAGCGCGACAACACCGACTACGGTGGGTACCGCGTGAAGGCCATCGCAGACACGCAGGCCGCGCGCGATCAGATCGTCGCCGCCCTCAGCACTTATTCGCATGAGTCGGACCGCAGCGACGACAACATCCGTTACGTCCGCGCATACATCGCGCGCGGAATCGGGATGTTGAACCAAGATCAACACGACTACAACGGACATCGCGCTGCTGCCGTCAGCGACATGCAGGCCGCCGATGCCGACCTTCTCGCCGCGATCCGCGCGGATCGTGCCGACGAATCGATACCCGCCATCGCCGCACTGGCGCAGCCCGCCATGCTCGGCCAAGGCGCAAGCAACAACAACCTCCGCTACGTCCGCGCGTATGTCGAAAAGGCTATCGACATGCTGAACAAGGACCAGCACGACTACAGCGGCTACCGCGTGAAGGCGATCGAAAGTCTTCACGATGCGCGCCAGCAGTTGGTCGCGGCGCTCGCATCTCGGTAAGCGGCACCAAGCAGTCCACAAGCCCGGGAACCCCTGCGCTCGCGCGGGGGTTTTCGTTTGTGCCAGGCGGAACGGTCGCGGCGCCGCGTCCGGCTGACCACGCGGTGCTTGAGGAGGAGTAAAGCGATCATGAGCCTTCGATCCTTATTGTGTTCCGGCGCGGCGGCAGCGGCACTGCTCGCTCCGCTTGGCGCCGCGGCCGCAGCCGTGACGGTGCCGAGCGGCACCCAGCTGCGCGCGACGATGAATTCTGAACTCACGTCGAAATCGGCGCTCGTCGGTCAAGTGGTGAAACTGCAGCTCGTGGCACCATATCCCGAAAACGATGCGCGCTTTGCGAACGCAACGCTCAGCGGCAAAGTCGTCAACGTTGTCAGAGCGGGTCAGGGGCGCAAAGCGCAGCTCGAATTCGCAATCGACAAGATCACGCTGGTCGGTGGCCAGGTCGGATGGTTCAGCGCGAAGGTCGTCAACCTGGACAGCCGGACCAAGGACAGCACCGGCAAGATAGCGCTGAGCACGCTTGGCGGCATGGTAGTCGGAAATGTCCTTGGCAAGTGGGCGGGCACGAACGCCGGCGGCGCGATCGGCGCTGTTGCAGGCGCGCTGTACTCGGCCAATTCAAAAGAAGACATCACTGTGCCGCAGGGCGCCGAGGCCATCTTGCAGTTGGCGTCGCCGCTGAGCATCAGGCTCTGAGAAACCAAAAGGGGCGCGCCCGTTGCGGACACGCCCCTGATCATCCCAGCCCGATATTCGCTCTGCTCTAGCCCGTTGCCGCGACTCGGACCGCTTCCCGCAGTTCGGCAAGGTGGTCTGTATAGCGCTTGTATACCATACCTGCCACCGATCCCGCGACGACCATCGTGAACAACATCAACGCCGGCCATCTCATTGCGGTCACCCTCCGTGGTGATGGATATCGACACCTCGTTGCGCCGACAACTACGAGACCGTCAAAGAGTGCTTTTCGTTACAAGGCGGTTGATCTGAAGGGGCCGACACCGTATTTGAAGGGGCCGACACGGTATTTGAAGGGGCCGACACGGTATTTGAAGGGGCCGACTTTATGTCGGCCCACGTGGCGTTAGCCAGGGCCGATATAAAATCGGCCCCATCAGGGGAGTCGGAAGGCGGTTAAGGCCCGATGCGGTCGACGCCGCTAAGATACGGCTGAAGCGCCTTCGGCACGGCCACAGACCCATCCGCCTGCTGATAGTTCTCCAAAATGGCGACGAGCGTGCGGCCGAGCGCGAGCCCGGACCCGTTCAGCGTGTGCGCGAACTCCGGGCGCGCCTTAGCGTGTGGGCGATATCGGATCATCGCCCGCCGTGCTTGAAAGTCGCCGCAATCACTGCATGACGAGATCTCACGATAGGCGTTTTGCCCCGGCAGCCATACCTCAAGATCGAATGTCTTGCGGGATGCAAACCCCGTATCGCCCGCAGATAGCACGACAGTCCTGTACGGCAGACGAAGTTCTTCCAATAGAGACTTCGCTTGCCCCACGATCTTCTCGTGCATCGCGGCGGTCTGGTCCGGAGAGCAAAGCGCGACCATCTCCACCTTTTCGAATTGGTGTTGACGGATGAGTCCGCGCGTGTCCTTGCCGGCCGCGCCGGCCTCCTGGCGAAAGCAAGACGTGAACGCTGTATAGCAGATCGGCAAAACGGCGGCGTCGAGGATCTCATCACGATGGAGGTTGACGAGCTGCACTTCAGACGTCGGGGAAAGGAATAGCTCGCCGCCGTCAACAGAGAACATCGCATCGCTGAATTTCGAGAGCTGGCCTGTGGCCCATAGCGACTCGCGGTTGACGAGCACCGGCGGCGACATCTCGACGAAGCCGGCGGCGCGGTTCCGCTCGAGAAAGAACGTGGCGAGAGCGCGATTGAGGCGCGCCCCCATCCCGGCGAGCACCGTGAAGCGGCTGCGTGCCAACCGCACGCCGCGCTCGAAATCGAGGATGCCGAGCCGTTCACCGATCTCCCAGTGCGGCTTTGCGTCAAACGCGAACTGAGTTGGTCCCAGAAACCGGCCGACTTCGACGTTCGCGGCTTCGTCGCGTCCGTCGGGCACATCGTCCGCCAACACGTTTGGAAGATTTGCGAGCAAATCGGCGATGCGGGCCTCCGCCGCCTGACCAGCCGCTTCTTGCGCTTTTATGCTCTCGCCGAGTTCTGACGAGCGTCGCCGCAGGTCGGCAACGACATCTGCGCCGCCGGACTTCGCCTGGGCGAATTCGGCCGAAAGCCGATTCCGTTCTGCCTTCGCGCCATCGAGCGCCGTGACGAGCGCGCGATGCGCGCGATCGAGCTCGAGGAATTCGTCTATCGCGTCCGGCGCGATGCCGCGTCGGCGCAACGAACGGCGAAATAGATCGGGATCTTCACGGATGGCGTGGCGATCGAGCATCCGCCACCGTTTATAGGACGGCCGAGGGCCGCCCTTTAGGTCAGAAAATAGGGGCCGACTAACGTCGGCCCCTTTCAGGGCTGCCCTTCAGAGATGCCCTTAAGCTACTTGATGGTCAGAAGCCGGAGACGAAACGCGGCTTTGCTTCGGTCACGGAACACATGCGCTGCAGCTCTTCCGGGTGCGAGCTTTTCTCGAGCGCGTCGGACAACGTGATGAAGCCGTTGTTGACGAACTCGGCAAGGCACTTGTCCAACGTCTGCATGCCCACGTTCTGACCGGTCTGGATCGCGTTGGTCATCTGCGCGGGTTTATTTTCGCGGATCAGGTTGCGCACGGCGGCCGTGCCGAGCAGTATTTCCATGGCGCACACGCGCCCGGACCCGTCGGCTTTTGGCACGAGGGTTTGTGTGAATATCGCTTCCAGCACGCCGCACAGCTGGAGGCGCACTTGTTCCTGCTGTTGCGGCGGGAAGACGTCGACCATGCGGTTGATGGATTCCGGCGCCGACTGCGTGTGCAGCGTGCCGAAGACCAAGTGGCCGGTTTCGGCGGCGGTCAACGCAAGCGAGATCGTCTCGAGATCGCGCATCTCGCCGACCAGGATGACGTCGGGATCCTGGCGCAGCGCGGAGCGCAGCGCGTTGTTGAAGGAAAGCGTGTCGCGCCCGACTTCCCGCTGGCTGATCACCGACTTCTCGTTGCTGTGCAAAAACTCGATCGGGTCCTCGATCGTGACGATGCGCACCGCCTTGTTGCGATTGATGTAGTTGATCATGGCGGCGAGCGTCGTGGACTTACCGGAGCCCGTCGGCCCGGTGACGAGCACGAGTCCGCGCGGCTTGTGCGTCATCTGCTCGACGACGGCGGGCAGACCCATCTTCTCCAAACGCGGCGGGTTGCCGGGGATCGCCCGAAGCACGGCGCTCACCGAATCGCGCTGAAAACAGGCGTTGACGCGGAACCGCGAAACGCCGGCCAGCGAATACGCGAAATCTACTTCGCGGTGCTCTTCCAACGTGACTTGATCGTTCTTCGACATCAGAGCCGCGACGAGCTCTTGCGTCGCGGCCGGCGACAGCTTTTCTGGAACGACCGGAGTCAGCACGCCATGCAGCCGGATGACCGGCGCGCTGCCCACAACGAGGTGCAAGTCCGACGCGCCCTTCTCGACGGTCAGACGCAATAGATCATCTATCGTATGGGGAAACATGGACCCTCCGAAGAACGCGATTAATCCAACCGCATATCAAGACTATCGGTAAGCGGTGGACGTGACGGAGGTGTGAGTGACGACACAGGAGCGAAGTGTGATGCGGCGCGTGAGCGTTCGCGACGCGCTCGCCGCCATGGCCGAGTTCCCGTTGCGTATGGCCGCGCGCGAGAACATCGCCGTAGAGGCGTCAGATGGAAGGGTTTTTGCGGCAGGCGTCCACGCCGCTGAAAGCGTTCCGCCGTTCACCCGCTCCTGCGTCGACGGATTTGCCGTTATCGGCGCCGACGTCGCTCGGGCGAGCGAGGCATCGCCCGTGACGCTGCGCATCGTCGGCGACGTCGTCATGGGCAAGCTCGCGCCGGACGGACTCGTGCGCGGGTCGTGCATGCGGATCCCCACCGGCGGCGCATTGCCGGCAAAAGCCGACGGCGTCGTGATGGTAGAAGATACGATCGATCAAGGCGATGTCGTCGAGATCCTCGACGGCAGCGATCTCGATGACCACGTCACGCGCGAAGGCGCGGACGTGCGCGCAGGCGATCTGCTCTGCGAGGCCGGCACGATCGCTAGCCCGGCGGCGATCGGCATGCTCGCCGCCGCCGGTGTCGACCGAGTCGAAGTCTATCGCGCGCCTCGTGTCGGCGTGCTGATCACGGGCGACGAGCTCGTTCCGTTGGGCGCCAAACTCGCGCCCGGCCAAATCCACGACAGCAACCGCGTTGCGTTGAGCGCCGCCATCACCGCGCTCGGCTGCGAGGCGCACTCGTATCCGCGCGTCGCCGACGACCGAACGGCTTTCGACGCCGCTTTCGCAGTTGCGCTTGCCGAGAACGATGCTGTCGTGATCTCGGGCGGGTCGAGCGTCGGCGAGCGCGACTACACGCCGGTCGTGATTTCGGCCGCCGGGTCGCCCGGCGTGATCGTGCACGGCGTTCGCGCCAAACCGGGAAGGCCCGCCGTCCTCGCGGTGATCGGCGACAAACCGATCATCGGACTGCCTGGGAATCCCGTCTCCGCGCTGGTCGTCTTCGAGACGTTGGGCCGGCCGACGCTCTTGCGCCTGTTGGGGATCAGCGCCGATCCGCTGCCATGGCGCGCGTCGCTCAGCGCCGATATCGTCGTCTCGACGCACCTGGAGCACCGCATCCCCGTGAAGATAACGCGCGATGGAAACGGCCTCGTCGCGACGCCGCTCTTCGGCACATCGGCGCACATGCACATCCTCGGACTCGCCGACGGACTCGTGGTCGTTCCGGAGGGAGTGGGCGCGTTTGCCGTCGGCACGGAAGTGGATGTGGTACCGTACACTCGTCGCAATCGATAGTTCGAAAGAAAGAGGCAAGTAGGATGTCCGTCGCTCACGTCGCGTTCACGATGTACCCGGTCACCGATATGACGCGTGCCGTAACTTTTTACGGCGACGTCCTTGGATTGCCAAAATCAGGACTCGACGGCGAGCATTGGGTCGAATTCGACGTCGCAGGAACCACGTTTGGCGTGGGCGATTTCGAACAGGTCGGGAGACCAGGCACCGCTCAATCGCTCGCGCTTGAAGTCGAAGATCTAAACGCGTTCCGGGCGGCGCTCGTCAAACGCGGCGTCGAAGTCACCGATCCGCACGTCCTGGCCAACTGCACGATCGCTCTAGTGCGAGATCCCGACGGCAATCAGATCTGGCTCCACGAACGCAAAAAGTAAAGAAGGGGCCGGCTTTATGCCGGCCCGAGGGGCGTTAAAAAGGGGGCCGACATAAAGTCGGCCCCTTCAACGTCGACCCCTTCAAAGTCGGCCCCTTCAACGTCGACCCTTCAGAGCTAGTGCGACATCATCGAGTTCGACATCGCGGCTGCCTTGACGGTTGATATCGCGATTGTCGAAAGGCCGTGACCCGAGAACACCTTTCCGGTCACCGTCACGTTTTTCTCGACGTACGGCAGAAGAAGTTTGTTCGGGTCCGCGCCAGGACTCGGTCCGATCGACACGAGCACGTTGCCGTCGCTCGTCAGAATGCCTAACGCGCCGCCGGCCTTGGCGCATGCCATCGCGCACTTCGCGTGGCTCATGCCGTGCGCGCCCGACGACGTATAGCAAGCTAGATCAATCACCTGGCCGGTGACCGTCTTTGTCATACCCATACTTCCAGACGACGACATCGAGCTGTCGGCCAACACAGCGGACGCAAGCGACATCGCGCAAACGCCGGCCGCAACGGCCGCAAAAATGCTCCTCATCAAGATCCAGTCCTTTCAATTACCTAGTGCGATAAGCGCAAGCGACGCGAGCCCGTCATTCCACAGCCGAAGCGACCTCTGCCCGCGACGCGCCACTTCCCAATACGAGAGCGGAGGCCCCCTGGTTCACCGACGAGAATATGCACGCTCCTCACGGGACAGCAGGGACGCGGGCCGGATGCGCTTTGGCATCATTTCGGATATCCACGGCAACCTCGAGGCCCTCGACGCAGTCCTCGGCGAGCTTGACGCGGCCAAAATCGACGCCCTATTGTGCCTCGGCGACGTGGTGGGCTACGGTCCAAATCCGAACGAATGCTGCGTCCGGCTTCGCGAGCGGGGCTGCGTCACGATCGCCGGCAACCACGACGAGGCAGCCGTTTCTAACGCAGGTGCGGAGTTCTTCAACCCGCTTGCGCGCGAAGCGCTGACCTGGACACAGGAAGCGCTCACGCCGGAAAACCGAAGCTACCTCGAGAGTTTGGTCCGCGACAAGCGCTTCGACGGGGCAGCCGCAGGCGGGCTTGCAGGCGGATTCGCGCTGGTCCACGGCGCTCCGGTCTTCCACTTCGACTATATCTCCGACGTCGTCGACGCGCAGCGTGCATTCGAGCGTGTAGAAGCCCCAGTGACGTTTATCGGGCATACGCACGTGGCCGAAGTCTACTACCAAGACCTCGAAGGCAGGGCGTTTCAGCAGAAACTGCTGCACGGCGGGCGCATCGAACTTGCCCCATCCTTCCGTTACCTGATCAATCCGGGTAGCGTGGGTCAGCCGCGCGATCACAATCCGCAAGCGGCTTATGCGATCTTGGATACGGCCGATGCGGTCGTGGAAGTCCGCCGCGTCGGCTATGATGTCGGCAGCGTACGCGAACGGATGGAATCGCTCAGGTTACCGGCGCAACTCGGGGCGCGTCTCGCCATCGGCTACTGACGGATGACCACGGCGCCGCTCCAAGACGATCGAAAGTGTTTCGCATGCGGACCCGACAACGATCGGGGACTTCGCATGCGCTTCGACTACGGCGAGGGTACGGCACGCAGCGAGATCGTCACAGGCGACGTCTTCGCCGGCTGGCGCGACATCATGCACGGCGGCATCGTCGCCGTCCTATTAGATGAAGCGATGGCGCACGCCACGCTCTCGACCGGCGTTCGCTGTGTGACGGCGCGGCTCGAAGTGCGCTTTCGAAAGCCCGTACCGACCGACAAGCCGCTGATCGTCGAAGGCAACGTGACCGCGCGCCGCGGGCGCGTGCTGGAAGTGGCGGGCACACTGAAGGGCAAGGACGGCACGCTCTACGCTGAGGGTCGCTCGCGCTTCGTGACGGAAATCGGCGATGGCAGCTGAGGGCGGCGGAGAGAAGCTGATCACGGCGAACCGGCGGGCGTTCCACGACTATCACATCCTCGATCGCTTGGAAGCCGGCATCGTCTTGACCGGCACGGAAGTGAAGAGCTTGCGCGTGAATGGCTGCTCGCTCGTGGACGGATACGCGACGGTGAAAAACGGCGAGATCTGGCTGATGAACGTGCACGTGCCGCCGTACCAACAGGGCACGTTCTTCTCGCAGCACGAAGCGCGACGCGATCGTAAACTTTTGCTCCACGCACGCGAGATCGCGCGAGTGGCGGCGGAACTGCAAGAGAAAGGCCTGTCGCTCGTGCCGCTGCGCGTCTACTTCAAGCGCGGTGTCGTGAAAGTTGAAGTCGGCATCGGCCGCGGCAAGAAGCAATACGACAAACGCGCGGCGATCAAACAGCGCGAGGCGCGCCGGGAAGTCGAGCGCGTGGCGCGGCGCGTCTGATGCGAACCACCCGTAGTAGGGCGAGCAGCGCTTGTCCACCGATCGATGCTTTGCTCTCAAGCGCAGACGTGATCGCGGTCGCCACCTCCGGCGGAAGCGACAGCGCGGCTGCGTTGCTTCGCGTGCGCGAGCTCGCGCCGCACGCGAAGATCTATGCGTGCTATGTCGATCACGGCGTCCGTTCGAAACGAGCGATCGAGCGCGACATCGCTGCCGTGTGCGCCCAGGCGCGAGTCGCAGCGGCACGAGTCTTGGTAGCGCGCTTGCGGGGTGCACGAGGGAATACGCGCCTGAGCGAAGCGTTTCTGCGGCGCGCGCGCTACATCGCGCTTCGCGAAATGGCGCGTCAAAAGGGCGCCGGTGTTATCGTCACCGGTCATCACGCAGGCGACATCGCCGAGTGGGTACTGCTCGCGCTGCTTCGTGGCTGCGGGCTCGACGGTCTGAGCCCGATGGCCGCGATGCGACCGCTCGCAAACGGCGTGACGCTAGTGCGCCCCTTCCTCGGTGAGACGCGCGAACAATTGGCCGCGGTGGTCGAGCGCTACGACGTGCCGATCTCGACGGACGAGACGAATGCGGACGTAAGGTACCGCCGGAATTTGGTGCGCGCGTTTCTGGCGCGATGGACGGCGCAAGGACAGGGCGCGGTTCGCGCGCTCGCCAGATCGGCAACACTCGCGGGTGAGGAACGGGCGCTGCTCGATGCGGCCGCAACCACGGCCGCCGACCGCGCGAGAATCGCCAAGGACACGTTGGATGCGCGCGCGTTGCGCGACGTTCCGATTCCATTGCTTCGGCGCATCGTGAGATCAGCCGTGCGAACGGTGACAGGATCAACGAAAGACTTCACGTTCGCGCAATGCGAAGCGATCGCGACCGCGATCCGCGATCGGCGCGGCGGCGAATTCCAAGCCGGGAACGCGTCGGTGTTGTTGTCGGCCGGTCAGATGCGAATCAAATCGGCGGACCATAAAGGTCCGCCCCACAAATCGGCGGACCATAAACGTCCGCCCTACATCGTGAATTTGCGCGCCGCGGCGGTACCGCAAGCGGCGCGGCTGAGCGTTCGCTTGCCTCGCAGCGGCGACACGTGCACTCCGTCGGGGCGGCGCCACGCGATTTCGCTTGCGCGATTTCTTGCGAAGCAGGGCGTGCCGCGTGATCGGCGGTCGAGCGTGCCGCTGCTTTGCGTCGATGGGCGGATCGCCGCCGTCATCGGCGTCCGCGTCATGGAACCGTATGCGATCCACGGGGCGGAGCAGGCCCTCCGCGTAGCCTGGCAGCCCACAAGCATACCGACGCGACCGTCCCCGACCGATAGCATCACTATGGAGCGGATCTAGGGTGGAGGCCACGGCGGATCAGGGCCTGCTCGGTGAAGTCGTCTTCAGCGCCGACGAGATCGCTGCGGCAGTTCGCCGATTGGCAGATGAGATCCGAAGGGACTATTCGGGCGAGCCGATCCTGCTGGTCGGCGTGCTGAAAGGCGCAATCCTCTTCGCATCCGATCTGATGCGTCAGCTGAGCGACTATCCGATCGCGATCGACTTCATCGTGGTGAGTTCGTATGGAACGGGCCGACGCGGGGCGAAAGGCGACGTTCGTTTGCTGAAAGATCTGGACACGAATCCAGCCGGCAGAAATGTCTTGCTGGTCGAAGACATCGTGGATGAAGGCCTTACCTTAGAATATCTGCTGAACAATCTACAGAGCCGGGAACCGCGCAGCTTGCGCGCCTGCGCGCTCATGGATAAGCCGTTCCATCGCGCCGCGAAAGTGCACGTGGACTACGTAGGGATGACCGCCCCCGACGCATTTTTGGTAGGGTACGGATTGGACTACCAAGAAGCGTTCCGCAATCTTCCGTATATCTGCAAGCTGTCATGTCCCCCCAATCGATGAAGAGAAGCGGCCGAGCTTGCTCGGCCGGCCAGGCGAGTGTTGGCCTGAGGTCCGGCGACACCCGGGAAAGCGGTAGGAGTAGGTCCCTTGGCTAGATACGGTCGCGCGATGCTCTGGTGGTTGGGCGTTGGCATTCTCATGGTGTTCGCGTTCACGTGGTACCAGCAGAACGGCAAGCAGCAGCCGGCGGCGCCTACCTACAGTGCGCTCAAGCAGCAGGTCGAAGCCAACCCTGCCAAGTTCAGCAACTTCGTGCTCGCCGATGGGCAAGCGACGGCGACGCTGACCGATAATTCGAAGATCGTCGTCAGCACGCCGGAAGGAAAGCCGGACGATCTGCAGGCGCTGCTCGACAAAGAGCATATCGCCTACAGCTTCGACCACAGCTCGGCCGCCAACGCCTTCAACTGGACGGTCATCGTAAGCGCGATTCCGTTCATCATCCTGATCGGAATCTTCCTATTCTTTATCCGTCAGGCGCAGTCGGGCGGCAGCCAAGCGCTCTCGTTCGGGCGCAGCCGCGCCAAATTGCATTCGGAGAACCGCGCCAAGGTCACGTTCGCAGACGTCGCCGGGGTCGACGAGGCAAAAGAAGAGCTCGCTGAAGTCGTCGAGTTCCTGAAGTACCCGAAGAAGTTCCAATCGCTCGGCGCGCGGATCCCCAAAGGTCTGCTCTTGCTCGGTCCGCCGGGCAGCGGCAAGACGCTTCTGGCGCGCGCGATCGCGGGCGAAGCTGGTGTGCCGTTCTACAGCATCTCCGGCTCCGATTTCGTGGAGATGTTCGTCGGCGTCGGCGCATCGCGCGTGCGCGATCTGTTCGAACAAGCGAAGAAGACCGCGCCGTGCATCGTCTTCATCGATGAGATCGATGCGGTCGGCCGCCAACGCGGCGCCGGCTTGGGCGGCGGCCACGATGAGCGCGAGCAGACGCTCAACCAGTTGCTCGTCGAGATGGACGGCTTCGACATGAACGCCGGCGTCATCTTGATCGCGGCCACGAACCGGCCCGACGTGCTCGATCCCGCATTGCTGCGCCCCGGCCGCTTCGACCGCCAAGTCGTGGTCGATCGGGCAGACGTTGTCGGACGAGCGCAGATCCTCGCCGTCCACGCGCGCAACAAACCGCTGGCGCCCGACGTCAAACTCGAAGTGCTTGCCCGCAGAACGCCCGGCTTCTCCGGCGCCGACCTCGAGAATCTTTTGAACGAAGCGGCGCTGCTCGCCGCGCGCAACAACAAGACCGCAGTCGACATGACCGACTGCGAAGAGGCGATCGATCGCGTCATCGCAGGTCCGCAGCGCAAGAGCCGCATCATCAGCCATCGCGAAAAAGAGATCGTCGCATATCACGAAGGCGGTCACGCGCTGGTCGGTAAGATGCTGCCGAACGCGGTTCCGCTGCACAAGATCACGATTATCCCGCGCGGCATGGCGCTCGGCGTAACCATGCAGCTGCCGACTGAAGACCGCTATCTGATGTCGCGCGCCGAGATCGTCGATCGCATCACGGTGTTGCTCGGCGGGCGAGTCGCAGAAGAATTGATCTTCCACGAATGCACGACCGGCGCACAAGACGACTTCCAAAAAGCCACCTCGCTCGCGCGCAAGATGGTCATGGAGTACGGCATGAGCGCCAAGCTCGGACCGCTCGCGCTCGGGCGCAAACACGAACAGGTCTTCTTGGGCCGCGATTTCGCAGATGAGCGGAACTACTCCGAGGAAGTCGCCGGACAGATCGACACCGAAGTCCGCGCGATCATCGACTCGTGCTACACAAACGCGTACCATCTGCTCGAGTCGAATATCGACAAACTGCACAGGCTGGCGGAAGCGCTGCTCGAGCGCGAGACAGTGGAAGCGGACGAAGTCGACCGGCTGCTCTCCGACAATTCGCCCGCGCCGGCCGACCAGACAAAGCCAGCCGACGTCGGTCGGCCAATACCGGACGACATAGCGGCCGCCGCTGCGAAGCCTCCCGAAGGCAAGAGCCGCGTCAACCCGGGCAGCTTGCCGTTTCCGCCTCCTAAACCCGCCTGACGATTCGAGGCTTGACCATGCAACACACGCGGCGCGCCACCGTGGCCGCGCTTTTGCTCGTTTTGATCGCCGCGGCGCCTCAAGCGTCGCGCGCCGCTACCGCAGTTCAGCCCGCGCAGTCGTTTGCTGCTGCGACCGATACTGCCGGCCAACGAACCGACGGGTTGACGTATCGCGTGATCGGCGGCGGCGCGTCGCCAACCGAAGCGGTCGAGATATGGCTGCGCTGTCCGGCGAATGGCTATGACGGTCAACATCCTGGCATCGCGCGGTTGGCGGCGCTGTCGATCGTCGAGTCGAAAGCGCACGGCTTCAGCATCCGCGACATCGCGCGTGACAACGGCGGCGCTGTCGCCATCCAAGTTTTTCCTGCCGCAACGGAGATCGGCATCGTCGTCCCCGCCTATCTCGCCGGCGCGGCACAAGAGGCGTTGCTGAGCGACGTCCTCCATCCGCAGCTCGATGATGCAGCGTTTAAGGACGGTAAGCTGCGATTGGCCGAAGAGCTTGCGATCGCTGCGACGCAACCAGACAATCAGTTGGGCGAGCGTCTCTTCGGTGTCATGTTCTCCGGCGGACCTTACAGCTCGTCGACGTATGGTTCGGCGACCGACATCGCGTCCGCGACGATCGGCGAAACACAGTCGTTCGCGAGCCAAGCGTATCTGCCGAGCAATGCGATCGCCGCGAGCGCGGGTCTTGGCGGGTCCGATGCCCTTGGCGAGATCGTCACGTCAGGATCCTCGGCCGGCGCTACTTCACCCGCGCCGAGCGGTCCCAGGCTTCCCGCTTCGACGCTGCGCACCACCTTTGCGCCTGCGACCTTGCCGAGCGGAGTCACGCACGGCGTCAGCGCGGTCGCGTTGGGTTGGCCAGGCCCTGCGATCAGCGACGAACGCGCGGCCACCGCGATGGATTTTCTCTCCGACTATCTGATGAGCGAAACGACCGGCACCGTCACGAAAGCGCTGACGGCGGCCCAGCCGAATTCGCAGTTCGACGGTCAGTTCATAACGCTCGAAAATCCCGGCATCATGTTCGCTGGGATATGGGGCGAGGATTTGGACCGTCAGGCGGCAGTCGACATGATCCGCGCAGCGGCCAAGCGCGTCGTAGACGCGCAGTTGAGCGACGCGGAATTCGCCCGAGCTGAACTCGCGTACCGCACCCACCTGTTGCACGATATGTCCACGCCGCAATCGCTTGCCGACAACCTCGGCTGGTACTTCGCACAAGGCGCCGCCGCCTACACGCCCGCCGCGTTGATGCTCGGCAACGGCGACTACCTGTCGTCGGCAGATTCGCTGACGCCTGCGTACGTGCACGACATCGCCCGCCGCTACCTGACAGCAGAACCCGCGATGGTCACGCTGCCGGAGACGAACGGCTCAGTCGCATTTCGCGCCGGCATGACTGAAGGGGCCGACGTTAGTCGGCCCATCCAACGATTTTTTAAGGGTCTCTAAGGAGAACGCATCGTGACCAGAACTCTCAACGCAACGCTTGTTGCACTCGCCTGGCTCGCGCTCATGGGCGCATCGCCGGCGGTTCCCGCCACGACGTTCCCTACGGCGACGCAAGAGCATCTGCAGAACGGCGTCGCGCTCGTCTCCGCCTCAACGGGCGGCGTGCTCGTCGGCGCGTCGATCACCGTGCCGGCCGGTCTCGTGCATCAATCGGCCTCCAATTCGGGAGTCGCAGACGTCGCTGCGCGCCTGGTGTTGAGCACGCCCATCGAAGGCGGCGTTTCGCTTTCCGATTCAGCGACCACGCGCGGCGCGACGCTGACCTTCACGCTCGATCCGAACGACACCCGATTCTACCTCGAAGCGCCGAAGGCGCAATTCCCCGCGTTGCTCCACGATCTCGTCTCTGCCCTCACCGCGCCGGACCTTTCAAATCTCGCGGCGGCGCGCGCCGCTGCGATAACTGCCGCTACCACTGAGAACGATGGACCGGCGGCCGCTGCCATGTCGATGGTCCGCCAGGCGACGTACGCCGGCACGGGCTATGCGTATCCCGAGGCGGGCCGGATCTTAAGCCTCCAGTCGCTGACGGCGGCTGACGTGAGCGCGTGGGCCGCAGGGTATCGCCATGGTCCGGGAACGCTCGTCGCGCTGGACGGTGCCGTTGACGACCCGATCGTGAGCGCAGCTCGGATCGAGATGACGAGGCTCGGCGGCAGCGCGGCTGCGGCCCCGCAACCGCCGGCGACCGACGGCGGCGTCGTGCAGGCGCCCGCACGGGGTAACGAGATCGTCACCCATCGCGACGTCGCCGCGCCGTGGGTCGCGGTCGGTTATCGCGTGCCCGACATGTATTCAAGCGATTTCCCTGCGATGCTCGTGATCGAAGCTCTGCTCGGTCAAGGCGGCGATGTGCACGCGTTTTCGTACGGATCGGAGAGTTCGCTGCCGGACGAATACGTCGGCGCGTTCTACGACTACCAGGCGCAACCAGGGCTGCTCGCGATCTTTCTCAACGGAAGCGATGCAAATGTCGACGGCTCCGTGCGCGATCTGCAATCCGCGATCGCTCGTTTGCGCGGCAGCCCCCTGCCGGACGTGATCGTCGACCACGGCCGTCGGCTTGCGGTCGGGTCGTATTTCACGGGCGTGCAGGGACTGGACGACGCGGCGTGGCTTATGGGACGCGCGGCAGCCACGACCGACGGCACAGCGTTTGAGAACCTGCTGCCTATCCGCATATCGCAAGTTACGGCGGCCGACGTGCAGCGTGTGGCGCGGCGGTATCTCACAGGCGAGGTCGTCGGCGTCGTCCTGCCGCAGACGGGGCCGGCGCACTAGCGGGGCGCGCGTGCGCGTCGCGTTCATCCACGACTACCTGACACAATTCGGGGGCGCCGAGCGCGTCCTTTTGGCGATGCACGGTCTATATCCGAACGCGCCGATCTACACCTCGATCTACAACCCTGAAGCGTTCGAGGGCGCATTCGAGGATTTCGACGTGCGCACGACCTGGCTGCAGAAGATACCCTATGCTGGCAGATCGTTTCGCGCGCTCTTACCGCTTTATCCGCGAGCGTTCGAGGCGCTCGACCTTTCCGAGTTCGACCTCGTGATCTCGTCCACGTCATCGTTTGCCAAAGGTGTGCGGGTCAGAAATGGCGCGGTGCACGTGTCGTACATCCACACGCCGACGCGCTTTCTCTGGCGCCAGGATGAATACGCGTTCGAAGTGGCGCCGTTCTGGTCGCGCCCGATGCTCGCAGCCGTGCTGCCGGCGCTCAAACGCTGGGACTACGCGGCGGCGCAGCTGCCGACGCACGTGATCGCGAACTCGCACAACGTTGCCGAGCGGATCAGCGCGAGTTACGGCCGATCGAGCGACGTCATCCATTGCCCGGCCGACATCGAGGCGTTTTCCGCGGTGCCCGCAACGCAGGTCGGCGCGTACTATCTCGTGGCGACGCGGATGCTGCGCTACAAGCGCGTGCACCTCGCCATCGAGGCGTGCCGCGAGATCGGCGCGCCGCTCGTCATCATCGGCGGCGGGCCGGACGAGAGCCGATTGCGATCGCTCGCCGGGCAGTCGGTGCGGTTCACCGGCCGCGTTTCTGACGCAGCTCGCGCAAGTCTGTTCGCCTGCGCTCGCGCGGTGATCGTCCCCGGCGAAGAAGATTTCGGTCTCGTGCCTGTGGAGGCTTCGGCAGCCGGCCGGCCGACGGTCGCTTACGGCGCCGGCGGCGCGCTCGAGACGGTGGTCGAAGGCGTGACCGGCGTGTTCTTCCGCGAACCGACCGCTGCCGCGCTCGCCCAGGCTCTGCGCGATCTCAATCCCGCCGCGTTCGACGTCGCCGCGATGCGCGCGCACGCTGAGACGTTCTCGGCCGCCCGATTCCGCGAGCAATTCGCGGCCCTGCTCGCCCGCTGGACCTGAGTTCGAATCGCGAAGACGCTTCGCTCGACATCCTGAAAGCGCCGATTTCATATCGGCCCTATTGCGGTGGCCTCACCGGTCGATGTCTTCGCCGGGGACGCGGCGGATCATCGGGATAGTCAAGGTCCGCCGCTCGACTTCGGCGGCCCTCGCCGCCTCAGACGCCCCGGCTTTCGAAATCGCCGGTGATGCCGAGGCGATGCGTCGACGGCGGCCGGCGCGGCATGCCCAAGCGAGGCGTTGAACGAGGAGCGAAGCCACGGATGGCGGGAGCGACGAAGTGAACCGAGCGACTGAGCGAGCTGGATGCGAGCGAAGGAGCGTCCACGCGGGGCATGCTGCGCGGCCGTTGTTGGCCGCGTCCCCGGCGAAGACATCGACCGGTGATGGCGGGCGACAAAAACGCGGGCCGATATAAAATCGGCCCCTTCAGAAATTCGAAGTAGGCGGACCTTTACGGTCCGCCTACGAACCCGAGCGCGGTGAAGCGAACGTTTCCATTTCCTAAACTCGACTTGCAGCGTTTGACCATGACGGTCCTTGAAGACCGCCCGTCTAAAGTGTCGCTCGAATCGCTGGCCAAATCGCCGCAAGCAGGCCAGTCGTTCGCGGATTTCTGGAATTCGCTGCCCGACATCTTGGCGGTACAGGATCTGCGCGCTTTGGTCGGCGACGTCGTGCGCTCGAACCGCGCGGGCAAGGCGGTCGCGGTCGGCGCAGGCGGCCACGTCATAAAAACCGGTCTGGCGCCGATCATCGTCGACCTGATGCGCGACGGCATCGTCAACGCCGTCGCGACCAACGGTTCCGTCTGTATCCACGACGTCGAACTCGCGATCGCCGGAAAGACGTCTGAAGACGTGGACACGAGTCTGCGCGACGGATCGTTCGGCATGTCCGGAGAGACTGCCGACTTCATCTTAGCGGCGATCGCGAAGACGGGACCGGCAGTGGGGCTCGGTCGCGCGCTGGGTGACGCGCTTCTCGCGCGCAATGCGAAGTACGCGTCGACCTCGCTGCTCGCTCAGGGAGCAGCGCTTGACGTCCCCGTCACCGTGCATGTCGCGGTCGGCACGGACATCATCCACATGCACCCGCAAGCCGACGGTGCCGCGCTCGGCGCCGCGACGATGCGCGACTTCCGCCGCTTCACGGAAGTCGTGGCGGCCGTGACTGACGGCGGCGTCTACTGCAATTTCGGTTCGGCGGTCATCCTGCCCGAGGTGTTCCTAAAAGCGCTCTCCATCGCGCGCAACCTCGGGTATCGGAACGATTTCGTCACGGCCGATTTCGATTTCGTGCGCCACTACCGGCCCCGCACGAACGTCGTCGTACGGCCGCACTTGGACGGCGGCAAGGGATACATGTTCACCGGCCATCACGAGATCATGATCCCGCTCTTCGTCGCCGGGCTGCGCACGGCGCTCGCTCAACCTCCCGCGTGACGCAGTCTTGAGCTGGCGCACCGCACCGGTCACGCTCACGATGCTCGGCATATGCTGGGCCGCGTTCTTGTTCGACCTCATCGTCACGGGCGGGAATCAGCCGTCCGGCCCGCTTGTGAGCCTGGGCCAAATCGTTCCGGTGTTGATCCAACAAGGTCAGTGGTGGCGGCTGATCACCTCAGGCTTCATCCATTACGGCATCCTCCACATCGCGTTCAATTCGTACGCGCTCTTCCAAGTGGGATTGCTCGTAGAATATGTCTATGGCAGCGCGCGCTATTTCGCGATCTACATGGTCGCTCTCGTCGCCGGCGGATTCGCCGCATACTATACGACGATCGGCTCGAACGATGCGACCGCCGGCGCGTCGGGCGCCATCATGGGCGTGTTCGGCGCGATGGCGGTGCTCGGATTCAAACTTCCGCATGCGCGCAGCGTCCTATTGCGCAGCGCGCTCATGCCGATCGTGCTGACGCTCGGCAACGGATTCGTGAACCCCGGTATCTCGAACGCGGGCCATATCGGCGGCCTGATCGGGGGTGTCGCGGTCGCGTGGATATTGACGCCCGCCCGGCTCAAGCAGCTGGTGCCGCAGGATTCGACGCCGCAACTCGGACCGCCCGACAACTAGAGCAGTCGGGCAGCGTCGATCGACGCGAAAAGGTTCTGCAGATTCGGCATCGCCTCGGCCGTGAGCGCCCGAACGTCGGCTGCAAGGGCCGCCATCTCTGTGACGGCGTGACGCGCATGGCGAGCGAAATAAAGATCACCTCGCGGCGAGCGCAACAGCGACTGCCAATACTTCACGGCGATCGGCAACGGAACCCAACAAAAGATTGTTCGGAGCGCGAGCGGCGCGGGCACTACGCCCAATCGATCGAGCGCGGTCCACCCTTCTCGCACCGCCAAGACAAAATTCCGTACAAGTTGCGGACTTGCCGCGAGGCGGACAGCGTCGCAGTCGACCTGGTAGAGAGCGCCGCATATCGCGGTGACAAAAACCGCATGTCGTCGAAGCCACGAATCCACGTCACGGACCAACTCGACGCGAAAGCCGGCGTCTCTAACGACGGCCGCGATCTCAGGCGCGCTCGATTCGATCACGGTGGGCTGTTCCGAAACCTCGATAAAGCGATCCACGCCGCCTTCCAGGCCGCCCGCAGCGCCGGGGAACCCAAGCACGACGCGTCGGCGCCCGAGCGCCTCAAAGATCGGCTCCGATCCATTTGCGTGATTGACCATGATAAGGCAAAGCCCGATGCCGGTCGCCGCAGCCAGGGTGGGAAGCACCTCCTCGATTTGCTCGCGCCGTACGGTCACAAGGCACAAGTCCGCTTTGGTAGCCGCGGTCACGTGCTCGATCACCGGCAGGCGCACCGAGTCGACCCGACCTGAGGTCGCACTTCTGATGACGGCTCCAACGGCGCGGAGCTCGGCCGCCCGATCTCCACGGGCCACAAGCGTTACATCGTGGCCCGACAGTGCGAGGCGGACACCGAACAGAGTTCCCTGGACGCCAGAGCCGAAGATGAGTATCTTCATCTGCGAGATCGAATTCTCTATGTTATGGCGGATTCGATCGCGAGCAGCGTCGCGTCGGCGCACCGCTCCCACGTCATCGTCGAAGCGCGCCGAAGTCCGCGTCGGCGCAGATCGTCCGCGAAGCTCTCCTCGGTCAACACGCGCGAGAGCAGGGTTGCAAGCGCGTCAACATCGGTGGGCGCGAAATACGCGGCCGCATCGCCGCCTGCCTCGGGAATGCTCGCCGCGTTCGAGGCGATGACCGGCGTGCCGAAGGCCATCGCCTCGAGCACGGGAAGTCCGAAACCTTCGTAGCGCGAGGGAAAAACGAACGCAGCCGCACCGCGGTAGAGCGCCGCAAGCCGAGCGTCGCTGACTTCGCCTTCAAGACGTGCATCCACGCCCGCCGCGAGCGCGCGCTCGCGAACAGAGGGCGCGCATTTGCCGGCCAAAACCAAAGCCGTGCCGCGCGCGACGCCCGGCGGCAGCACGCCCATCGCCGCGATGAGGGCGGTGAGGTTTTTGCGCTCCTCAGCCTCGCCGACGAACAAGACATATCGCTGCGCGCCGTCGAGAACCGCGGGCGCGATACCGGCGAATGCAGGCGGGTACGCCGTGCCCAAATGGACCACCGCGATAGGCGCGGCAACTGGCGAAAGCCGGCGCTCGATCTCGCCTTTTGTGAAAGCAGAATCAGCGATGATCAGCGTCGCCTCACGCGCCGTCGCGCGAAACGGATACTGCTCGTTGTGCCGCCTGCGCTCGTCGGCCGCGGGTTCGACGAAGGGCCAGACGTCGTGGACGGTGGCGATGCGGCGCAGAGGGGCGAGCCACGTCATGCCGTTCCATGGATACCAGACCGCGTCCAATCCGAGCGCTGCGGCCTGCGAGCGCCGCGCCACGGCGACCGCCCCGCCAGCTTCTGCCTGCAATCGATCGCGCACGAACGCCGGAAAGAGATGCGGCACGAGGAGCGTGATCGTCACGCGGTCGCGGTGCCCGGCGATCCAAGACGAGAGCACCGCGCGCACATATCTGCCGATACCGCGCCGATCGTGCAGCAGGTTGACCGCGTCCACACCGAGTGCGAGTGGCAAGAGGTCTGCTAGGACTTCGCGAGTCCGGCGAGATCGACGACCGCGACGCCGTCGAGTTCGCGGGCGAGCGCTATGAGATCCGGCCGCTGCGTGAACAGGATCGACTGGATGCCGCGCGCGCCGAGCGCGGAGAGCCAGCGCAGCGCGGCGGCCGCTCGCTGCGGATCTGCGTGAGCAAGCGCATCGTCCAAGATGAGCGGCACGTGCTCGCCGCTCGCGAGCGTCTGGGCAGTGGCGACGCGCAAGCTTAGATTCACTTGTTCTTTCGTGCCGTCCGAAAGCTCACCAGGATCGATCGTGCCGCCGCGCTCGGTCGAGTCGAGCCGCACAGTGAAATCACCCGCCATGTGCGCCCGCACGTACTTGCCTGCGGTGACGGTGCTAAGACCTTCTCCGAGCAATTCGTTCATGAGCGGAAGGAACGTCTTGTGGACGGCCGACTTCACTTGAAGGATGAGATTCTGCGCACGCTGTGCTGCCCGATGCACCGCGGCCAAGCGCTGCTCTTCGTCGCGGCAGGAGGTGACGCGCTCCTCAAGCGCCGCGATATCCGGCAGTTTCGCGGCATTGAAAGCGCCTTCGAGTTCGTGCTGTCTATTCGTGGCTTCGGCAAGGCGCTCGTTCAGGTCCTCGAGCCCCGCGCGTGCGGTAGCCTCGTCGACGGCGGCGGAAAGGGTGGGCGCGGCGTCCTGGGCATCGCGCAGTTTCTCCATAAGTGCAGCGATTTCGTGGTGCAGCGAATCGACGTCGAATTCACCGAGCGCTTTCGCGAGAGCTGCGTTGGCCCGCTCGAAGTCGGCGCGCGCGCGCGTGCTGCGCTCCATGGATTCGCGCCAAGACCGGTAAGCGGTGATTCGAGCGCCCAGATCCTGGTCTGCGGGGATTCCGAGCGCATCGAAGCGCACCGCCAAGGCGGTGTCTGCCTCGGCCGCTGTCGTCTGCGCCACCTCGCTCTCTTTCTGCAGACCGAGGATCGAACTGATCTGGGCTTCGAGCGCGCGCTGCTGCTCGCGGCGCGTCACGGCGGTCTGATCGGCGGCGCGTTTTTCCAGCTGGAGTTTGTCGACATCGCCGCGTGCGGCGAAGAGACGGCGCACCGCTGCTACATCGGCCGCGCCGAACGAGCGGCAGCGCGCCTTCAAAGCTTCGCGCGCTCGATCGAGGTCGTCGCCGAGCCCCTCCGCGGCATCCTCGGCCTGACTGATCTTCGCCGCACGCTTGCCGGCGGTAGAGATGAATACGAGGAGCAGCACGAGTCCTCCGACCGCGACCGCGCCCCCCGAGTATTCCCAGACTTGCGACGGCGAGTCGAAGCCGAAGATCAGAGCGAGAACGCCGGCGATGAGCATCACCGCGGCTATGAACGGACTAGGCGCCGGCTGTTGCCGCGCGATCGCCGCCGCCGTCTGCGCGTGACGCGCCTTGCTTTCCAGCAGGTCGAGCGCGACGTCATCGGCCTCGAGCGCGTCAAGTTCCGCGCGATCGACCGGCTGTTTTTCGTTCGCGGCCGAGGCAGACGAAGACGCTGTCTCGAGCTCAGTGGCTTGCGCTTCGGCAATCGAAATCGCGGCTTGACACTCGTGCAACGAGGCGCGAAGTTCCTCGGCCTGCAAAGCACCTGCGGCAGCTCGCTTTTTCGCCGACAGGGCTTCCGCGCGCGCGACTTCCCGATCGGCTATAGCGGGCTCGGCGTCGGCTGCCGGCATGCCACTATCCCCCTCTGGGCTTCCGCCGGCCGTGCGCGAGGCCTCTTCGAACTTTGCGCGTGCGCTCGTCACTTCGGCTTGCGCCGACTCGACTGCCTTCGAGCGGTCTTGCAGAGCCCGTAAACGCGACGCCTTGACCGCGTACTCCGCCTTTCGAGCGCTCGCGGCGAGCTGCTCAACTTCGGCCGCCGTGGCGGCGCGCTGCTCGATCGTGACGCGCAATCCGTGGAATATCTTGCTCGCGTCTTCGCGCTCGTGCTCGGCCTTCTCGCGCGCGCTGCGCGCGCGGGCGAACGGCGTGGTGCGGGATTGCTGCGAGCCGATCTCCACATTTGCAAATCGTTGCAACGCCAACACAGCGGCATCGGCGCCCTCTTCGCCTGCGGCGCCGACCACCGACATCAGTCGCTCGCTCAGACTCGCAAAACCATCGGGGTCGTCGTGGCGCAATTCTCCCGCGCGGATGACTGCGGCGGCGGTGTACGCCTCGAGCGAAAGGGCAAGCGCGCTCGATCCGGGACCGTCCTTCCTGCTCCCGCCCCACTCGTCGACTTGTTCTTGCGTGTCGAGCGTGCGCGTGATCGCGCGGACGTCGTCGGCGAAATCGCGTGTCGTCTCAAACGCACGGCCATCGTCCATCGCAAACGCGACGCGCGCGCGGAACGGAGCGCCCGGCGCCCATGGCCGGTAGCGTTGAAGATCTTCGTTGAACGGTTGATTGGGATAGCCGAAGAGCGTGCGGATGACACACTCAGCTAGCGTGGACTTGCCGGCCTCGTTATCACCGGCGACGACGGTGAGCCCCGGTGAGAATTCGATTGGCGGCAAGCGCACGAGCCGGCCGAATCCGTCGACGACGATGCGCTTGAGGATCACTGATGAAGCCTCTTACGTGCGAACGCGAGCAGCCCGAGCTTCAGCGCGGTGGCGAGCTCTTCGCGTTCGGCCGCGGACGACGCGGCGGCCATTCGCGAACGTGTCTCGCGCACGAATGCCGCACGGACCGTGTTGCCTTCATGTTGGATGGCATCAAGATCGAACGCCGCGAAATCGGCGACGAGATCGCAGCCCGGATACGCCTCGCGGATCTCCGAGCGCATCGTCAACAGATCGGGATCGAGCGAGGGCGCCGCCGCGCCGACGAGACGAAGACGGCAGAAGATCGCGCCTGGTGATGTGACGATCGACGCGAGGCGCTCTTTGATCGCGCTTTCGAGGCTTGAAGAGTCGGCATAGGGAGAGACGTCGAGATCGGCCACGACATACCGCGTGGAATTCAACGGTTCAAACGCCACGTTGACCGCGCCGTCGCCGACCGTGATGATGCTCGCCGTGTGTTCCCCGTCCTGACTGATGTTCAACGGTTCCGGCGAACCCGGGTACGCGTAGTGCGGCCCTTGCAATTTGCCGTGGAAATGGCCGACCATCGCGTGCGCCGCGCCGGCGCGCGAGATCTCCATGTCGGAAAACGGAGCTATGGTCTCCTTGCCTGGCGGCATGTGTTCCTGATCGGAGCCATGGAAGAGGAGAAGATGCGTGCCGCTGCCGGTGCACGCGAATCCGCCGAGCGCGCGCGCGTGATCGAGCGCGGATGTCTGACCCATGCCCCACAGCGTGAGGCCGTCGGCGAGCCGCTCTGGCCGAAACGTGCGCTCGTCGAAGAGCGTGACGTTTGACGGCAGCGGATGCATCTGGCCATAGACGGACGTGGGTGCGAACGGATCGTGATTGCCCGGTGCGAGAAAGACTCGCGTGGGCGCGATCTCAGCCAAGCAGCGCCGCAGGTATTCGGCCGTGTCTTTGCCGGCGTACGCGTCTTCGTAGAGATCGCCGGCCACGCAGAAGGCATCGGCCTTGCGATCGCGTGTCAGATGCAGCGCTCGCTCGAACGCCTCGCGCAGCTGACGTCGCCGCCGCGCGCCAAACCGCGCATCGTCGCCTGTGAACGCGGAGTCGAGATGCACGTCGGCGATATGGACGATGCGATAGCCTACGGCCGGTTCCTTTCCACAGCGATGCGAGCGGCGGCATGGGAAGTGTGAGCCCTCGGCAAAGTCGGCCTGCCCGTGCTCATCGCTATCGGCGCCACTAGCGCGCTGGTCTTGCTCGTCCTCGCGAGCGACGCCTTCACCAACGCGGTCGAGTGGGTCGGCGCGCTGTACGGTCTGGCGCGCGGCGCCGTCGGCTCAGTCGTGGCCGCCATCGGATCGTCGTTGCCGGAAACGGCGATCGCGTTCGTCGCGCTCGTGGTGCTTCGCGACCCCGCGAGCCGAGCGGTCGGAATCGGTGCGGTGCTCGGCGCGCCGTTCATGCTGGCAACAGCGGTCTTCGCGGTGATCGGCGTCATCGCGCTCGTGCGGACAAAAGACTCAAGTGGCGATTGCAACGTGCGCGTCGGCATACGCTCCACGCGATTCGGCCTGGGATTGTTCGCGTTGACGTTTGCGTTGGTCATCGGGGCATCCTTTGACCCGACGTCGAGTGTGCGCACGGTCGTAGCCGTGCTGATCGTGATCGCGTATGTGGTGTTCGTCACGTATAGCATGCGAGATTCATCCGCTGCGTCGCACGGAGAACCGCCGCCGCTGCGCTTTGCGCCGCGCATGCGACGGCCGGCTCCGCTGTTGGTCTTCGCTCAGCTAGTGCTGTCGCTGTGTCTGACGGTGTTCGCATCGCACTGGTTTGTCACGTCGCTTGCGGCTGCGTCAACCGCGTTTGGGATCGCGCCGCTCATCCTGTCTCTTTTTCTGAGCCCCATCGCGACGGAGCTGCCCGAGCTCATGAACGTCGTGATCTGGATGCGTCGCGGTCTGGACGACTACGCTGTCGGCAACGTCATCGGCGCGATGATGTTCCAGACGTCGATAGCATCTGCGATCGCGTTGCTGGCGACGCCGTGGGTCATCGATCGTGCTGCGTACGCCGCAGCAATAGCGACGTTCGCGGCGGTCATCGTGGTCTTATTCGTCAGTCAGATGCGCGACCATCTCAATTCGTGGGCGTTGACGGCGTGCGGGCTGCTATACGTGCTCTATCTCTGGTACGCGATCGCGACACACTAGGTCCGCCCTACATACGACGTTATTTCGCGAACTGCGGGAAAAAGTAGATCAACACGAGCGAGAACGCGTTGAACGTGGTGTGCGCGACCATGTTCGGCCAGATCGAGCGCGTGCGGGAGAAGAGCACGGCGAGTCCGATACCGACGAAAGACAGCGCAGCAAGGCTCCATTTATCGGCGTGTGCCACGCCAAACGCGATGCCGCTGAGCACCGCGGCGGTCCAGACGGGCATGCGTTGCGCGAGGGCAGTAAACATGACGCCGCGGAACATCAACTCCTCGCAGATCCCGGCTACGAGCGCAACGGAGATGAAATCGAGCGCGAACGATCCCAGGCCGTGATGGCTCATGATGATCTGCACGGTTTGCTGCTGATGGGCGCCAAAGAAATGCTCTTGAATGCTCCCAACGATGTCGCCGATTCCGATGAGCGCGCAGCCGGCAAGGACGCCGATCACGAGATCGGATGCTTGAAATGGCCTGCCCATCCCCAGCTGCTGGCGCGAAGCGCCAAGCGAGCTCATGGCCAAAGCGACAGCGATGAATGCCATCAGCGACTCGCTTGATACGCTGAGGACGAACAGCGACGGCGAGTTCAACATGGCGATCAGAAGTTGTTGCGTGTTAGGAAGATGCTGGGGGTGCGCTTGGACCTGCGGCACGATGACGATGATCGCGATGATCGCGCCGACGATAAGCTGCACCAAGTACAACGCCGCGACACCGAATAGGACGACTGCGGTGACCCGCCAGCCGTTCCAGCGAGCCGGCGCGGCTGGTTCTAAGGAGGCTGACGTGATCTCTTCCATCGAGGCCGCCTTTACGTTCCTGGGCGTTTGAATCCTAGCGCGTGGAGTGCATCGGCCAGACGGATGTAGTCGCCGACTTCAAGGCGTTCGGCGCGCGTCTGACCATTGATGCCGGCGCTTTCAAGCGCTGCTGCGAGCTGCAGCCGACCTTCCGATTCCAGTTGCAACGCCGACGCGATGCTGTTCGCCACCATCTTGCGGCGTTGCGCGAACGAAGCGCGCGTCAGCGCGAAGAACAACGGTTCGTCGCTCGCGCGCGGCCATGCCCTGCCGTGCGGTTCAAGCACGACGACGGACGACGCCACGGCCGGAGGCGGATAGAATCCGCCGGCGCCCACATCCACGAGTCTGCTCGTCTGACAGCGGTACCCGACATAGACCGTCAGGCTACCGTATTCCGGTGTGCCGGGTGCGGCGGTGAGGCGCTGCGCGTACTCGCGCTGCACCATCAGCACCGAGACATCCCAGACATCGGCGCATGCCAAGATCCGTTCGATCAGCGGCGTCGTTATATTATATGGAAGATTGCCGCAAATGGCGCGCGGCGAAGACGCGGCCCGCAAATGCGCCTCGAAGTCGAATTCGAGAGCGTCGCATTCTCGGATTTCGATCCCGGCGTCGCCCGCAAAACGTTCTCGAAGAACAGGGACTAGGTCGCGATCGATCTCGAGAACGGTGAGCGCTCTAGCGCGTTCGCGCAACGCGACGGTGAGCGAGCCGATACCGCCGCCGATCTCAACGACGGACGCGCCTTCCGGAAGGGCGCTCGCGACCCGAGCCGCGAGCCGGGCATCCAACAAGAAGTTCTGTCCGAATCGCTTGCGCGGTCGAAGACCAAGGCTCTCAAGCAGTCGCTTCGGCGACGCGTATCGATCCGCGGGCATGCGCATGTGATTCCGTAGTAGGGCAAGCATCGCTTGCCCGAGGGAGCATAACGGAGGGCCGACATAAAGTCGGCCCCTTCAAAGTCGGCCCTTCAAAAGTCGGCCCCTTCAGGATCTCGCGTTAGCGCGAGACGACGTATACCACGACCGGCTGGCGACCGAAGCGGATCGCGTCGCCGTAGCGCTCCATGCAGAGATCGATGCGATGACCGATGATCGCGCCGCCGGTGTCCGCTGCGATCGCCACACCGTAACCAGGAATGAAGACTGTGGTGCCGAGCGGGATGACATCCGGATCGACCGCGACGATGCCCCATTTGGCGCGCATCCCGTTTGCCGTGTAGCCCGTTGGATTCGCCTTCGCCGTATCGGCTGTATAGGCGGTGGCCTCCATGGTATAGATGCGGATCAAATGTCGAAACGGCGTGGTCTTCTTGAGCATCGCGATCGAGCTGGGTTCACCCTCGCGGATGAATGCCCCGCGGGCCGGGTGGACGACCCGCGTGTAGACGACTGCGCGGTTGACCGCGACATCATCCCACATCGTCACCCGTTCTGCGACCACCGAGAGACCGGCGAAGCCGCGGTGTATGACTTTGCGGGCACCAGGAGCGAGTTGCGGCGTGTATTCAATCGTCGGTTCCAGCGAAGTCGCGACGCGGCGGATCGAGACGCGCGTGAGGACGTGGATCGGCGCAATCCGCAATGCGGCGTCGCCGCGTTCGACTGCATTCAGGCGGCTCGTCGTGCCCGAAAAGGCGACCAGTGCGCTGCGTCGCGCCCCGGCGACGAAAAAGCGCGGCGTCAATTGCGAGGTGATCGTATAGGACCAGACCGACGGCTGATGCGGCGGCAGTTTTGCGACGGCCTCCGAGCGGGCTGCGATGCACGCGACGAGCAATCCGAAGGTGAGGATAGCGGGCAATAGACGAGGCGAAAAATAGCGAAGGATCGTGTCCAGGATGATCTCCTCGAAGGCATGCGACGTTGCTACGCTGTTCTTACGATGATGTTCTTCAGCGGAGTCGCGCGACGCACGCGCCGGTATCGATGAATCGCGGCTATTAGCAGTTGCGGGCCGCGATATCCGAGCGATCTCGTGCGCTCGGTTTTGTCGATGCGCGTTCGAAATGAACTTCGAACGTCACGAATAAAAGAAGGCTTATAAAAAAGCCTGAATGAGTGCGATAATTATATCATGCGTTTTTGCACGTCGTCAATTTTTGGTCCGGATGTGCGGTACACGCGCGCGATGGGACGACGATTTGCTTGCGACGTTCCGCAAAAGGAACCGGGGTTCAACCACAGGAACGCAAAACGTGCAATGCGTTCCATGATGCGGGTTATCCACAACGCGATTTGAAAATCGCGATCTTCACCGAAGTATACCGTCCGATCGTCAACGGCGTCGTCGCATCTGTCGACTCGCTCGCGGACCACTTGCGCCGCGCAGGCCACGACGTATATACGTTTGCGCCGCACATCCCCAAAGGCGCGGAGACGCTCGGACGCGTCTTCCGCATGCCGTCGTTGCCGTTGCCGGCGCGGACCGAATACCGTTTGACGCTGCCGCTCGTCTCGCGCAAGAACAAACGCGCGTTTTTGAGCCAATGCGATGTCATCCACTCGCATTCGCTTTTCATCACGGGATGGATGGCGTCGTACTATGCGCGCCGGCGCTTTCGCGTGCCGCTCGTCTTCACGTATCACACGTTGCTCGAAAGCTATGCGCACTACTCGCCGCTGAGTCAAAGATTGACCGCACAGCTCACGCGCGAACTCACTCGCGGTTACGCAAATGCGGCAGACGCTGTGATCGTGCCAACTCAGGCGGTCGCCGCGCAACTGCGACAGCAAGGTGTGAACGCACCGATCTGCGTCGTGCCGACTGGCATCGAGATCGATGCGTTTCGCGCAGCCGATGCGACCAGCGCTACGGCCGTTCGCGCGCAACACGGCATTCCGTTGGATGCGCCGCTCGTGCTGCTCGTGTCGAGGCTTGCGCAGGAGAAGAACATCCCGCTCGCGCTCCTTGCGATGCGCCGCCTGCGCGAACGCCTTCCCGCCGCGCAGTTGCTGCTCGTAGGTGCCGGGCCGCTCGCCGAGACGTTGAAAGCGCAGGCCGAGGCGGCCGGTATCGGATCGGCAGTGATCTTCGCGGGCAACGTCGATTCGGCTGAACTGCCCGCGTACTATTCCGCCGCGGACACTTTCATGTTCCCATCGACCACGGAGACGCAGGGTTTAGTTTTGGCAGAAGCGTTCGCTTCGGGGTTGCCGGTCGTCGCTATCGATACGCCGCAAACGCGCGACGTCTTCGGGATCCATCTCGCCGGTGCGCTGGTGCCGGACGGCGAGGCGATGGCAGCCGCGCTCTTCGATCTCTTGACGTCGCCCGATCGGCGCGCTGCTGCAGCGGCACACGCCCGCGCGGGTGCGGTTCAATTCGATGCGCGAGCGACATCCGGCCGCGTCCTTGCCGTCTACAATGCGGTTCTGGCCAACAAAGCGGGCCTGGCCGACATGTCCGCGTTCGACGAGCTGTTTGAGGTCGTCGATCCAGGGTATGAACTGGGCGAGAACGCCTCGAAAGTGTCCCGGATAAAGTAACCAAGGTCGGTATTTGAGCCGCCGGAGCCACCCCCTCGCCTTGACTATCGAACACCTGTTCGATACAATTTGAGGGAAATGAACGCAACACTCGCACCGTCCCGCCCAACGCTTCTTCCCCCGCGAGCCCTCTCGCGGGCGCGGCAGCATCGCGACGCGGATTACCAGGCGAACGTCGCGATCATCCGCTGCGGTCCAAATCGCGGCGTCGCCGGGGTGCAGATACTCGGCGCGTTGGGCACGCAATCGGGCGAACATTTCATACCGTTCGAAGTCCAAGAGATGCCGGCGATGCTCGGCCGCGATTTTGGCTACGCCGGCATGTTGGCGGTTCTCGAACGCATGCGCAAGCTCGGGATTCGCCGCGTGCTTATCCATTCAGACGACATCGCGCTCGTCGACGAGCTCGATCATCGAGCCGAGCCGCATCGCGAACTCACGCTGCCCTACATCACGCTCGGCTGCAAGCTCAACGAATTCGTTCGGGCGCGAGTGCTCGCCGCACCAGACGAACGCCTCGCCGCCCTGCGCGAAAAAACTACCGCGCTCGCCGGCTCGATCTACCAAGAAGTCGCCTGCTGAAGGGCCGACTATAGGGGCCGACGCTCGCCGGCCCCTTTTTCTTTTGCCTGAAGGGCCGACTCTAGAAGGGGCCGACATTTTGAAGGGGCCGACTTTATGTCGGCCCACGTTATGTTTCGCTCGGGCCGACCTAAAGTCGGCCCCTTCAGACGCATATTAAACCAACGGTTGTTCAACCACCGGGACCGTCACTAAACCCGCATCTTTCGCCGCGATCGTATCCGGCCGGCCCAAAAATCTTTTCGCAAGGACGCGCACGGTGCCGGCGATCGGCACTGCGACGAACATTCCGAGCACGCCACCCAACTCAGCGCCAACGAGAATTGAGACGATCACGAGCAGCGGCGACAACCCCACGCGCTGACCGACGATCGCCGGCGCGATGAAATGCCCCTCCACCTCGTACATAGCCAAAAATCCGAGCGCGACCACGAACATCGAAAACGGGCCGTTCGTGAACAGAGCGATGAGTACCGCCGGTATCGCGCCCGCGATCGCTCCGACATACGGAATGATGTCGGTGACGCCGGCGAATATCCCGATAAGCAGCGCGTATTTCACGTGCAGAAAGAGCAGCATCACGGTGACGATGACCGCGATGATCGATCCGACGATGATCTGCCCGCGTATGAAACCGCTGAGCACGGAGTCAACGTCAGCCAATACATCCAACACGACTTGCCGCCGACGCTCTGAGACGAATTGGATCGCCATGTTCCGTAGCCGATCGAGATCCAGTAGGATGTACGCAGCCAGCACGGGCACGATGATGAGACCGGTGATCACGGATGCCACGCTGAGTGCAATGGTCAGCGCCTGACCGGCAAACGCGCCGGCGGCGGTCTGCAGTTGGGTGACGAGTTGATCAATCACGTTGACCGCAGTCTCTCGAGCCTCAAGCGGCACGGCGTCGAGCACGCTGTTGTTCGCTCCGACGATTGCGCCGCGCGTCTGCATGAGCAAGCCCGGGAAGTCGCGACCCAGCGCACGCATCTCAAACGCGATACGCGGTCCGATGAAGGCGAATATCCCGCCGACGATGATCAACAAGACGACGTAGATCGCGGAGATCGCGAGCCAGCGCGGCCAGCGGCGTCTCTGCAGCCAATCGATCGGAGGATAGACGAGATAGGCGAAAAACGTCGCGCCGATCAGCACGACCACAACCGGCAAGACGCGCTTGAGCACGATGAGGGCCACGACGAGCAGGCAGATGCAGCCGAGCGTCAATCCGACGACTTTTAGGTTACGCGTGAGACGATCGTCAGGGGTCACGGTGAACCATCGTCCTGCGGTTTCAACACCGGTCAAGCGATACCATACTCACGCGGACATCCGGCCCGAGTACCGCGCTAACGCTGCTAGGAAGAGGCTTACAACACCCCAATCGGTGAGCCCCAACCGGACAATGGGCCAATTTTGCATCGCATCGGAAGCGCGCCGCACACTGCCCTAGCACTCGCGTTTTTGTTCGGCTGTTTTTCGGTCTCGTTGTCGCGGAGAACGGCACTCGCGATCGTGTCGGCAAACTTATGTCTCGAGTTGACAAAAATTTCTCAGGCCAATCGCAGAGGCTTAGCAAGATCCTTACATTCAGTTCCCTACGAACCTGAAATTCTTACGCATGTCTAGACCGCGGCCTGAACCGAACGACGACCAAAAGTCCCAACATTGGAGGTGGGCCGAGGGCCGCGTATTGCCGCATGCGAACTTCGCCTGATGGTTCGGCACTCCGAGCCTGCACCAACGCCGAGCATGAATGGAGATGCGTCCGTGAAGTTTTTCGCTCCACTTGTCGCGCTGCTAGTCGGAACGGCGATGCCGGCCGTCGCCGCGACACAAGCCACGCACATCGTCGCTGATACGGTACGCGCTGCCGGCCTCAGCGACTTGGGCCGGGCGAATCCGGGTCAAGAGGTATCGCTGGTCGTCTCGATGCGCTACCGGAATGAAGCCCAGCTCGATCAATTCGTCGATGCCGTGAGCAACCCGGCGTCGCCGATCTTCCGCCACTTCCTTACCAATCAGCAGTTCAACGCCTATTTCGCGCCGTCGGTGCGCGACTACAATCGCGTCGCAGCCGCGCTTGTACGCGCCGGATTTCGCGTCCGGCTGTCCAGCAACGGCACGATCATAGACGCCGACGGCTCCGCGGCAGCTGCCGAGCGCTACTTCAATACCGAGATCCATCGCGTGCAGCAGGTCGGCGTGCGCGGCGTCCGATATGCAAACTCGAAGCCCGCGAGCATGCCGAACGATATCGCAGACGTCGCAGATACAGTCGTCGGATTCGACAGCCTGCAGCGTGCGACGCCAGACCACACGATACCGGTCATGAACGCCGTCCTCCCGGACAAGTTGGGCGGCCCGATCCACGGCAAGGCGGGCGGTTACAGTCCGTTTGCAATCGCGCAAGCGTACAACTACCCCGTGCAGCACGGCTTTGACGGCACGGGCCACGCGATCGGCATCGCGATCGACTATGACAGTTCCGACACCGACCTCAACACGTTTGCCGCCTTCTTCGGCATCACTCGTACGGGCCATGACTTCCACGTTCCGGTCGACGGCGGACAACCGTACAACCCGAACGGCAGCGTCGAATCGACCTTGGACACGGAGACCGTCGCCACGCTCGATCCGGGTGCGGATATGTACGTCTACAACTTCGGCGCCGCGTTCACGTTCACCGAGATCTCCGACGCGTACAACACGGCTGTCGCCGACAACAAGGTGGAAGTGGTCAGTTCAAGCTTCGGCCTCTGCGAAGACGATTCGCCGACGAGCTTCAACAACTTGGTCACGAGCATCACGAAGCAAGGCGCCGCGAAGGGCATCAGCTTCGTCGCAAGCACCGGCGATTTTGGCCGCGGCGGCAAGTGCTCGGACGGCACAGGTCAAGATGTGCCTGCCGTGCTCAAGTTCTTCACGTCGGTCGGCGGCGCGGACCCCACGATCAGCAACACTGGAAAGCTCGTCAGTGAGAGAGAGGACTCCGGTTCCGGCGGCGGGCCGTCGGACATCTTCAAGATCCCGACGTATCAGGTCGGGCTTGCCGGCGTGTTCTCGACGACGAAGCGAAATATCCCAGACGTCTCAGGACCCTACTTCCCAGATGCCTTCTACCTGAACGGGCAGTGGGGAACGATCGGCGGCACATCGTGGGCGGCGCCGGCTACGGCGGCGTTTCTCGTGGAAGCCAACCAGGTCGAGGGAGCGCGTACGGGCTTCGCCAACCCGGCGATATACGCCGCGTTCAAGTCACAAGGCTACAAAGACTTCAACGATCTCATCACCGGCAACAACGGGATACCTTGCAAGGCGGGTTACGACGACTGCAGCGGTATTGGAACACTAAAAGCGTTCCTGCTCGCGGGCACGATGTAAGTCCGCAACGAACGCGATCTAGGCACGATACGCGGCGCATTGCGCCGTGTATCTTTTTTTCGCGTTGCTACCCGAAAGTGAAGGGGCCCAATGAAGGGGCCGACTTCATGTCGGCCCACGTTTTTATCGTTCGCGCGGGCCGACATGAAGTCGATCCCTTCAAGTTACCTAGGGTTGAGTGATCTGTAAGACGTTGGAGACTGTGATGTCGGCAGTGCCGCCGGCGCCGACGATCGTCGGTGTCGGGGAGTTGTTGTTGGGCGGTGACGATTCCGCAAGCGGCCAGTCGGCGCCGATGACGAACGCTCCGTACGATCCTGGCGCCAGCGTTCCAGCCGGAACCACAGCCGTGGTGGTGTTCGTCACGATGCTCGCTGCTACCGCGAAATTCGCGTTGTTGACGACGACGACAAGCGACTCCGTGACGCCCGCCGGCACCGCGACCGTGAATGTGCCGCCTCCGCTACCCGCGGGACCCGGCGCATACGAAGGCGTCGGATCGGCAGGAAGCACCGTCGGCGTACCGAGCGTCGCACTCGCAGAGTATGCGATGTTGTGCCCGTTGACCGGTACGGTTGTGTTCAGCGTGTACGCGCCTGAGGCCGGTGCCGGCGGCAACACGAATTGCTGCGTCACCGGGTTGCCGACTGTACACGAGTTGAAGTACAGCAGGTATCCGAGGTCGTAGCCGATGCCGTTGGAGTTCGCCGGCGATAGGGCCGGAGGCGCGCCGAACGCCGGCGCGTAGTTGCCGATGGGCCCGGGTCCGCTCGTCGTATTGCCAAACGGGGCGAGCATGGCCGCCGGGTTTTGGCCGTAGCTGAACAGTCCGCAGGTGTTCATCGGCGCGCCGGCTGGAATGGCAAGCGTCGAATTGCCGGGATTGATGTAGGCTGACGCTCCGTGTTGATTCCTGAACGTGGATACCGCGTTCAAGTACGTTCCCGGAACGCTCGTCAACGTGCCCGCCGAGTCGTTGAGCGTGCCCACGGCGAGTTGTAGTTTGGCCTTCGTCGTGAAGACCGGATTACCGACCGTGTTGTTCGTCGTGCAGCCCGTCATCACAGCGACGCAGACCAGCGCGATCAAACCTGCGCTGAGTTTGCGCATGGGTGTGATTCCTTTCATCTGAGCGTTCCTCACGATCTTCTAGTACTTCACGTTGACGAAGACAGTGAGGAGACGGGCCGGTCCCGTGGGTTCGTTCTCATACGGGAACGGACTGCGCGGGAACTGGTATGGTTCGAACAGCGGCAGAACGAGGTTCGTGCCCGACGTCGGGCCAAAACCGCCGAAACCGTTGTTGCGGTAGCGCGAGTTTGTGCCCACGACCGCGTTGGTGTAGTTGCCGAGCAAGTTCGTACCGCGAATGCCGACTTCCATCCGTGTGGCGCCCGCGCCGATATCGTGCGCGACTGTGACATCCGTCAGGAAGAAGCGCGGCGGTCCGCGCAGCGTGCCCGGGTCGTTGCCGTCGGACGTACCGCGCGATCCGGTGATGTTCGGATGCATGATCGTGCCCGGGTTCGACGGATCCGTGAAGTAATACGCGCTTTGGAACTGGTTCTGACCGAGCGAGATCGCTGCCAAGTCGGTGTTCAGCACTTCGATCGGGACCAGCGAACCGTTCGGGCCGATCGGCTGGAAGACGAACGTCTTCTTGCCGACGCCGTAGCGGTAGCCAGATTCGAAGGGCATGAGGGCCGAGAGATGCCAGCCGCTGCGCGTGTTCAACGCTAGATTCAACGTGGCCGTCACATCCGCCAAATACGAGACGTGGAAGAAGTGATTCAGGGCCAGCGCTGCGTTGTTGGTGGACGGGAAGAAGTCGCTGTTGTAGTTCGCCAGCGTATTGTCGTACGTGGCGCTCAGCGTCCCCGAAAGGCCGAACGTCTGCGACTTCTGGAAGTCCAGTTCGACGCCGGTGTTTTCGTTGACGCCCGCGTTCTCTTCACGCGGTGCGCCGAAGATCGGCGTGCCGTCGGGAAGGCTGAACAGCAGCGGCGTGTTTGCGACGACGTAGTCCACGCCTTTTCTGTAGTACGGCGAGATGCGCATCTCGATTCCGTTGCCGAATTCGTGCGTCCAGCTCGCATCGTAGTTAGTCGCGCGCTGCGGCTTGACCGGCGTGTACTGGGCGAAGAAGTTGGAGTTCCAGTCGCCGATCGCTTGCTGGTAGAGATTGGAGATGTTGTTGGTCGTGCCGAAGCCGGGCAACGGGGTGAAACAACCGCTCGCGATGCTGCACGATGCGAGCGCCGTGCTGATGCCGGCTTTGGCTTCGATGTTCGTGAACGGCGTGAACTCGATATTCTTGCCGTACGAGAAGCGGAACGTGTTGTTGTCGTTGAGCGCGTACGTCAGAGCCACGCGCGGGCTGAACTGGCTCGGGCGCGTCACGTCAGACGTGATCGGCGGTCCTGCGATCTGGAGGACGTTGCCTGCCGCGTCGTGTTGGAACGAGTAGTTGAACTGCGCGGCGTTAGCCGGGATGTCCAATCGCTCTGCGTCGTAACGCACACCGACCGTGGCCGTGAATTTTTCGCTCGGCGACCATTGGTCTTTGATCCAGGCATTTGAGCGATGCAGCGGGTCGTTGGTCAGCAGCGTCAGCACCGGGAACTGCGTGAGCGGCACCGTGGGTCCCGCTGGAGCGCAGATGCCTGCGATATAGCAGAACTCGTTGCCGTAGACGAACGGTTCCGAACTCGGCAACGCTTCGTTGAAGTCCGATCTTGTGGAGATCGTCTCGGCGCCGACCGAGATCTGGTGTTTGCTCGAGAGCTGGTTCTCGTAGTCGGCCGCCATGCCGAAGTTCGCGTTGACGTTGTTTTCTAGCGCGTCGCCGAATGCACCGCCGCCCCACGGGATGTCGAAGATGTCCGCTTCGTCGGTGCGCGTGAGACGAGCCTCGAAGTAGCTGGACGGCGACAGCGTATGGCGGAAGTTCAGCTTTTGCAAGCTGTGGCGATTGTTTTCGTGGTCGGGGTAGTTCGTGAACTGGTTCGCGCCGACTTGGCCTGGGAAGAGCGTGGAGAATTGGCTCAGGCCGCCGGTCTGGTTCTGGACGAGCAAGTTGGCCGATGCGTACGGCGTGATCCCCGAGTTGATGCCGTAGTTCTCGTCGAACAGGCTTGCGCCCGTTTCGCCGAAATATTGAATCTCGTTCGCGTTGCTCGGGCCCCAACGGTAGAAGAGGTTCATGGTGTTGACGTTGCCCGTTTCATCCCCAACGGCTCCGATGAGTCGAGGAAGAAACGTCGTGCGGTCGCCGTATACCGCGTACTCCCGGAGCGTATTGAACGCAAAGAAGTAGCTGAAGCGGTCGTCCGGCGTTCCGTTGCCGAATTCCATGGCCAAGCGATGGTCGAAGTTCTGGAAGTTGACTGTCGCAGTGGCTTGTCCGGATCCCGGATACGAGCCGCGCTTGACCACCGAGTTGATGACGCCGGCGTTTGTGTTGCCCTCGCTGACGTCGTAGCCGCCGGTGGAGACCACCAAACGCGAGTCACCTACGAGCGAGAGGCTGTTGATGAACTGGCCCGTCTCCGGGTCGGTCGCATCGATCCCCTCGAGTTCGTAGCCTTCCTCGTTCTGTGCGCCGCCGCGGATGAGGGGATATCCGCCAGAATCAGTCGTGATTCCGGGCAGCGTGTTGAGTACGGTGGATTCCGAGATGTTCTGCGGGGTGCCAGTGATCTGCTGAATGTTCTGGCTGGTCACCGTGTACGAGTCCGCCGTGGTTTTCGGCTGGATGAGCGACGTCGTGCCGCGCACGACCTCTTTTCCGAGCGTGCGCACTTCTGTGCTCATCGCGCGGCTGAGGCCAACCGTCTGATCTTGGGTGACGGTCACGCCTGTGATCGCCAACGTGGAATAACCGCTTGCGGAGAACGTGACGGTGTACGTGTCCGGCGCAAGATCGGTGAGTGCGAAGAATCCGTTCGAGCCGGTGACGGTCTTCGCGCTGAATGACGGTGCGACCGCAGAGACTTGAACGTTTGCGAGTGGACTGCCCGACGGGCCGGTGATGGTGCCTTGGATGCCGCCTGTCGTACCGGCCAGAACCCCTGTTCCCTGGCCGATCGTAAAGGCGAGACACGCAAGGACCGTCAGCAGCGCCCGCGTCGTTGACTTGGGCATGCTAGTGGCTCCTTACAGACGCTGTCAGCCGCGCACACGCGTGGCCGACAAAGGTTACGCCGCTCGTCTGCGGTGTCGCAGACGACTGCGTAACATTAGCAATTCTTTAAGCGACTGTTCGGTCCTGTGATTTTACTGTGAAGTCTTGAAAATGAGAACGCCTTTGGGTGCGCCCGGTACATTCGTCGGCAGCGGCACGAATTGCGGGCACGATCCATCGAGGCACGCGATGCTTAACTGAAAATTTTGCCCGTTGCTATTGTGCAAGTTGTATAGACCGCTCTCAAGAATCGGCTCCTGCGCCGAAACGTCGAACCAGTTTACGTTGTCGCTGCCTTCCCCGATGAACGTTGCTGTGCCCGGAAGCGCCACATTATGAATTCCACCTGGATCTCCGTAGCCACCGCCGGATCCGCCGTGCCACGTTCCCTTGATCACTTTAGGCACAACCATGAAAGGTACGGTGTGCGACCCGGTGTGCGGCGGCGGTGAAGATGAAGAGACGAGCTCGGCAAAATCCGTGGGCATCGATTTGGCGGTCAAGTGCACGATGCTGGATTGAGGCGGCGCGCCCGATGGTGCTGAAGAAACGATTGAGACCGTGACCACGCCATTACCGCCGGCGGTCTGCGTCCGTCCGTAATACACGGAGACCGGCGTGATCTGCGATCCGCCAACCACATCGCCGCTTGAAGCCACCGCGATGGCCTGCGGAACAAATGAAAGGATGCCCGCTGCGGAGATGTCAGCGTCGCTCGTCCGCGGGGTGTTGCCGGCGAGCGTGTAGTCGTAACGCGTGACGGTGTCGGCACCGCTGTCGAAGCGATACGCGACGTACGCATCACTTCCGCCCGAAAGTTTTCGATAGAAGTCGACTTCGTGTGCGACCGTGCCGGTGTTGTTCTGACCGAGCACGTCAAGCGCCGGCACGAAGATAGAAGTGGCGCTTCTCGCCTCTTCGTTCATACGCGCTTGCAGAGCGATAGATGTACGCGCTTCGCCGGCGCGGCCAAGATCGAGGGCGCCGAGATGCACCGTGTGCGAGATTGCATCGCAGACGGCAAAAATCAAAAGGGCTAGCACCACGATCGCGATCAGCATTTCAACGATGGTGAACCCGCGTGAACGCATGGCCGCCTCCGATCATGAGCGAAAAGCCGCGGCTTCGAGAGCGTCGAATGCCGCGGTCCAGAGTGGATACGCACAATAATCGCGCGAAGAAGCGAAGCGGGCAAGGGCTGACCGGCCTAACTGAAATCAGGGATACGCAGTGGCGTGAGTTCTTCGCTCGCCCCACGATCGAAGTTGCGCGCGGCCTGATCGGCGCAACGGTGCTGCGCGTGATACCGAAATCCGCTCTCGATGCCGGGGGTCTGGTCGCCGGCCGGATCGTGGAGACCGAAGCGTATCTGCCTCTTGTCGATCCAGCGTGTCATGCTTACCGCGGACCAACCAAGCGTACGGCGGGCATGTTCGGCTGGCCCGGTAAGGCGTATGTCTATTTCATTTACGGCATGTACAACTGTTTGAACGTCACGACCGAACCTGCGGGGATCGGCGGCGCGGTGCTTATCCGCGCCCTCGAGCCGACGCGCGGCCTCGACTTGATGCGCAATCGCCGCAGGAAGGGAACACCCGATGCCTTGCTCGCGCGCGGACCCGGCAATCTCTGCCGTGCGCTCGGCGTCGACACGTCGCTCAACGGTATCGACCTGCACAGCGGCGAGCTGATGCTCGAGCTCGCGAAAAGCGATCGCACGACACCGATCGCAGTCGGTCCGCGCGTCGGCATCAAAGTCGCCCCGCGCTGGCCTCTTCGTTTCGCCGACGCGAACAGCGCAAGCGTCTCAAATCCACGAAAGAACCTAAGATTGCTGTGCGCTGCGTCCGATAGTATATGATAGCAAGCGCGCAGCGGGCCGTCCGTTGACGACGCGAACGCGCTGTGCTATAGTAGCGACAGCGTGAACTTTTGACGAAGTTCATCCGCTTCCAAACTTCACTCACTTCGTAGGCACGAGCGTCGACACCGACCGTTCTTCAATTTGCCGCGTCTCAAGCAGTAGCGCCGATGATCACATCACAGCGCGCGGTCGACCGCATCGGCCCCAAATGCCCACGGTAGAGTAATCAAGATAAACGTGCAAGACGATACCGATATAAATTCCAATCCCAAGACCCCTCGCACCGGCCGACCGCCGCGCGGGCGCATCCGTGCCGCGGCGTCCGCCGATCCAAACGATCCGACCGTGGATATTGACACGAGCCGGATCGACGTTGTGGAATCGCGCGACGACCGCATGCGAGACGAGCGCCCTGACTTCTCCGAACGGCCGGAGCGAGCCGATCGCGAAGATCGTGTTGACCGCGAAGATCGTCCGGATCGCACCGACAGAACCGAACGCGCGGACCGCACCGAACGCGCGGACCGCGCCGACCGCACCGATCGCGCCGACCGCACGGACCGCGCCGATCGCGAGGAGCGCGCCGAAGTCACCGAGAGAGATCGCGCCGAGCGCCCCGAGCGCTTCGAACGATCCGAAAGACCGCGACCCGCCGATCGCGGACCCGAACGCACGTATGACCGCGCTCCCGAGCGAGTGCAAGAACGAGGTCCGGAGCGCTACGATCGTTTCGACCGCGGCGACCGACACGAGCGTCACGACAGAGGCCAACGCTACGATCGCCAAGACCGCGGCCAACGCTTCGACCGCGACCGCAACCGCGACGCCACGCGCGTCCAGCCAGCCCAACCGATGCAGCGCGCATTCCAGCCCAACCGCCAACAGCAAGAACGCTACGATAATCAGCCGCGCTCCTTCACCGACAAGGAAGGCGTCGCCCACGAATTGCTCTCCGTGCGTCAGCTCGAAGAGAAGACGCGCGCAGAACTCGTCGAGTATGCGAAGCTGCTCGAGATCAAAGATCTTCAGCGCATCAAGAAGCGCGAACTCATCGTCCCCATCCTTGAAGCGCAGGCGAAAGCCGCCGGACTCCATTTCGCCATCGGCGTGCTCGAGATGATGCAAGAAGGCTACGGCTTCTTGCGCCGCGAGAATATGCGGCCCGGCCCGCACGATGTCTACATCTCGCAGTCGCAGATCCGCCGCTTCGAACTGCGCACGGGCGATCTCGTCGCCGGCCAGATCCGCGAGCCTAAGGACAACGAGAAATACCAGGGCATTCTCAAAGTGGAAGCGGTCAACGGCGAAGACCCCGAGGCCATTCGCGGCCGCCCGCAATTCGACAAACTCATTCCGATCTATCCCGAGACGCGCCTCAAGATGGAGACCTCGCCGCTCGAGATGTGCGGCCGCGTCTTCGATCTGTTCTGCCCCATCGGCAGCGGCCAGCGCGGTCTGATCGTCTCGCCGCCAAAAGCCGGCAAGACGACGCTGCTCAAAAAGATCGCGAACGCGATCGCCTCAAATCATCCGGATGTGGATCTCTTCGCGCTGCTCGTCGACGAGCGGCCGGAGGAAGTCACAGACATGCGCCGTTCGATCGAAGGCGAAGTCGTCTCGTCGACCTTTGACGAGCATCCCGATTCACACACCGCTGTTGCGGAGCTTACGCTCGAGCGCTGCAAGCGGCTCGTCGAACTCGGTCACGACGTCGTGATCCTGCTCGACTCCATCACGCGGCTCGCGCGCGCCTGGAACCAAGTCATGCCCACGACCGGCCGAACGCTCTCGGGCGGACTCGACACGAGTGCACTGCATAGGCCGAAGCGCTTCTTCGGCGCGGCGCGCAACATCGAGAACGGCGGTTCGCTCACCATCATCGCCACCGCGCTCATCGAGACCGGTTCGAAGATGGACGACGTGATCTTCGAGGAATTCAAAGGCACCGGCAATATGGAGATCAACCTGGTCCGCAAACTGGCCGACAGCCGGATCTTCCCGGCGGTCGACATCAAGCGGTCGGGCACGCGTCACGAAGAACTGCTGCTCAGCGAGATCGAGCTGCGCAAGGTCGTGATGCTACGTCGAGCCACGGCAGTGCTCGGCACGCAGGAGATGACCGAGCTCGTTCTGGAGCGCTTCCGGCGCACGGACGGCAATGAAGACTTCCTCAAGTCCGTGACCAAAGAAGCCATGTCCATGGCGGGCGACGGCGAAAGATAGCGATCGTCAATCCCCGCGACACAAAGAAAGGGCCGGCGTAACGCCGGCCCTTTCTCGTTCGGGGGTCGAACGCTTACAACTGGATGCGACCCAAAAAGGTCAGCCAATCCGATGCTGACGTATCGTATTGCGCAGCGAGCCAGATGCGGTTATTTCCACCGCCTTCATAGCTCGCAGCTTCGTAGTCGCCCCAGCGGGAGTCAGGGGAAGCCGCGGTGCCTTTGGCGAGGAACTTCGCGGCTTCGAACGTGCCAAGCGGATCCGTGGCGAGGCGCGAGACATACGCCGCGCTTGGGAAGCGCGTCGTGCTCATCGTGTCGTACACCATCGCGAGGTTGCCGTTCTTGTCGGGCATGGTCGCGGAGAACGACGCGCCCTGCGAGGTGGATCCTTTGTAGGATACGATTCCGCTCTGCGTGAGCGTGGCGCCGGTGATCTTGCTGCCCGTCAGCGTCGGCGCGATCTGTCCCCACTGAATTCCGGGAACGGTCGTCGAGCCGTTTATTACGCCGGTCTCGTGCGCGAACGAGATGTTGCCGCCTTCGTACTGCGGTGTGGCTGAGATGCGCGCGTCAAACGTCTCGAGGCATTGCGAGCAGCCGGGTTCTGTGCCGAGAGGCGCGAGCGTGAATGATGGTGTCGTCACCGTGGCGCTCGTGAACGACGGCGCGGTCAGCGGATTCGCCATGGCGAGGACCATCACTTGATCGCAACTCGACGAGCACTGTCCGCCACCCGAATTGATATTGTCCGATGCGATGAAAAGGCCGGCCGCAGGATACGGATGGCCGTTCGCCTCGACGAACACCGGCTGATTCGTGTCGATCGTGAGGCCGCCGACTTTGATGTCTTTCAGGCCTTTCGGCGTGGTGGCCGTGCCCGCTTCCATCGCCGCCTTGTTGGCTGCGAAAGATTCCGCGTAGTCGTAGAAACCGGCGGTCGAGAACATGTTGCCGGAGAAGTAGAAGGCTTGGTTATCGAGCCCGACCTGCGTGAAATCGGCGACTACACCATTGTTCCCGTCGGCCATGTTGAACGAATATACGTTCCAAGTTCCTGTCGGATTGTTCGTCTTGCTCACCGCAACCCAGTAGGCGGTTTTGAGATTACATCCGCTGCCGATGCCTAACGCTCCCTCGACTTGAAGAAATGTGACCCAGAAGCGCCCGTCCTTAGCATCGTAAAACGCGCGGGGGTCGCTCTCAAACGGTCCGTTCGGGTCGCAACCTGACGGCGTCGGGTTAGGTATGCTGAAGAAATTGGTTGCGTTCTTCGGCCAGCCGGCCGCCAGAACGCCGCTCGTATTGTAGATCGCGATTGACGTATTTGTGGCCTGCACCACAAAGGCGCCGTTCGAGGCGACGGCCATGTCGGGAGGCTCGCAGCCGCCGAAATACGGACACGTGGTCGCAGAATCTTCCATACCGTTGAACGCCTTGGTGAGCGCCGGCGTGAACGGCGTGATGTCACCGGCGTCGTATTGCGGGCGGGGATTCACGGGTGCGAACGGATTGTAGAACGCCGCACGCTTACGCGCCATCTCCACTTGCTCGGAGACGCCGTTCAAGTCGGGCATAAATCCCGGTGCATGACGGAGCGGTTGGAAACGCGTTGACGGCACCATGCGCATGTCGACTTGGTGCATGTCGACGAGCGGCGCGATCGCGCGTACCGCCGTGACTCCGCTTTGGAATGCAGCGGCTGACGCTGGTTGCGTGCCGTAAGCGAACGAGACGATAGCGCAGATCGTCACGCCGACGATCGCGCGCGCCGGAATCGAGGAACGTTTCATCGATGATCTCCCCCGGATGAGCGGCAACAAGAGATGATCGGCAGTCGCCGCTCATGTCTTGACCGACTACCTTCGCACACGGTCGCGCGTCGCGACTTCCATCGAAGGTCCCGGCTTTTCGCGGCAACGGAGAAGAGGTCATAGACTTTGCTCCACAAGTGTGAGCGGTCGCCTAATGTTCTGCGCGCCGAGATACCAGCCGAAAAAAAAGAGGGCCGGCGCAATGCCGGCCCTTTCGCGTTTGGGGGTTGGACGATCACATCTTGACGCGGCCCATCCACGTGTTCCAGTCAGACGCCGCAGCGCCGTACTGGGCGGCGAACCAGACTTGGTTCGAGGATGGACCTTCGTAGCTCGCAGCTTCGTAGTCGCCCCAACGTGAGTCGGGAGACGTGGCCGTTCCCTTGACCAGGGTCTTGGCAGCTTCGAAGGTGCCGAGCGCGTCAGTCGGTTTGCGAGCGACGTAGAGCGCGCCCGGATCGATCGTCGTGCTCATGGTGTCGAACACCATGTACAAGTCGCCCTTCATGTCGGGCATCAACGCGCCGAACGATGCATCGCGGTTGGTCGACCCCGAGAAGGAGACGAGGCCGCTCTGCACCAGCGTTCCGCCGGTGACTTTGGCACCCGTGAACGTGGGTGCGATCTGGCCCCAGAAAACTCCGGGGACAGTGGATGAGCCGTTTGCGACGGCGGTGTCGAGACCGAACGAGATGTTGCCGCCCTGATAGACCGGCGTTCCGGAAATCCGGGTGTCAAGCGTCTCGATGCACTGCGAGCAGCCGGGCTCGGTCGCTAGCGGCGCGAGTGAGTAGTTGCCGGTGGCGACGGTGACTTGCGACATCACCGGGGCCGTGAACTGTTTGCGCATCGCCCAGACGTTGATGCCCGAGCATCCGCTCGAGCATTGGCCGCCGCCCGAGTTGATGTTGAACGAGTCGATGAACAAGCCGGCCGGGGGATACGCTCCACCGTTTGCTTGGACAAAGACCGGCTGGACGGTGTCGACGAGCGTCGTTCCGACCTTGAGGTTCTTCAAGCCTTTGGGCGTCGTCGCCGTTCCGGCTTCCATCGCCGCTTTATTCGCGGCAAACGTCTCAGCGCCGATATACGCCGAGCCGAACTGGTTGAACATGTTCGCAGCGAAGTAGAAGGCCACGTTGTCGAGGCCCACTTGTGTGTAGTCAGCGACGTTCGTCGTGCCGAACGCCATGTTGAACGAATAGACGTTCCAAGCGCCGGTCGGATTGTTCGTCTTGCTGACGGCGACCCAGTACAGCGTCTGCTCCGGGCACGAGTTCAGGCCGAGCGCTCCCTCGAGTTGTAGGAAGACGACCCAGAACCGCTTGTCCTTCGCGTCGTAGAACGCGCGCGGATCGCTCATAAACGGTCCGTTGGGATCGCAACTGCCAGGATTCGGCACGCCGAAGAACGTTTGCGAGTTCTTCGGGAAGCCCGACTGCAGCACGCCGCTCGTATTGTACACGGCGATCGACGTATTGACGGCCTGGACGACGAATGTGCCGTTCGAGGCCACGGCCATGTCCGGCGGCTCGCATCCGCCGAAGTACGGGCAGGTCGACGCGGAGTCGGCCATGCCGGCGAAGTTCTTGCCGAGGCTCGGCGTGAACGGCGAGAGCACGCTCATGTCGAACAACGGGAACGGGTTGACGGGAGCTAGCGGGTTGTGTAGGGCGGCGTGTTTGCGCGCAAGCCACGTGCGCTCGTCAACGCCGCGCAGATCGGGCATGAAGCCGGGCGCATGACGCAGCGGCTGGAAGCGCGACGACGGGATGAAGCGCATGTCGACTTGGTGCAACGATACGAGCGGTGCGATAGCGGGATCCGCCGAGATTTGCGGCGAGATGGATGCAGCGGATGCGATCCGCGCGCCCATCGGGGCTAGCGCGATGGCGGCGCAGAGTGCTGCACCGAACGCCAAACGCACCGGAATCGAGGACAGTTTCATTCAATGATCTCCCCCGGATGAGTGGAAACTAGAGACGGGCGGCAAACGCCCCTCATCTATGCCGATGAATATTCGCGCGACGTGCGCAACATTAACCCCGGCCTAAGGTCCCGGATTTGTTCAGACGTTGAACGATGTGATTAGGGCGTCCACCCCACTTGATCAGTACCTTAACTTTGTGGTACAAAGTTACTGATGTATAAGACCCTCACGGCTGCCATTGCGCTGATCGTGATCGCGATGCTCGCGCTCAGGTTCGGCGCGCACGCGGGCACGACGAAGATCGTTCCAGTCGGCCAAGCCGTCAGACAGGATGACTTCCTCTATACGGTCACTCACGTAGTCGCAAAGAGAACTCCCTCGTCCACTGTGTACGCGGTCACTATTCGGGTAGACAACCAAGCGCTGCGCGTCGATTACCATTGGTCCGACGAAATCGCATTTGTCGAGGACGCGGCTGGGCGCAAGTTCCAGGCGCGCGCGGATTCCGCCGACGAAGTATCCGCCGATCCGATCGTGCCTCCAGGCGGCAGCGCCGACTTCACTCTCGATTTCGAACTTCCCAAGGATGCGCGGGCGCCGATGCTGCGTTACTGGAATGGCATCCTCATGGGTGACATCTTCGACGGCGCCGCCTACGCGCACGCGGCCATTCCCCTGGACTCGCGCTGATCGCTTTGCCGATCCGGCTCAACAAATTCTTGGCTCAAGCGGGGGTGGCATCGCGCCGCGCTGCCGATACGCTGATAGAAGAAGGCCACGTTTCGGTGAACGGTGCGGCGGCGCAGGTCGGCACGCTGATAGATCCCGCCCACGACGATGTGCGTGTCGCGGGCAAACGCGTGGTGAAGCCGGATGCCCCACACCTCACGATCGTCTTGCACAAGCCTGTCGGCGTCTTCACGACGATGAGCGACGAGCGCGGCCGGCGGTCTGTCGCAGATCTGTTGCCGCGAGGGCGGCGACTGTTTCCGGTGGGCAGGCTCGATGCCGAATCAACTGGTGTGCTGCTGTGCACGACCGATGGCGAGCTCGCGCAGGCGCTGCTTCATCCATCGCATGAAGTGGAGAAACGCTACAAGGTGACCGTTGCAAACGAACCGCCACCGGCAAGCCTGACGCGGCTTGGCGCTACGGCCTCTCGGCGCAACGCGAACGGCACGCACACATTTTTCATCACGTTGCGCGAAGGCAAAAATCGTCAAGTCCGACGCATGTGTGCCAACGAAGGATTGCGGGTCATCGCGCTTGCGCGGGTCTCGTTCGGCCCGATCGCGCTTGGTGTGGTGAAACCCGGCAAGTGGCGGCCGCTGACCGCAGCCGAACGCGCCGCGCTGGATAAACTGAGAAAAGCGGTGCAAAATTCTGAAGGGGCCGACGCTAGTCGGCCCAGGCCGACGTAACGTGGGCCGACTAGCGTCGGCCACTTCCGGTAAGTAGAGGTCCGCCCCACATCATCTCCAAAGGCTCGCGCGATATGGTCGTGCGAGGCATCCGCGGCGCCATCACCGCCGCGAAGAATGAACGCGGCGCGATTCTCGACGCCACAGCGCGGCTGTTGGCTGAGATAGTGCGCGCGAACGATCTGGCGCCGGACATGGTGGCAGCCGCGTTCTTCACGACGAGCGCCGATCTCAACGCCGCGTATCCGGCGGAGGCTGCTCGCGCGCGTGGTTGGACGCACGTGCCGCTACTCTGCAGCCACGAGATGGACGTGCCCGGAGGTCTCGCCGCATGCGTCCGCGTGCTCGTTCTTTTCAACACCGATCGCACGCCCGAAGACATAAGACACATCTATTTGGATGGCGCCGCGGCGCTCCGGCCGGATTTGCGCAGTATTTAGCCAATGCAGGCACCATGATCGTCGTCATCAAGCGCGGCGCTAGCGCGGCAGAAGCCAGTTCGGTCGTCGACAAGATCAAGGCGATGGGCTTCGACGTGAACGTGTCGCAAGGCGCCGAACGTCTGATCATCGGCGTGCTCGGCGTGCGCGAGAACAAGGACGTGCTCGCGGCGCAGCTCGCCAGCCTGGCGGGCGTCGAGCGCGTCATGCCGGTGAGCAAGTCCTACAAATTGGTGAGCCGCGAAGGCGCGCATGCCGACACGATCGTGCGACTTCCCAATGGCGCCGAGTTCGGCAACGGCACGGTCCACGTGATCGCGGGTCCATGCACGGTCGAAGGTAGAACCATGCTCTTGGAAACAGCAGCGTGGGTCAAGTCGTGCGGCGCGACCATGCTTCGCGGCGGCGCATTCAAACCGAGCACGTCGCCGTATTCATTTCAAGGCATGGGTAAGGAAGGGTTAGAGATTCTGGCGGAGGCGCGCGCGCTCACCGGGCTGCCCGTCGTCACCGAAGTGCTCGATCCGCGCGACGTGCCGGATGTGGAGAAGAACGCCGACATCCTCCAGATCGGCGCGCGCAACATGGCGAACTTCCAACTGCTCAAGGAAGTCGCGAAATCGCGCAAGCCGGTGATGCTCAAGCGCGGCCTCTCGGCCACGATTGAAGAGTGGCTGCTCGCGGCAGAATACATCTACGCGGGCGGCAACCACGACGTGATCATGTGCGAGCGCGGCATCCGCACGTTTGAGACGGCGACGCGCAACACGCTCGACCTCAATGCCGTACCGCTCGTCAAGCAGTTAAGCCACCTGCCTGTGGTCGTGGATCCAAGTCATGCGACGGGTAAATGGGAACTCGTCACCCCGATGGCGCGGGCGGCGGTCGCAGCCGGTGCGGACGGTTTGATGATCGAGGTCCATCCGCGACCGAGCGAAGCGCTCAAAGACGGATTCGAATCGCTGACATTCGCGAAGTTCGCCCTGCTCATGGACGCGGTGCGGCCGGTCGCGCGGGCGGTCGGCAAGCCGGTCGCTTCCGATGCGCGAGCGTCAGTCTAAGCGCATAGCGATTCTCGGCACCGGGCTCATCGGCGCTTCGATCGGCTTTGCTGCTCGCGCCGCCGGAGCCACAGTCGAAGGTTGGGATCCGGACAGGCGAGCGCTTCGAACCGCGAAGCGTCGCGGCGCGATAGACCGTAGCGCGAAGTCGCTCGCGGCGGCCGTCGCGGATAAGGCGATCGTCGTGCTCGCCGCTCCGCTCGACGAAATCCTTAAACAGTTGCCGGAGGTGTTCGCGCACGCAGAGCCCGGTGCGCTGATCATCGACTGCGCCGGGGTGAAAGTTCCAGTCGTGCGTCAGGCGGTTCGCATGCTGAAACGCTGGCCCACGGTCCGGTTTGTCGTCGGGCACCCAATCGCCGGAAGCGAGCGCTCTGGCCCGGCTGCGGCAGACGCTAGGTTATTGAAGCGACGCGTTTTCGCGTTGTACGCGCCGCCTCAGCCTGGACGAGCAAGCGCCTGGACCGCCGCGACGCGCTTTGCGCGTCTGCTCGGGATGGAGCCGGTACGCACGGATCCGCAATCGCACGATCGAGCAGTAGCCGCGCTGAGCGCGTTGCCCCAATTAGCCGCGACCGCTCTGGCGCTAGCGGTTGCGCCCCACGCACCGCGATCGTGGGCGAGGATCGCGGGCCCGGGCTACCGCGATACCACGCGGCTAGCGTCATCGCGCTTTCTCGTGTGGCGGGCGGGATTGGAGGCAAACCGGACGCAGGTCTTGCGTTCCGTTGCGCGACTTGCCAAGCAAGTGCACGGTATCGAAACCGCGCTGCGGAGAAGCGACTGGCGCACATTAATGCGAATCTTTTCCGGCGCGGCCAAAGCACGGCGGCGGGTATACAAAGGATGACCGCGAAGCGTTTGTGAGACGACTCGCACACCTGCTCGCGTATCTATAGGTAGTGCCGACGCCCGCCAGGCGGTTGCGGCACCGAAGTGGCCGGGAATACCTCCCCCACGTAAGCCTTCACGGTGAGGAGACACATGCGACAAATACAGCGCGCCCTTGCGGCGGCCTTAGGCAGCATCGCTCTGCTAGCGGGCCTCGCCGCCGCCTCTAGCGCAGACACCCCTTCATATTACTATCCGCCAAAATTTGCTCCAAACGGCCAGGTTCGGCCGATCTATCCCGATACCGCACGCGCGGCCCGTGAAACGGGCGTCGTCAAGATCAAGGTACTGGTCGGCGCGAACGGCCTTCCGAAAAGTTTCACCATATTCCAATCTTCGGGCCACAAAGATCTAGATGCGGCGGTGCTGGCCGCGTGTAAAGCGTCGAAGTACACTCCAGCTATGAAGGGCTCAACGCCCATGACCGCATTCTACGACGTCAGTTACAAGTTCGATCTGCAAGGTGTCGAAGAGAACGCCGGCAGCATCGGCGACTTGCAATCGGTGGTGGACGCAAGTCCCCGCAACTCGTCGGCGCGCGTGCAGCTCGCTGACCTGCTGCAGATGCAGCAGCCGCCGGATTACGCCCACGCCGAAGCCACGTTGCGCGCCGGCACCTCGCTGGATCCGTCCAACGCGAACCTCTGGTCGCGGCTCGGACTTGCGTACTATAACGACGGCATCGCGGCCAAGACGGATGATACGAAGTTCAAAAGCTCCGTGGATGCGTTCGACAAAGCGCTCGAGATCAATCCGAACAGCGATCTAGCGAAGACGGCGGCTGCGGCGTATTTCCGCTACGCCTTCGATCAGCAAGGTCTCGGTCAGGCGGCGGTGGCCTTGCCGTACGCGCAGAAAGCGGCGAGGATCGATCCGAAGCAGTCGGTCTACCGCATGCAAGTCGGTGAAGACGAGATCTCTCTCGGCCAGTGGCAGTCCGCTCTTTCCGACTTGACGGCCGCATCGGCGCTCGACGATCATAAAACCCCGTTCGTCACCGCGCGCTTGCTCTCCGAGCTTGGCAACGCACAGATACAATCGGGCGATAAGACCAGTGGCCTGGCCAATATCGAAAAGGCCAAATCGGTTTCGCCGAGCAGTCCGTTCCCGTATCAGGTCGAGTACAGTTACTACGTCCAGCAGGGCCAGTACACCCAGGCTCTCGGGCCGCTGCAGCAACTCATCTCGATTCAACCCAATGACCCGCAGTGGGAGAGCGCGCTCGGCGACACCTACATCAATATGTCGAATTGGACTGCTGCCCAGGCTGCATACGCGAAGGCATTGGCGCTGAGTCCGCAATCGGGCGACGCGCAGTTGGGCATCGCGAAAGTCGCAGCAGCCCAAGGTAAGACAGACCAGATCCAGGCGGCGCTGGACGCCGCCACCAAGGCGTCGCCCGCGAACGCCTCCTACTACAACACCGTGATCGCGAACATGCTATTGAACGCGAGCAAGGACAAAAACGACTACTCGGCAGATGCGCTCAAGTACGCCAAAGCCGGGACCGTGGCAGATCCGAACAACGCGAACGCGTGGGAGTCATATGCCATCGCGTGCGCGGATCAGCACCAGAAAGACAACGCGAACGACGCGCTGCATAAGGCGTATGCCATATTCAAGGCGCAGAACAACACGGCGGGCATCACCCAAGTCGTCAACTACTACAAGACCATCAACGGCACGGATATGCCCGGCGTCGATCACACCGACGCGACTAATCGCGCGTCGGGGCCAGGGTAGTGCGGCGGCCACGCGCCGCACTGCTGTTCGGTTTCGTCGGCTGAAAATCGTTATAGAAAGCCTACGAATCGTGGTAGGAGACTAACGTTGAGCCGTGTAAACCCGGGCGGCACAAATCGGACGGGCTCCGAGCCCGCCTTCTGTGTTATTGCGTTTTCTTATCTGCCGGCGTCGCCGTCGCTTCAAGCCAAATCGGCATAAGGGGTACGAGAGTCTATTATGGATAGCAGCAATCCGATATCCGCCTTCTACGATTTTCTCAATCACGGCGGCCCGGCCATGTGGGCCCTGCTCGTGCTCTCAGTGCTCTCGGTCGGCATCGTCTTCGAGCGGCTGTTCTTCTTCTCGAAGCAGCACTCGAACCCGAGCCAACTGTTGCGCGACATCGGCGACCGCGTCTCGAAAGACGACATCAAGGGCGCCATCGCGGTCTGCGATCGCGAGCGCGGCATGTTGCCGAAGATCCTGCAGTTCGGTCTGTTCCGCCACGAGAAGAGCCGCGCGGATATCTCCGACGCGCTTTCGATCGCGCTGCTCGAACAGCTGAACACACTTGAAGCGAACCTCTCGATCATCGGCACGGTGGCCGTCATCGCGCCGTTCGTCGGACTTTTCGGAACGGTGCTCGGCATCATCCGCGCGTTCAACGACATCGCGCTCAAAGGCAACTCAACGCCGGCCGTCGTGGCGGCAGGCGTTTCGGAAGCCCTCGTCACCACCGCAGCCGGCTTGGCCGTCGCGGTCGTCGCCGTGATCTTCTTCAACTACTTCAAGTCGCGCATCAAAGCGTACAATCAGGAGATGATCGTCTCCGCCAACAAACTCGCCGAGATGCTGCACTTCCACAATTCCGGTGCGCCGATCCCGACTGAGCTGTACAGACCGACCGGCGCGTCCGCTCGCCCGAACTCAACGCCGGCGCCCTCGCCGAAACCTGCGGGACCGGGCACGAACTAGTCCCGTACTGTCAGTCGGCAAGAGAGGCGCACCATGGGCCTGACATCAGCGAAGCAAGACACCGATGTGATGGCGGAGATCAACATCACGCCGTTCACCGATGTGCTGCTCGTGCTCCTCATCATCTTCATGATCCTCGCGGCGCTCGCGGCGCCGCCCGGATTCCAGAAGGAGCTGCCCAAGCACTCGCCGCCGCAGCCGCAGAATCCGAAGAACGTCCAGACACATCCGATCGACGTCGAAGTGAACGCGCACAACGTCGTGTACATCGACGGCCGCAGGACGAGCGAAGCGCGGATCTACGACGACATGGCGTCGGCGATCACCTATCACAAAGCGCACGCGGCGCAGGGCTATCTCACGCACATCGCGCTCACTGCCGACTCAGCCGCGAGCTACAACACCGTCATCAAAATCCTCGACGCCGCCCGCGAAGCAGGCGATGACGACGTCGGCTTCGTGACCGAATAAGAACGGGAGAGGCGCAGCATGTCGCTCATCGGCTCAGGGCCCGAAGAAGATGTCATGTCCACCATCAACATCACGCCGTTCACCGACGTGCTGTTGGTCTTGCTGATCATCTTCATGATTCTCACCTCACTTTTGAAACCGCCGCCTGTGCCGCTTGCGAAGAACAAGATCAAAGTCGACAACTCGCCGCTCGTGATCATCATCAATCCTCATGATGAAGTCCAGGTCGGCGCCGAGGTCATCGCAAAAGCCGACCTCCCGCAGAAGATGAAAGATCTCTTCGAGCAATTCCAATACTCGTCCAAGGGCGATCTCATCATCAAGGCGGCGCCCACCGCGAAGTATGGCACCGTGCTCACGCTGATGGCAGATGCGAAGGCCGCCGGATTCGACAAGTTCGGATTGGCGAACAAGATCATCGGCTCAGCTGACAACAACCAGAACTGACTTGGCGAAAGGATTCGCATAGGTGTCGATCTCAGCCGGCGGCCCGCAAACCGCAAAGCAAACGGTCCCGCCGCTTTTCACCAAGCGTGAAGCATACTCGGTCGGCATTCTATCGATCGCGTTCATCGCGTTCTCCGTCCTCGTGCACTTCGGTGTCGGCGGCTGGGCCGAGACGATGTTCCCGAAGTTCAAAGTGGAGACGACGCCGCCGCCGCAGATCGTGACCGTGCAGACCATGATCCACACGCCGCGGCCCACGCCGAAACCCACGCCCACGCCGCCGCCCACGCCCACACCGCCGCCGCCGAAGAACACGCCGCCGCCGGTGCACATCAAGCTCAACGTCGTGAAGCAGCTGCAAACGGATACCACCGGCGGGCCCGCTGAAGCGGCGTACACCCCGCCGCCCGTCGGCAACGAACAGGGCACGCCCACGGCAGTACCCACCGTAGCGCCCACGGCCGCTCCCACTGAGGCGCCGCCACAGGGTCCGATCGAAGCGACCGACGCCGCTTTCATCTATAAGGCCACGCCCGACTTCCCGCAAATCGCTCAGGATCAGGGCATTCAGGGCACCGCGGTTGTGCTCGTGACGATCGGTGTGGATGGCACCCTCGTGAGCGCCACCATCGACCAGTCCTCTGGAAATGCCTTATTGGATAATTCAGCGCTTGCCGCAGCGCGCGCCAGCAAATATAAGCCGTACATGGTAAACGGCAAACCCGTGCAGCAACAATATAAAATCGTCTACGAATTCAAACTAGACGGATAGTGCGCACGATCCGGCGCAATTTCGGACGATTGATATTTACCGCGGTCGGCTTGAGCCTATTGGGCGCTGGCCCAGCGCCTGTGCACTCCGCCCCTGCCGCCCCGACGACCTATCTGACCTTCGACGGCAACTCCGCTGTCGTGGAGGTTCCGAGTAGTCACAATTTCAGCATCGGTTCGGCCGGACTTACCGTCGCAGTGTGGATGCGGCCCGACAGCCTCACGTTTTCGAAGACCGACGGAAGCCTCCCATCGCAGCAGTACGTCCACTGGCTCGGCAAAGGGGTGAGCGGCGACGAAGAGTGGACGTTCCGGATGTACAGTCTCACGCGTCCAGGACCGCGCCAAAACCGCATTTCGTTCTACGTATTCAAAGCCTCAGGCGGCCGCGGTTGCGGGAGTTACTTCCAAGACCCGATCAAAGCGGGCGAATGGATGCAAGTCGTCGGTGTCATCGACCGCGCCGCAGCCACCGTGTCGATCTATAAGGACGGCCTGTTGCGGCACACCGATTCGTATGCGTCGCTTGACCCGGCTCCGCAACCCGGATCGGCTCCGCTCCGGATCGCCTCGAAGGAACTCACGAGTTATTTGCACGGCGCGATAGGACCGATCATGATCTGGGATCGCCCGCTCGCCGGTTCCGACATCCGATCGCTCTTCGCGATGCACACCGCTCCGGCCAATGGTCTGGTCGCGCATTTCGCGATGAACGAAGGGGCGGGCGCGACGATCAGAGATTCCGTCGGCGGACTCGAGGGGACGATTAAAGGCGCGCGATGGGCGAGCGACGCCGCCCCGATCGGGAATTCGATCGGCACGAGCGGCGGCGGATGTTGAGGCGGCCACTCCGGTAAGAGAAGCCGGCGTTCGGACTTGAACTTTTCCGCGACCAGATACGACGCACTCGTATCATGGGCAGCAAACTTACGCCACCACTTTTCTCGCGCCGCGAACGATACTCACTCGTGTTGCTTTCGGTGAGCTTTATCGCGTTTTCGGCAGTCGTGCACATGCTGTTGGGAGGCGCAAGCTCGGGATTGTTTCCTAAATTCACGGCACAGCCGACGCCGTCGCCGCAGATCATCGTTCTTGATTCGCCCACACCGAAGCCAAGGCTTAGCCCAACGCCGACGCCGCGGCCCACACCGCCGCCACCGACGCCGAGAATCACCACGCCGCCGGTGCCCGTTCATCCGCCGCGAATAAATCCGACGTCGAGGGCTACGTCCGGTGCGGTCGAGGCGCAGTTCTCGCCGCAACCGATAGCGACGCCGTTTGTTGGAACAACGGCGCCTTCCGCGCCGCCGACCGAGCAGCCGATCCCGCCGCCGACTTCGGAACCGGCTCTGCCCATGAAGGACACAAATTTCCGCTACAAGGCAACGCCGGACTATCCAGAACTCCAACTTCAAGAGAACATCGAAGGCACAGTTATCGTGCGCGTCACGATTGGCCCTGACGCTTCGCTGCTGGACGCGGCGATCGATGAGTCATCGGGAAACGCCGCGTTGGATGCGGCTGCACTTGCCGCCGCACGTGCGAGCCTGTACACCGCGCCGCTGCGCGACGGCAAGCCTGTGACAGCGCAATATCTTATCGTTTACGAATTCAAGATCGGGTGAAGGGCGTCTGAAGGGGTCAGTCAGGTCAAAGTGTGCGAGCTTCGTCTACATATTAGGACTTGCGCCGGAGGTTCACGCCCGCCCCAGTGCGGAAAAGGCCACCCGTGAATGAGATCATCCATGCGATAGGACTTGGCATCATCCAGGGCATCGCCGAACTCTTCCCGGTATCCAGCGCCGCCCACACCGTCTTGCTCTCGTACCTCTTCCGCTGGGATTTTCCAAGCCTGCCGTTCGTCGTGATGCTTCACCTCGGCACGTTCCTCGCCGTGCTCGTCTACTTCTGGCAGGACTACGCCGCGCTCGTCCGCGGTCTCATCACAGGTGTCCGCACTCGTTTCGCTGAGCCGAACGAGCGGCTCGCGCTCCTCGTGATCGTCGGCTTCGTGCCGCTCGCGATCGGCGGCAAACTGCTTTCGAAGAGCGTGGATCCGCTGTTCGCGAATCCCACCGTCGCCGCGGCGGTGCTGCTCGTAACCGGCATCGTCCTGTTCGTGACGGAGAAGTTGAGCCGTCGCCAGCCGAAAACTCTTGAAGCGCGACCGGCGGCAGCGCCCGACGACACGGCCGAACGCATGTGGTTTCCGGAACCGAAAAAGCCGAAGTACACGTACGAAGGCGCGGCAGGTCTCTCGTGGCTCCAAGCTTTTCTCATCGGCTTGAGTCAGATCGCCGGCATCATCCCGGGCGGTTCACGTTCAGGTTTTTCGATCTGCGCCGGCATGTTCGCCGGCTTGACGCGCGAGGAAGCGTCGCGATTCTCGTTCCTCATGGCAGGCCCGGCGATTCTCGGGGCTGCGATCTTCGAACTGCCGCGCGTTCTCGGGCACGGGAAAATCGAACCCGGCGCCACGATGTCCGGCATCGCAAGCCTCAGCGCGGCGCCGGAGTCGCATCTCGTCATAGCGGTCGGCACGATCGTCGCATTTTTGAGCGGCCTGGTCGCCATTCGATTCTTCATGCGTTTCGTGAGCGATCACCGGCTGACGCCGTTCGCCGTCTATTGCTGGGCGTGCGGCTTGTTCATGCTCGGCGTGATCGGCATCCGTCACGGAACGTAGCCCGCGCGTGCGGTCGCGCAAAGCGGCTCTTACGCATGTCACCCGCGACGGAAGCGCTCGCATGGTCGACGTCGGCGAAAAACCGATCACAAAGCGCGTGGCGGTCGCGCGTGCGCTCGTGCGGATGTCCGTCGAAGCCCGGTGCGCGTTGAAGGCCGGTTCGCTGAAGAAGGGCGACGCTCTCGCGGTGGCCCGGGTCGCCGGCATCAGCGCGGCAAAACGGACGTCAGAACTGATACCGCTCTGCCACGCGCTGCCGCTAAGCTCCGTGGACGTGGAGATCGTCTTCGAAGGTCGCGATGCCGTTCGCATCGAGTGCCGCGCGGCGTGCACCGGCAAGACCGGTGTGGAGATGGAAGCTCTCACCGGCGCGGCCATCGCGGCGCTCACGGTCTACGATATGTGCAAGGCGCTGGATCGCACGATCACAATCGAGCGGCTCGAATTGATCGAGAAGAGCGGCGGCCGCAGCGGCGCCTTCAAACGCTGATGCGCGTCGCACTGCTCGTGCTTTCAGACAAAGCGGCATCGGGAGCGCGGGCCGACGCATGTCTGCCGGCGATGCGCGATGGATTGCCGCAGGGAGTGACGATCGTGCGTGAAGCGATCATCGCCGACGACCGGGCGGCGATCGCCGCGACCTTGCGCGAATGGTGCGACCAGGCTATCGCCGATCTCATCCTGACCTCAGGCGGCACCGGACTCGGTCCGCGGGATGTCACGCCGCAGGCGACGAGCGACATCGGCGACTACGCCGTCCCCGGGATTCCCGAGCGCATCCGCGCGGCCGCCGTCGCGCAGGTCCCGACGGCGATATTGTCGCGCGCCACTGCCGTCGTCAGAAAACGCACGCTCATCATCAACCTGCCGGGAAGTCCGCGCGCGGTGCGCGAAACGCTCGCCCTCATCGCTGGGGTGCTGGCTCACGCGACGGAGCTCGTGCGCGGCGACTCAGGCGAACACGACACCGGACCGGCGTAGGGCCGGACGACTTCATCTAAAAAGGGACCGCGGCTCGATGGATTTCAGCGGCGCCATGCGCCTCCTCCAAAATGCGACGAACGAGAGTCTCTCGCGCCGCTATCCCGGCCGCTTGGATCGCATGCGTTCGTTCTTACATGCGCTCGACAATCCCGAAAACAGCTTTCGCTCCATCCACGTGGGCGGTACCGCCGGCAAAGGCTCCACCGCGACGATGTGCGCGGCCATTCTCCAAGCCGCCGGTTTCAAAGTCGGCTTGCACACGAAGCCGCACTTGCATTCGGTAACCGAGCGCGTCCGCATCGACGGCGTTCCGGTCAGCGACGAGCGCTTCGCCGACCTGTTGTCGACCATGCTGCCCGCGATCGACGCCATGGCGTCGACCGAATGGGGCAGGCCATCGTATTTCGAGATCCTCGTAGCGCTCGCGTTTCGCATGTTCGCCGAGGAGCACGTCGACGTCGGCGTGATAGAGGTCGGCATCGGCGGCACGCTCGATGGGACCAACGTCATCACGCCGCTCGTCTCGGTCCTGACCAACGTCGGCACGGATCACGCGGAAGTCCTCGGCGACACGATCGCCGCGATCGCGACCGACAAGAGCGGCATCATCAAAGACAAAATTCCGTCCGTCACGGCAGCCGAGCATCCCGATGCGCTCAACGTGATCCGCGAGACCGCGGCGCGCCAGCGTTCCCAGCTCACGATCGTCCAGGAAGTCGCGCACATCGAGTCGCCGTCGTCGCCCGGACCGCTCGGGCAGCCTGCGAAGATAGCAACGGACCTTGGCGTATACGATTTCGAACTGCCGGTGCTCGGCGGATTCCAACTGCTCAACGCCGCAACCGCGATCGTGGCATGCGAGCGCATCAAGTCCGAGCTTGCGTTTTCCGAACCTGACGTGCGACGCGGGCTGGAGTCGATGAGCCTCGCAGGCAGGATGGAATACTATCCATCGCGGCCCGCGCTGGTCTTCGACATCGCGCACAACGCCGAAAAGGCTTTGGCGCTGCGGAACGCGCTCGAACGCCACTTTCCCAGCCGCCGCCTGACGTTTGTCGCAGCCATCGCCGACGGCAAGGACGCACCGGGCATGATCGCGGCGTGGGATGGATTGCCGGCGCAATTCGTCTTCACGACATTCCCGGAATCGCATCGGCGCCCGGTCCGTCCGCACAACCTCGCGCTGATCGCACAGGAGCGCGGGCTCTCGGCGCGCGTCGTCGAGAATTGCGAAGAAGCGCTCGCCGTCGCGCGACGCCTCGCCGGCGCCGACGATCTCATCGTCGTCACCGGATCGACGTATCTGGTCGGCGAGTTGCGTCAGTGGTTCTTGGAAAACGTCGGCGGTTCACGCCGTGCTCCGGTCTGATCTGAAATCGCTCGCGCCGCTTGCGATCCGCGGCGCGACATTCGCGTGGGGCACGCGCACGTATCTCATGGGCATCATCAACGCGACGCCCGATTCGTTCTCCGGCGACGGATTGCTGAACGACCTCGGCGCGGTTGTCGAGCGGGCGCGTTCGTTTGTCGATGCCGGTTGTCACATCCTCGATATCGGCGGCGAGTCGACGAGACCTGGTCACGTGCCGGTTGACCAAGCCGAAGAGCTGCGGCGCGTCATTCCGGTGATACGTGCGGTACGAGCGGCCGTCGGTACACCGATCTCGATCGACACGTTCAAACCCGAAGTCGCGCGCGCGGCGCTCGAGGCGGGCGCCGATATCATCAACTGCGTCTGGGGCGCGCTGCCCGGGATCTCCGAAGCAGCGGCCGAGAGCGCCGTCCCCTTGATCGTCATGCACAATCGCGCCGCGCCGGACTATCCAGGCGACGTCGTCGCCGAAGTGATCGCGTCGCTCGAACGATCGGCGCGTGACGCGCAAGCGGCCGGCGTGCCGGCGCGCAACATCATCGTGGATCCGGGCATCGGATTCGGCAAGACCGCGGGTCACAATATCGAGATTCTCCGGCGGCTGCGCGAAGTGACGTCAGCGCTGCCCTATCCCGTGCTCGTCGGGACATCGCGCAAATCGTTCATAGGTCATCTGACCGGCCTGCCGATAGAGCGGCGAGCGTTCGGCACCGCTGCGTCCGTCGCGCTCGCCGTGGGTGCCGGGGTCGACATCGTCCGCGTCCACGACGTCGCGGAGATGGCGACGGTCGTTGCCGTCGCCGATGCGATCGCGAGGCCCTGAGCCGGCATGGAAGCGATCATCCGAGTCACCGGTATGCATTTCGTGGGCCGGCACGGCGCAAATCCGGGCGAGAAAGATCGGCCGCAACCGATCGACGTGGACGTCGAGATCGTCATCGATGTCGCCGCGGCGGTTGCGAGAGACGCGTTAGATGACGCTGTGGACTACGATTCGATCGTCCAGACATGCAGGCGGATCGTGACGCAGCGATCGTTCACGCTGCTCGAGTCGTTGGCATCCGCCTGCATCGACGCGATCATGGTCGACGCTCGCGTGCGCAGCGCGCGCATCCGCGTTCGCAAGCCGGCGCTCTTAGATGGCGCCACGCCCGAAGTCGAACTCGCGCGCGCGAGATGATGCGGGTACGCGCATATATCGGGATCGGGTCGAACCTCGACGATTCAGCGGGATACGTCCGCGAGGGCTTTAGCGCGCTCGAGCGCGTCGGACGCGTAACGGCCGCCTCTGATCTGTATCTCACGCGACCGTGGGGGAAGATCGATCAGCCGTCATTCGTCAACGCGGCAGTCGAAATCGAGACCGATCGAAGCGTTCCGGCGTTAGTCGCCGACTTGCTCGACTTAGAACAGAGCATGGGCAGAGTCCGCGGCGAACGGTACGGTCCGCGCACGATCGACTTCGATCTGCTGCTCTACGGTTCGCTGCGCTCATCGGATCCGCAATCCACTGTGCCCCATCCCGAGCTTTCGCGTCGCGCGTTCGCCCTCGCACCTCTGGCGCAGATCGCTGGCGGCGTGATGGTGCCGGGCGCTGATGCAACCGTGAGCGACCTCCTCGCCGCGCTGCCCGCGCTTGAGAAAGCCGGCGTTCGCCGGATCGCAGGCACCGCGCATCTCGCGCGCGCGCCGCAGCTCGACTATGACGCGCCGGGTGGAGCGGGAACCGGTTATGCTGATCTACGTCCATTTTCAGCGTTCGACCGATCAGTGCTCGACGCCGCATTGCGCGCACTCGGCGACGTGTCCGGCAGGATCGTTCTCGACGTCGGTTGCGGTACCGGCCGCTTCACTCGAGAACTTGCCGCACGTGGTGCGATAGTCACCGGCACGGACAAGAGCGCGACGATGCTGGCCGAAGCGATGTCGCATGCCGCGCACGCCGGATGGCGCTCACCCGAATACGTGCGCGTCGATGCCAATGTAGGTCTGCCCGAAGGCACGTTTGACGCGGTCACCGCTTTCTACGCCGTTCAGTATCTCGAGCTCGGAGAGCTCTGTACGCGGGTGAAGAGCGCGCTTGTCCCCGGCGGTGTATTCACCGTGGCGACATTTCCGCACCGGCATTTCGTCGAATCGGAATTCGCGCGATACTTTCCGTCGATGGCCGCGATCGATCTCGCGCGCTTCCCGAGTCAGCAGCGCTTGGAAGCGGAGTTGCAGCTTGCCGGATTCGACGACGTGCGAACGTCGGCGCTTGTCATGGAACTGCGCGATCCGCCGGAGTCGCTGCTCGCACGGGTCGAACAGAAATACCTTTCGTCGTTTCACTTGCTCGGCGAGCGGGAATTCAATGAAGGCGTCGCCGCGATGCGCGCCGATTGGCACGATTTGAAAGAAGTGATCCGCTCGGCGCGGTCGATCGTGGTCTCCGGCCGCGCGCCCACAACAGGCGCATTGCGGAGCCGAGGCGAAAGAACGCCGCGTGACCGAAAATAGCGACGGCGCCGCTTCCGAAGAGCTGGCTTCGTTCGTGGCGATGCGCGTCGCTCCGCTTGCCAAGGCTTTTGCTCAGACGCCGCTCATGCGAATTCGGGTACGAACACCCGAAGGTTGGGTGACGCTCGAAAAGTCCGCGCACAAGAATCCTGACGGCGCTCGCTCGACCGCGGCGCGTCCGGGTCACGTGCCGCGCTTCCAAGAAGGCGAGCCCGGCCGCGCATACGACACGATCAACGCCGAGACGGTCGGGGTCTTTCGCTCCGCGCCGCAGGTGGCTGAATTCGGCGAGCGCATCGAGGGCGATCGCGTCCTAGGATACGTCGAGGCTCTCAAATTGCGCAACCCGGTGACCGCCGCGTCGCCATGCTGGTTCGTCGCTCAAGCCGTCGAGGACGGCCAGGCGGTTGAGTTCGGCGAGGTGCTCTTCGTCGTGGAGCGCGGCGAGACGCCGCCGCAGCCGGAAGCGCCTGTCCCCGCCGAAAACGGCGCCGCTGCCATCGAGCCGCCGCGGATCTGACGTGTTCGGAAAAGTATTGATCGCCAATCGCGGCGAGATCGCCTTGCGCGTCATCCGCGCGTGCCGCGAACTGAACGTCAAGACGGTCGCGATCTTCTCGGAAGCGGATCGCAACTCGCTGCACGTCCGGTATGCCGACGAGGCGTTTTGCGTCGGTCCCGGCCCGAGCGCGCGCTCGTATCTCAACGTGCCGAACATCATCGGCGCAGCGGAAGTCGCGGGCGTTGACGCGATCCATCCCGGCTACGGCTTTCTGTCGGAGAACGCGAACTTCGCCGAGATCTGCACATCGCACGGGATCAAGTTCATCGGTCCGCCGGCGCCGGCGATCTCGCTCATGGGCGACAAGGCGAGCGCAAAACAGCGCATGCTGGAAGCCGGCGTACCGGTCATTCCGGGATCGGGCATCATCGAATCGCTGGCGGTCGCGAAGAAGTTCTGCGCCGAGGCGGGCTATCCGGTGCTCATCAAGGCAACGGCCGGCGGCGGCGGCAAGGGGATGCGCATCGTCGGGCGCGACGCGGATCTCGGCGCCGGTATCGCCGCTGCGAGCGGCGAGGCGCTGGCGGCGTTTGCGAACCCGGGCGTCTACATCGAGAAACTGCTCGTGCACCCGCGGCACATAGAAGTGCAAGTGCTTGCCGATGAATACGGCCACGTCATCCACATCGGCGAGCGCGACTGCTCCGTCCAAAAGCCGTCGCACCAAAAACTATTGGAAGAAGCGCCCGCGCCGCATCTCGATGCGGACGTGCGCACCAAACTCTGCGAGGCCGCTGTCCGTGCTGCGCGCTCGTGCGATTACACGAACGCCGGCACGCTGGAATTCTTGGTCGCCGAAGACGGACACTTCTATTTCATGGAGATGAACACGCGCATCCAAGTGGAGCATCCGATCACAGAAGTCGTCTACGGCGTCGATCTCGTGAAATGGCAGATCCGCATCGCCGCCGGCGAACGACTGACCATCAGGCAGGAAGACGTCCGGCCGCGCGGCCATGCGATCGAATGCCGCATCAACGCCGAAGACCCCGACAACAAATTCACGCCGGCCGCCGGCAAGCTTGGAAGCGTGCTGATGCCCGGCGGTCCCGGCATCCGCGTGGACACCCACATCTATAGCGGTTCCGACGTACCGCCGTACTACGACTCGATGCTTGCGAAGATCACAGCCGCCGGGCGCGATCGCGCGGAGGCGATCGCACGCATGCGGCGCGCGCTCGCCGAGATAGAAGTGCGGGGCGTCGCAACGACGACGTCCATGCACCAGCGCATCTTGAACCATCCCTCTTTTATCGCGGGCCGCACGCATGTGACGTGGCTGCGCGAAGAAGTGCTGGCGCGCCAGCCCGTCGGCGTCGGCTCGCATGGCGGCTGAACGGCGAGAGCACCGCGTCGCGCTTGAGATCCTCTACGCGGTGGACATCGGCAACATGCCGCTCGAAGACGTCCTCGTCCAAGCGCGCGACGAGGTCGGCGTCTTCGGCCGCGGTGACCTAGCCGCTGCAGAAGATCCGTACGAGCCCGAATATCCCGCCATGGACAAGCGCGCCGACGCGCCGCGCACCACCGATTGGCCCGTGGTCGAGCAGCTCGTTCGCGGAACTCTTGCGAGCAAAACTGAGATCGAGGCCGAGTTGACGCCGCACCTGCGCCACTGGAAGATGGCGCGCTTGCCCGGCGTCGATCGACTGGTATTGGATCTATGCGCGTGGGAGCTGCGCAATCGTCCGGACGTCGACGCGACCACGGTCATCAACCATGCGGTCGAACTGGTGCGGCGCATGTCGAGCGACGCGAGCGTCGCGTACGTCAATGCGGTGCTCGACGCGTTTGCGAAATCGCCGGCGCGCGGAGCGCTTGAGACCGATGCCGGCGCGCCGCTCCTCGAGACGAACGGCGCATGAACATGAAGACGTTCTTCGCTGTGACGGCCCTCGTGATCGCCGGATTGATCATCTGCGCGGCGATCGCTGCAGCGGTGATCTTCGACGACTACGGGCGCAATCTCCCGAGCATCGACCGGCTTTCCGACATCGAACCGGCGGCCACGACGCGCGTGCTCGCAAGCGACGGCACCGTGCTCGCGCGTCTCTACGACAAGGATCGCGTCTACGTCTCGATCACGCAGATACCGCCGGTCATGCGCGAAGCCATTGTCGCGACCGAGGACGAGCGCTTCTACGAACATCACGGCGTTGATCTGCGCGGCATCGCGCGCGCCGCGTTTGCGGACTACCGCCACGAGCAGATCAGGCAAGGCGCGAGCACAATCACGCAGCAGCTCGCGCGAAATCTCTTCCTCACCAACGAGCAGACGATCCGCAGAAAGATCTCAGAGGCGTTGCTCGCCATGCAGATCGAGCGTTACTACACGAAGGACGAGATCCTCGAGCGTTATCTGAACCTCATCTACTTCGGTGCCGGCGCATACGGCGTGCAGGCCGCTAGTCATGCGTATTTCGGAAAGGACGTCTCCAAGCTCACGCTGCCCGAGGCCGCCATGCTCGCCGGGCTCGTCGCCGCACCGTCCGCGTACTCGCCGTACGCGGACTTGCAGGCCGCACGCGATCGCCAGAGTCACGTCCTCGACCGCATGGTTGCCGCAGGATACGTGACGCAAGCTCAAGCCGATGAGGCCGCGGGCGCGCCGCTGCACTTGGTCGGCGCACGTTCGACGGGCGTCGAAGCGTACAAGTATCCGTACTTCACCACGTACGTCATCGCAAGACTCGAGCAGATATTCTCGCCTGACCAATTGCTGCACGGCGGACTGACGGTCTACACGTCGCTCGACACTCGGCTGGAGAATGTCGCGCAGAAAGCCGTGACCCAAGGCGTCGCCGAGGGCCTCTCGGAGGGTTACGGCATGCACGAGGGGGCGCTCGTGGCTGAAGACCCGCGCACGGGCGAGGTCAAAGCGATGATCGGCGGCATCGGGTTTTCGGCGAAGAGCCAATTCAATCGCGCGTGGCAAGCCAGGCGCCAGCCCGGTTCTTCATTTAAAGGTTACGTGTACTCGGCGGCGGTCGATCGCGGTGTTCCGGTCTCGTCGATCTATGCCGACACGCCCGTCACATTTCCGGCGGGCGATGGAAGCGAGTACAGCCCCACGGACGACGATCACCGCTTTTTGGGGAACATGACGTTGCGGCGCGCGTTTGCGCTGTCGCGTAACGTCGTCGCGGTGAAGCTGGCGCAAGACATCGGCATCGACAACGTCGTCGACTACGCGCACAAAATGGGCATCACGGAGAATCTCGAGCCCGATCTTTCGCTTGCGCTGGGAACGGCTGTGGTCGCGCCGATCGACATGGCGTCAGGCTACTCCACGATCGCAGACGGCGGGGTGTTCACGCCACCGAGCGCCATCCGCTACGTCACGGACAAATATGGCTCCACGATTTACGACGCCCGCTATCCGGACCGGCGCGTGGCGCTCAGTGCCGGCACGGCGTACATCATGACGTCGTTGATGGAGAGCGTCATCCAAGCCGGTACCGGCTATCCGAATGCGATCATCGACCGGCCGGCAGCGGGCAAGACCGGAACGACATCGGATTTCCGCGACGCGTGGTTCGTGGGCTTCGTGCCGCAACTCACCGCGGCCGTCTGGGTGGGCAACGACGATTACTCGAAGATGTATGAATCCTACGGCGGCAACGTGCCGGCGCGCATCTGGGCATCGTTCATGAAGTCCGCACTCAAAGGAGTGCCGGCTATCGACTTCGGATCGCCGCCGGCGGACGTCGAGACCGCGCGCGTCTGTCCGGGGCAGAATCGGCGCGCGCTTCCCGGACAGGGCGGTGTTTCCGAGTACTTCCTCAATGGCACCGCGCCGCTCGGCTTCTGCGAACCCGTGCGCACCGCCATCGCGCGAAAGAACGCGATGCAGATCGGACCGCGGGCGGATGATGTCGTGCAGCCGGAATGGCAGTCCACACCAACCCCGGTTCCAAACCCATCCCCTTCGTGATTCGCTGAAGGGGCCGACGTGAGTCGGCCCACCTTAGCGACCATCGCACGGCATGCCCCGCGAGGACGCTCCTTCGCTCGCATCCAGCTCGCTTCGTCGCTCGATTCACTTCGGCGCTCTCGCCCTCCATGGCTTCGCGCCTCGTTCAACGCCTCGCTTTTGGGCATGCCGTGCGATGGTCGTCGAGCCGAGGACCTCGCCACGGGATCAGGGCGATGTCGATAGCCGGGGCGTCTGAGGCGGCGGAAGCCGCCGAAGTCGAGCGGCGGAGCTAGACTATCCCGATGCTCCGCCGCGTCCCCGGCGCAGACATCGCCGAATGAGACCGTGGCGACGTAAACGGTCCGACGGCGGACCGTAGAGGTCCGCCCTACATAAAATGCCGTAGCAAGGTATATGCGCGCAACTTCGTTGTTTGACGAGCCGGCGATGACGGTGGGCGACCTCTGCCGATCTGTCAGGATGGCGCTCGTCACCGCCTTCCCGCGGCGCGTGCGCGTGACCGGCGAAGTCTCGGAATGCAAGCGCTACCCCAGCGGGCACGTCTACTTCAATCTCAAGGACGCCGACGGATTGGTCAGGTGCGTCGCGTGGAGCTCAACGGTTACGCTCCTGAGCATGCGTATGCCGATCGCAGATGGCACCGCCGTCGAAGTGCTTGGGCGTGTCTCTATATATAAAGAACGCAGCCAATTCCAGCTGACCGTCGACGACATCGCGCTTGTCGGGCATGGCGCACTGCATGTCGCATTCGAGCGGCTCAAGGAAAAGCTGCGGCTCGAAGGTCTGTTCGAAGCCGATCGCAAGCGCCCGCTGCCGTCGTTTGTAACCCGCGTCGCAATCGTGACGAGCCGAGACGGCGCCGCATTGCAAGATTTCCTCACATGTTGCCGCCGCAGAGCCGGACATGTGGAAGTGATCCTCGTGCAGGCGCCGGTCCAAGGCGAGGCCTCAGCACCCGGGCTCGCACGTGCGATTCGCCGAGCTGGGCGGCTCGCAGTAGACGTCGTCGTCGTCGCGCGCGGCGGCGGATCGATAGAAGATCTCTGGGCCTTTAACACGGAACTCGTGGCGCGCGCAATAGCGGCGAGCTCGCGTCCGGTGATCAGCGCCGTCGGGCACGAGACCGACTTCACGATCGCCGACTTCGTGGCCGACCTGCGAGCGCCCACGCCGACGGCAGCCGCGGAATTGATCACGCTCGACACGGCGGCGCAGCTCCGCATTCTCGTGACGCTCTCTAGTCGGCTAGCCCGCGCGTTGAAGCGATCGCTTGCGGAGAACGGCGACGCGTTCGCACGCCTGCGGCGCGAACTGCTCTTAGCGCCGGAGACGTTCGTCGGCGGGGCGGCACAGACGCTCGACAGTCTCGCTGATGGTTTGCGGCGCAGCGATCCACGCCGCCGGCTCCGCGACGCGCGTCGGCGTATCGAAGACTCGCTTATCCGGATGCGTTCTGCCGGACCGCGGATGTTGGACACCGCGCGGGTGGAAAACGCCGCTTCGCGACGCGGTCTTACTGACGCCGCCGCCAGAGGATTCGCGCGCCGCCGCAATGCGTTCGACGTCGCCTCCGCAAAGTTGGTAACGCTCGGGCCGCGCGCGACGTTAGCCCGCGGGTATGCGATCGTGCACGACGAGCGCGGCAGAGTGTTGACGGATGCCGGCGCCACGGCGATCGGCCGGCGAATCGGCGTGACGTTGCGACGCGGGGCGCTCGGCGCCGCCGTTACGGATATCGAGGAGACGAATGACCAAAGCGAAGGATAAGGCTGCGGATTCCGAAGCGCCCACGTTCGAGAAGGCACTTGCGCGGCTCGAGGTCATCGTAGAACGCCTCGACGACGGCAATCTCGGCCTCGATGAGTCGATCGCGCTATTTAAGGAAGGTACTCAGCTCGCCAAGCTCTGCCGCGACAAGCTCGCGCACGCTGAAGTGCAGGTCAAAGAAGCGCTCGACGACTCTGGCGAGGACGACGAATCTGACGAAGAGTCCTGACGAGAAACGGCGCCTCGATGTCGCGGTCGCAGAACAGATCGGGTGCTCGCGTCGCCGCGCACAAGCGCTGATCCTAGCGGGTAAGGTCCGCGTCGGCGTAAACAGCGAGGAGCGCAAAGCGGGAAGCCTCGTTTCCGCCGACGAGTCGATCGCTGTTGAAGATGAAGAGCGATTCGTCGGCCGCGGCGCCAGCAAACTTGAGAAGGCGCTTGACGAATTCGGTTGGACGGTCGCGGGGCTGCGCTGCCTCGACGTAGGCGCCTCAACCGGCGGCTTCACCGATTCGCTTTTGCAGCGCGGCGCTTCAAGCGTCGCGGCTGTCGACGTGGGCTACGGCCAACTCGCGTGGAAGCTGCGCACGGACCCGCGCGTCACCGTCCACGAACGCTGCAACTTCCGCCATGCCGATGTCGCGGCGCTTGGCGCGCCCTTCGCATTCGCGTGCGTCGATGTCTCCTTCATCTCGATCGCCAAACTCGGCGCGAATCTCGCTGCAGCGCTCGAGACCGGCGGCCGGCTTATCGCCCTCATCAAGCCGCAATTCGAAGTCGGTCGCGGCGCGGTTGGGAAAGGCGGAGTCGTACGCGATGCGGCCAGCCACGTGAGCGCCATTGAAGCGGTCGTATCAAGCTTGGGATCGGTCGGACTTGTCGCGGTGCGTCTCACGCATTCGCCCATCAAAGGCCCAGCCGGTAACATCGAATTTCTGCTCGGTGCGATTCGCGACGTTAGGGAGATCGTCCACGCCGATGCATCGAAGATCGATGCGGCGGGTGCGGTGCAACGCGCCCACGAAGCGCTCGCGCGATGAGTCGTCGCGTCGTGAAGGATCTCGCGCTATTCGTGGACGCCGATAGGCCGGCGGCGATCGAGGCCGCTCGCGTCGCGGTGAAGGTCGCGGCGGACGGCGGTGCCACGGTGCAGATGCGCGCGGATCATGCAGCCGCAGTGGCTGGTGGCGCGACTGCGGCCCCGAACTTTCCTCACGGCGCAGACTTGCTAGTCTCGTTCGGCGGCGACGGCACGCTGCTGCAGGGCGCACATCTAGCGGCGCCGCTTGACATCCCGATCCTCGGCGTTGATTTCGGGCAGATGGGTTTTCTGACAAATTTCGATCGCCGCGACTATCGCGAGGGGCTTGCGCGCATCGTCCGCGAGGGCGTCGAGACCGAAGAGCGCATCGCGCTCGAGGCCACGGTCGCCGGCGACGCGCGCACGTTCTTCGCGCTCAACGACATCCATATCGATCGCAAGCAGCACGGCCGCACGCTCACGTTCGGCATCGAGATCGGCGGCGAGCGCGTGGCGGATCTTCCCGCCGACGGCATCGTCGTCTCAAGCCCAACCGGCAGCACGGCCTATTTCCTCTCAGCCGGCGGACCGATATTGGCGCCGCGGCTCGAAGCGATCGCGCTCGCGCCGATCTGCCCGCACACGCTGTTCTCGCGGCCGCTCGTCGTGCGCTCGGACGAACGCATTCGGGTGACCGTACCGCGCGGCGGTGCCGGCACGCAGCTCTTCGCGGACGGACGCCACGAACTCGATTTGCCGGGCGGCAGCGTGGTCACGGTGCTGAAAGCCGCACGGCCGGTGCGCTTCGTCGCGTCCGATACTCGGCTTTTCTTTCACGTCCTCGAGCGCAAGCTGCACTGGGGTTCGTCGATCAAGCGCACGCTGGAAGCGGACGCTCATGAGCGCCACGACCGCAGCCGTTAAGGGCGCGCTCCGCTCGCTCACGGTTGAGGGCTTCGGCCTGATCGAACGTACCGCGACAGAGCTTGGCGCGGGCCTCAACGTCTTTACCGGCGAGACCGGCAGCGGCAAGTCCATGGTGATCGACGCGCTCGGCTTCGCCTTCGGCGACCGGGGCGGGGCCGACATCGTGCGGACCGGCGCGGCGCGCGCGGCGGTGTTCGTCGAATTGGATGTCGATGATCCTACGGCGGCGTGGCTCGCCGAGAATTCCTTTGCCGGCGATGACCCAGACGAGGGAGCGCCGCTCGTCATCTCCCGCGAGGTGACCGCGCAAGGCCGTTCGTCCGCGCGCATCAACGGGCGTCCGGCCACGGCGACGCAGCTGCGCGAACTCGGCGACATCGTGCTCGACATCGTCGGCCAACACGAACATCAGCAGCTGCTCATGCCGGCGCGACATCTCGCGCTGCTCGACGCGTTCGCCGGGCAGCGCGTCGTGGAACTGCGCGCCGAATGCGCGCGGGCGCATGGCGACCTTGCCGCCGTCGACGCTGCGCTTGCTGAGCTGCGCGAGCAAGGCGCGCGCCACGAGCGCCTGCTCGCCGACGCGCGATTCGCGGCGCGCGAGATCGCCGCGGCGGCGCTGGTCGACGGCGAACTCGAACGCCTGCACGAACGGCGGACGATGCTCGCAAACTCGGCGAAGATCGCTCAGGCGATCGGCAATGCGCTCGAGCGTCTGGACGATGCGGATCGCGGCGCCGTGATCGGACTCGGCCATGCCGCGAAAGCGATGGACAACGTCGCTTCGTACGGCGAAAAACTCGCCGCTGCGGCGCAGTCCATCCGCGATCTGCAGGCCGGGGCCCAAGAGGTCGCCGCTTCGATCACGGAGTTGGCAGAAGAAGGGGCGGCGGATGCGGGCGATCTTGAATCAGTCGCCGACCGCATCGCGCTAATCGAAGATCTGATCAAGAAGTACGGTGGTTCAGCGGCCGACGTCATCGCAGCCGGCGCGCGATTTGCCGAACAGGCGGAGACGCTGGAGCGGCGGGACGAGGAAACGGCACGGCTCGAAAAAGCCCGGCGCGCGCATAGCGCGGCTCTCGAAGACGCGGCGGCGAAGTTGACAAAAGAGCGCGTAGCGGCCGCGCAGACATTGCAGAGCCGCGTTCAGGAAGAACTCCGCGAACTGGCGATCCCAGGCGCGACGTTCCGTTGTGCAGTCGACGCTCGCCCAGCGGGCATCGGCGCCGGCGGCGCAGATCGCGTGGAGTTCTTCGCCGCCCTCAATCCGGACGAGCCGGAACGCCCGATCGCAAAATCCGCATCGGGCGGAGAGTTGTCGCGGTTGCTGCTCGCGCTCAAGATGGCGTTCGCGCACGTCGACCCGCACCCGGTCGTGGTCCTCGATGAGATCGACGCGGGCGTCGGCGGCGCAGCGGCACGTCGCGTCGGCTCGCGCATCGATCATCTCGCGAAAGGCGTTCAGGTTCTGTGCGTCACGCATCTCGCGCAGATCGCGGTGTTCGCAGACACGCATATCGCGCTCACCAAGAACGTCCGTAAAGGCAAGACGTTTGTCGAAGCCAATCGATTGACGGAGCGCGCGCAGATCCGCACCGAGATCGCCCGTATGTTGGCGGGCGACGAGCAAGCCGCTGAAGCGCTGCGCCACGCGGACGCGCTGCTCCGCGAAACCCGCCCCGCCGCAAAATCGTAACTCGCTGAAGGGGCCGACGCTCGTCGGCCCCCATTCCGTCGTGCTCGAACAAACGGGTATGTGAAGCTGCCCTACTACGAAACAAAATAACGAGGGCCGACTAGCGTCGGCCCCTTCAGTATTCGCCCGACGAATAAGGAACTACGTGCCGAGGCCCTCTGCGTCCGGCGCTTTGCCGGTCAGCAGATCTTCGACGGCTTTGACGAGCTTGCTCGCGTCGGCGCTCTTCGCGACGTAGAGATCGGCGCCCGCATGTTTGCGCCAGTACTGGTCGTGCGTCTCACCAAGTCCACTCATGAGGATCACCGGCGTCTGCGCGGTCGTGGGCGCATCTTTGATCTGACGGCACAACTCGTATCCGTCCATCATCGGCATGATGACGTCGGCGACGACGAGATCCGGCGTCTCCGCTGTGATCATCTTCAACGCGGTGCGCCCGTCAGGAGCGGTCAGCACGCGGTATCCCGCACGCTGCAGCGCGAGCTTCAACGCGAACGACTGCGTTACGCTGTCATCCACGAGCAGCACGGTCTGGCTCATCAGGTGATCCTTTCGTGTCGAGCAGCCAGTTTTCGCAGGCGCCCTGCGATGACTCTTGGTTCGGCGAATGCTTCGACGGCTCCCAGCCGTCCTGCCGCCGCCGGCATTCCGAATACGGTCGAGCTGCGCTCGTCCTGTGCAAACGTGTTTGCGCCCTTCGTGCGCAATTTCAGCAGACCCTCGGCGCCGTCCCTACCCATCCCCGTCAAGAGCACGCCCGCGCAACGCGATTTGTACGTGTCTGCGGCCGAAGTGAACAGCGCGTCTGCCGATGGCGCGGTCGCGCGCCGCTCGGTGCTGACCGCCTTGACGCGCAGCCGCCCGCCGGGCCCGAATACGAGATCGGTGCCCGAAGGCGCGACATATGCCCGGCCTTTGGCCGGAAGGATGCCGTCTTCAGCAAGCGTCACACGCATAGGCGTCTCCTTGTCGAGCCAGCGCACGAGGCCTTCGACGAACGGCGCCGCGATATGTTGCACGATGACGACCGGCGCCGGGAAGTCGGGGCCAAGTCCCGTCAACAAATCCACAAGTGCAAGCGGACCGCCGGTCGATGCACCGACGACGACGCACTCGAGACCGCCGCTCGACGCGACGGGCTGTTGCGGCCGGACTGCGCCGTTCGTCGCGACCTCCACCGCCGATTCGTGCGTCGGCACGGAGTGAGCAAGCGCAAGCGTTACGATGCGCTGATTGAGATCCGGGAAGAACGCGCGCAGCTCGTTTTCATCGCCCGCCGGTTTAACGATGACGTCGGCCGCGCCGGCGGCGAGCGCGAGGAAAGGCAACGACTCCGTGCCTGCAGCGCCGAGCGTGCTGATCACGATGATCGGCGTTTGCCGCGAATGACGGACGCGCTGGATGACCCGTAAACCGCTCTCGTCCGGAAGCATGAGGTCGAGCGTGATCACATCAGGCTGCAGCCGATGGAACATCTCGATCGCGTCGCGCACCGTTGTCGCGATGCCGACCACAGCAAGCCGATTGTCCTGCGCGATGCCTTCGGACAAAATCCGGCCTGCGACCGGCGAGTCTTCGACGATCATCACGCGTGCCCACCGCGTTTTCGTCACGCGACCAGCCGTTCGACCGTCTCGAGCAACTGCGTTTCGTTGAACAGACCTTTGACGATGTATGCATCCGCGCCGAGCTCGAGTCCGCGGCGGCGCTCGTCTTCTTTGGAGAGCGACGTGACGAGGACGACCGGCATCGACGAGTAGCGCGGATCGCGTTTGATGCGCTCGCAGAACTCCCAGCCGGACATGTTCGGCATCTCGAGGTCGCTCATGATGCAATCGAAGGAAGCGCCTGCGAGCTTGTTCCACGCATCCACGCCGTCGATCGCGGTCTCGACTTCGTAGCCCGCGCTGATCATGATATTGCGCAGCAGCGTGCGTGTCGTGAGCGAATCGTCGGCGATGAGAAGCCGGCGCTTGACATTCGTCTTCTCGTGGACGATCGCGCCAGCCGCGCCCCGGTCGTGTGCGTTGCGCACGAGCACTTCGCCATCGAGCACGCAGAGCGGCTGACCCGACAGTGAGATAGCGTAGCCGGCGACGCCCGCCACCCGGCCGAGCGGACGAGGCATCGGCTTGACGATGACTTCCGAAAGACCGGCAAGCGCGTCGACCACAACAGCAGCCTTACGTTCGCCGTCCGTGATCACGATCGCGGGCACGACGCCATCGCGTCCGAAGAAGACTTGCGCGGGTCCGCCGGCGATGCTCGCGAGCGGAATGACGGGCATGATCTCGTCGCGCACCGTCACCGTGATCCGTCCTTCGACGTTCACCACTTGTTCGGGTTTGATATGGACCGCTTCATGGATATCGGTCTGGCGCAAATAGACTTCGGTCGCTCCTGCACGCACGGCGAGAACGGACGAGGTGAGCAGACTGACCGGCACTCGCAGCACGAAGCGCGTGCCCGAGCTTGAGCCGCTTTCCACGAGATAGCTTCCGCGAAGCTGCGCCACGCGGTCGGCGACGACGTCCAAACCGACGCCGCGGCCTGAGATCTCGTCGGCCGTCTGCGCCGTGGAAAAACCCGGTTTGAAAAGGTACTGCGTCAGCTTCTGACTCGAGAACATCGCCGCTTCTTCGGTGGTCGCGAAACCACGCTCGACCACTTGGCGCCGCACCGCCTCGACATCGATTCCCGCGCCATCGTCTTCCACAGTGATTGTCGCGCTCGAAGTTCCGGTCGAGACCGAGACTCGCACGGTGCCCTTTGACGGCTTGCCGGAGAGCAGCCGGATTTCCGGGAGTTCGATGCCGTGCGCGACCGCGTTACGCACGAGATGGATCAGCGGCTCTTTGATCGCTTCGAGGACGACTTTATCCAGCGCGACGTCGCCGCCCGAGATGACGAGATCGGCCTGTTTCTCTTGAAGCAGCGCGACGTCGCGCACGATGCGCGCGAGCGGTTGCAGCACGGTCGCCGCAGGAAGCATGCGCAGGTCGGCGAGACGATCGCGCAAGTCTTCGAGCAGGCTGAAGCGCCGGAGATCGCGGTCCTTCACTTGCGCCGCGGCATCGGTAAGTTCCTGACGCCGCCGTTGCAGATCGTCGAAGAGTTGCGTTGCGCCAGCGGCCGCTTGCGGTCCGAGATGTGCGCGCAGTGCGTCCATAGCCGCGGCGACGCTTGATGCCACGGCTCCGAGCTTTTCCAAGTCGCTCTCATCGGCTGCGAACTGTCGGAGCAGCTCGCCGCGCAAGGCGATGAGCCGGTCGATCTTATCCGCGCCGACGCGCACCGTATCGCCGGCTATGTCGTCGCGGAATACTGGCCGCGCATCAGCGGCAACGGCGGGTTCGGTTTGAGCAGACGGCTTGTCGAGCGGTGCGAACGCGGTGACCGGGTTCGGTTGCGCGACGGCCGCACGTTTGCCGTTCTTCCGTGCCGGTTTGGACTTGCCGTTTGCGGCCGGCTTACCGTTCGCGGCCGGCTTACCGTTGGCGGCAGGCTTACCATTGGCAGCCGACTTGCCGTTTGTCGACGCGCCATTCTTTGGTGCGACGTCAACCACGATCGAGCCACCGTCGAATTCAGCGATCCGAAGCAGCATCGCGCGAACGGACGTCTCCGCCACGCCCGTGCCCGTGCCGGAGTTCATCAGATCGGTCATCGCGTCCGCGCCATGAAAGATCAGCGCGAGGACTTCCTTCGTGAGGGGCCGCGCGCCGTCACGCACTTGCGCGAGCAGAGCTTCGAGACCATGCGCGACCGCTTCGATGCCGGCGAAACCCACCATCCGTGCTGCGCCCTTGACGCTATGGATGCGCCGGAACGTCTCGTTAAGCGTCTGCGCGTCTCCGGGATCCTGCTCGAGCGCCATGAGCAATCCGTTGAGCGCGCCGAGATGTTCGTCGCACTCTGTACGGAAAATGCCCTTGAGCTCAGCAAGCTCCTGCGGCGTCATTTCCATCGGTCGTTCGAATCCTTCGCCGGCCGTCAGATCCTGTACGCGGCGACGAGCCGCTTGAGTCCGAGCGCGAGGTCATTGAGCCTCGACGTCGCCTCCTGCGTCTGACCAGTCGCTGCAACGGTGTCGCGCATGGCGGCGTTGATGGACGTGATGCTTTGCGTCACCTGCTCGATGCCCTGGGACTGCTGTTTGGCAGCAAGCGCGATCTCTTGCATGGAATCGACGGTGTGCTGAAGCGTCTCAATGATCTCGGCGATCGCCTGACCAGTCTGGGCGGCGTGACTCGCGTTCTCATCGACGTTGCGGCTGCCTTCGATCATCGCCATGACGGATTCGTCTGACGCGCGCTGGACCTCGTGCGTCAGCGAGTCGATACGCTCCGTCGCCGTCTTGCTTTGATCCGCGAGCTTGCGGATCTCGGCGGCCACGACCGCGAAGCCGCGGCCTTGTTCGCCGGCGCGCGCCGCTTCCACCGCGGCGTTCAGCGCGAGCAAGTTGGTCTGGGCGGCGAAGTCCGCGACGGTGCGGGTGATCGTGCCGATCTGCGCGATCTGTTCGGATAGGTGCGCGATGCGGTCGGACGTTGCCCGGAAACGGTCGCGCAAGCTGAGCATCATCGCGACGTTCGTCTCGACATCCGCTCGCCCACGCCGTGCTATCTCGGCGCTTTCGATGGACTTGGAAGAGACCGTCTCGGCTTGCGCCGAGGTGTTCTGCGAAGCGCTGTTGAGCTCTTGGATCGTCTGCGAGATCTGGCTCATGGCGACCGATTGCTGGGTCGTCATGCGCTCTTGTTCTTGCGCCGTCGTCGCGATCTGCATGACGGCGACGGTCGACTCGTTGACGGCCTGCTGCACTTGCTGCAGCGATCCGCCGAGTTTCTCGACCATGTCGTTGACCGCTGCGCCGAGCTCTTCCAACTCGTCCTCGGTCTTGATGTCCACTCTGCCGGTGAAGTCGCCGGAAGCGATCAGATCTGCGGTCTTCGAGAGCAAGCCAGCGGCTGCGCTCACTTGCTTGACCGTGCGATATCCGATGTAGAAGGCCACGGCGAGCGCGAGGCACGACGTGAGCACGAGCAGCATGATCAGCACCCAGACGAGATGCTGAGCGTTGGATTTCAGCGCGTCGCCCTGGTTGGCGATCGCTTGCGTGAGTTTGTCTTGCGCCTGGATGAACGATTGGAGTTTCGTGCGCTCCTCGACGAACCCGCCCGCCACGGCTTGGCGCACGGACGTCGAACCGTCTTCAGCGCTCGTGACGATGTTCTCGACCATCGAGGACTCGTCGTTCGCGTTTTCTGTCAGCGTTTGGATGTCGTTCTTGAGCGCGCCGTTGTTCTCGCCGAAGCCCGACAACTTGACGATGTCGGCGGCGTACTTTGCCTTGCCGTCATCGTAGAGCCTGAGGTCATCAGTCTTACCGGTCAGTCCCCACTGCGCCGCGCCGCCGATCATCTGCAGCACGTCGAGCCGGACGTTTTGGGCCGACTCCGAGATCGGCTGCAGTTCATCCGTGATCTGCTTCTCCGAATCGAAGATCATCTGCGGCAGCGTGACGGCCAACGCGATCTGCACGAGCGTGATGCCGGCGAGCCACAAGAAGATGACGAGCATCTTCCGGCGGAGCGACTTCTCCGCAAGTAAGATATCAAGACCGTTCAAGACGAACCCTCACTTCCAAGCACGAGTTGCGGCGCTGCGAGCAACGCTGCCACATCCAGTAACTGCACCGAACCGTACGCGCTCGCGTGGACAGAAAACGTGAAACGGCCGGGCTGGTAACTCATATCGGCGGACGACGCCAGCGATTCGAGGCCGACGAGCCCGTCGACCGCGATCGCGATGCGGACGCCCGCGTGCGTCAAGACTATGCCGCTGACGCGCGCCGGCAACGGCGCCGGCGCAAGACCCAAAAGCGGTTTGATGTCGTAGAGCGCAAGCGCGTCGCCGCGGCGGTTCACGAGCGAGACGCCGATCCGCCCGCCGTGGGCGATGACCGGCGCATGTGCGAGATCGCGGAAGAATTCGATCACGGCTGAAACGGTGACGGCGTAGTACTGTCCGCCGAGGGTGAAGACCGCGGCCTCGGTTCCAGCCGCAGCTGCTTCGACGGGCACCGCGGCCAGCGCGGCTGTTCGCTCGGCAAGCGGAAGCTCGTCGTCGGGATCGATCGCGAGCAGCCGCAGAGCGTCTTCATCGTTCCACGGATCTGGGAGCATGAGTCCGTCGACATCGACGACGGCGCACAGCTCCGGGCTGGCCGTGA
>JABCYQ010000007.1 GCA_013290125.1 Vulcanimicrobiota bacterium
TGCCGGTTTCCGTCATGAACCCGGCCACGAAGCGCACCGAGACCGTGCAGCTTTCGAAGGCGGTGTTCGTGGACGCGATCCGCCACACGCTGTACGCCCCGCAAGGCGCGGCCTATCTGCCCTATGTCATCGATCGCGCCGATCGCCGCGACTATGCCCCGCTGGGGCAGATGATCGCCACGGTGACGCAGGGGATCAACCAGGGGCTCGATCTCGGCGCCAATCTATCGTACTCGTGCGCCGATTGGATGCCGTTCATCGATCCTAAGCAAGTGGCGGATGCGGCCGTAAACTCGTTTGCCGGAGACTTGCGCATCCGAGCGCAGCAACATGCGTGCTCGGTTTGGAACGTGCCGCCGATGCCGTCCAGCTTCAACGACCCGGTGCATAGCAGCTTGCCGGTTCTGATGATCTCTTCAAGCAACGACCCTGGTACGCCGCCGCGCTACGGCGAAGCAGCTCTGCGCTATCTTCCAAACGCGCGAGAGGTGCTCGTCAAAGGGGGCGGCCACGCCGCCGACACGCCGTGCACGGAACGCCTCATCGTCGAATTCGTGCGCGCCGGATCAGCCAAAGGGCTCGATGTCGCGCAATGCACCGCGACATTTGCGATGCCCCCATTCGCTAAATCGATGAAGGGCTGGCCCTCGCCATGATCGGCGGTTTTCGCGCGGAAAGTCACTGCGCTTGACGAACGTCGACTGCGCGGATGTCTTGATCGCGGGTGCGGGCCCGACAGGCCTGATGTTGGCGGGCGAGTTGGCGTTGGCGGGCGTCGACGTTGCCATTGTCGAGCGGCGCGCCACCCAGGACCTAGCCGGTTCACGTGCGGGCGGTCTGCATTCGCGCACCATCGAGGTTCTCGATCAGCGCGGAATAGCCGATCGGTTCCTCGCTCAGGGGCAGGTGGTTCAGGCCGCAAGCTTCGCTGGGATCACTTTGAACATCGGCGATTTCCCCACGCGGCACAACTACGTGCTCGGACTGTGGCAGAACCATATCGAACGTATCCTGGCCGGCTGGGTCGGCGAGCTGTCGGTGCCGATCAATCGTAGTCGGGAAGCGATAGGTTTCTCGCAGGACGATACCGGCATCGACGTCGAGCTGTCCGACGGCCAGTCACTGCGCGCGAAATATCTCGTTGGGTGCGACGGAGGACGCAGTCTGATCCGTAAGGCCGCCGGCATCGAATTCCCCGGCTGGGATCCTACGACAAGCAGCCTGATCGCCGAGGTTGAGATGACCGAGGAGCCGGAATTGGGCATCCACCACACCGCGCTTGGCATCCATTCCTTTGGCAAGGCGGAGTACGAGATCCGCGACGGCAAGGTGGTCTACCAGAATGGGGGCCCGACGCGGGTCATGGTGACCGAAGCACACATCGGGGCCACGACCGAACCGACACTGCGCGATCTCAGAGCGGCGCTCATCGCCGCATGCGGAACTGACTACGGGATCCACAATCCCACCTGGATCTCCAGGTTCACAGATGTGACTCGGCAAGCCGCGACCTACCGAGATAGGCGAGTTCTGTTGGCCGGCGACGCCGCACACGTGCATGCCCCGGATGGTGGACAGGGCCTCCAGACGGGCGTTCAAGACGCGATGAATCTGGGATGGAAGCTGGCCCAGGTGGTCAAGGGGATGTCGCCGGAAGGCCTTTTGGATACGTACCATGCCGAGCGCCACCCCGTCGCTGCCCGCGTTCTGCAAAATACGATGGCGTCGATCGCGCTTCGCCGCCCAGACGAACGCACGAAGGCCCTGCGCGACACGGTCGGCGAGCTTCTTAGCCTGGACGAGCCTCGCAAGCGATTCGCCGCGATGATGTCGGGTCTGGACATTCGCTACGACCTAGGCGAAGGGCACCCGCTTCTCGGACGCCGTATGCCCGATCTCGACGTGGTCACTGCCAACGGCTCGCTTCGGTTCTTCACCCTGCTGCATGATGCTCGCCCGGTGCTGCTCAACTTCGGTGAGCAAGGCGGCTTCGACATCACTCCATGGTCCGATCGCGTTCAGCTGATAGACGCCAAATATGATGGTGTGTGGGAACTTCCGGTGCTCGGCCGGGTTCCTGCTCCCGCTTCCCTATTGATCCGGCCCGATGGATACGTCGCTTGGGTGGGAGAGCGAACCCAGGTGGGCCTCAGTGACGCGCTGACTACCTGGTTCGGAACGGCTGCCGCGGTTTAAGGCACCGATCGTCAGTACTTCGGCACCGAAGGATCGATCTCGGTCGACCAGCGCGTAGCGCCGCCGTTCATGTTGTACACGTTTTCGAAACCTTGCATGCGAAGCAGCGTGGTCACGCGCGAACTGCGGCCGCCGCTGTGGCAGAAGATCACGACGTCTCGATCGCGTGGTATCTCCGCCACACGTTCGGCGACTTCGTGCGCCGGGATGTGCATCGTGTGGGGCAGCGCCGCGATCTCGAGCTCATCTTCGTCGCGCACGTCGAGCAATTCGAACGCGTCTTTGCGATCGAGACGCTCCTTCACCGCTTGCGGTTGGACGTCGAACGGGGTCTGTTGCACGTTTTCGCTCCTCTGGCCGTTGCTCGCGCACTCGTCGGCCGCACCGAGCGGCGCACGCATCGTGGATGATTCGCCGCATGCCGGGCACGCCGGATCTTTGCGCACGCGCATTTCGCGGAACGACGCGTCGAGCGCGTCGTACACGAGAAGTCGCCCGGATAGCGGCGTGCCGATGCCGATGATCGCCTTGATCGCTTCGGTCGCTTGCAGGAGGCCGATGATTCCGGGCACGACGCCGAGCACGCCCGCATCTTCACAAGAGGGCGCGAGACCGGCGGGCGGCGCTTCCGGGAATAAACAGCGGTAACACGGCCCTGTGCGCGCATCGAACCACGACACGTGGCCTTCGAAGCGGTAGACGGCACCATACACGTACGGCTTCTCCGCGATCACGCACGCGTCGCTTGCGGCGTACCGCGTCGGGAAATTATCCGCGCCGTCCACGACGATGTCGTAGCCGCGCACAAAATCAACGGCATTCTCAGTAGTCAATCGTTCATCGCGCTGCACGACGTTGACATGCGGGTTGAGTTCGCGAATGCGTTGAGCAGCCGACTCAGTTTTCTTTTGCCCGATCGTCGCCGTCGAGTGTATGACTTGGCGCTGCAGGTTCGTCGCATCTACGACATCGTCGTCGATGATACCGATCGTGCCGACGCCCGCCGCCGCGAGGTAGAGCGCCGAAGGCGCGCCGAGCCCGCCGGCGCCGATCAATGCGACGCGCGCCTGCTTGAGCTTGCGTTGGCCCTCGAGTCCGACATTGGGCAAACGCAAATGCCGGCGATAGCGCAGGCGCTCATCTTGTGAAAGTTCGGTCGCTTCGGTCGTGTGAATCACGGGATGACCTGGTTCGCGAGCGGTGCGGGGTTTACTCCCGCATCATCATGTAGACGATTGCCGCGAGGATGCCGCCCGCGATCGGCGCGGCGATGAACAGCCAGAGCTGCGACAGCGCCCACGAGCCGACGAATATCGCCGGCCCGATGCTGCGCGCCGGATTGATCGAGGCGTTGGTCACAGGGATCGCGGCAAAGTTCGTCACGGCGAGCGCAAGGCCGATCGGAATGCCGGCGAAGCCGCCGGGCGCTTTATCTGAGGTTGAGCCGAGCACCGTCAGGACGAGCACGAACGTGAAGAACATCTCGGTGAGAAACGCCGCCAGCGTGCCGTAGCCGCTTGGCGAATGGTCTCCGAATCCATTGGCCGCAAATCCGGTTGACGTCGGATCGTAGCCGCCGGCGACGCCGCCCGCGATCAGGAGCAGCACACCGCACGCGGCGATTGCGCCGACGATCTGCGCGATGATGTAGCCCGGCACCGAAGCCCACTTGAATTTGCCTGCGACCGCGAGACCGATCGTCACCGCCGGGTTGATGTGGCAACCCGAGATCGGACCGATGGCATAAGCCATGGCGACGAGTGCGAGACCGAACGCAAGCGAGATGCCGACGGGCCCGAGCGCCTTGCCGTCGAGGACGGCCGAGCCGACGCCGACGAGCACCAGGACAAACGTGCCGACGAATTCCGCCGTATATTTCTTCATGACGCCTCCATAGACGTTGTGGTGCCGATGGTTACGCTTCCCAATGTAGGGCGGACCTTCATGGTCCGCCCTACATCGCCACGAGGGCCGACATGAAGTCGGCCCCTTCATAGGCACAACTAGCGCATCCGAGGAACTCGACGTCACATGACCCCAGATGCAGAACTCGATAAGCCATCGCTCGACCTGCGGCACATCGGCAGAGTCTACGACAAAGAGATGCCGATCCGCAACGCCGGGATGGAGATGGCCAAACCAGGCATGCCAGACATGCGCAGACGGAAATTCACCGTGCGTCTACCCGGTCAAGTGGAAACTCCCGGACCCGACGATCCGCCTCAAAACGAACGCTGACTTTCGTTAGAGCGTAAGTTCCATCTCGTTCGAGTTGGTGAAACCGAGCGATTCGTAGATGCCGCGCCCGAACGGGGATGCGTGGAGCTTCGCCCTCTTACACCCGGATCCGCGCAGCCATTCCACCGATGCGCTGCTCAACGCGCGGGCGATGCCGCGCCCGCGGAATTCCGGCTTTACGTAGACCCCGATGATCCAGCCGATCGCGGATCGGCGCACGAGCGTGGAATGCCATCCATCGTCGACATACGCACACGATGAACCGACGAAATCGCCGCCGATGCGCGCGAGGTGCCACTGCGCGCCGCCCGTCGTCGTGCGACCCACGAAATACCGTGTCTCGCGCTCTGCCCAGTCCGGTAAAAGACCGCTGACGTCCATGTCGAGTTCGAGTTTCATATCGTAACGAAACCGCACGCCCACTTCGATGTCGGCAGCGGTGCTCACCGCGACGATCTCAAACGGTTGTGCGCTCTCGTGTACTTGACTAATTGTACTCATTGGCCTTATTGTTATGGTAATGGATGGGGTCAATAAGAACAAGGGTGTGGGGCCGCTGGAATGTGTGGTTTTGCATCCGCGCGACCGCCGCCCGCTATATCAGCAGCTCGCCGAGGGCGTGGCATTCCAGATCCGCAATCTCGGACTGGCGCCCGGCACGCGGCTGCCGGCGCTCCGCGACATCGCAAAGTCGCACGGAGTGGCGCTGGTCACCGCGAGCCAAGCGTACGAAGCGCTGGCCGCCGAAGGGCTGATCGCGTCGCGCACCGGCCGCGGAACGTTCGTGCTAAGCGCGGCAGAGGCTCCACACTCCAATGGGAGAGCGAACGTCTCCTCACCCCCGGCACGCGCTCGAGATCGAGACGTCGAAGGCGGCGATGCAGAGGCGTCGATCTCGCGTTACGGCGCGCAGAATCGGCGCGTCGCAGCGCTCCAGTTGCTGCGCTGGAAGGTGGCACCGGGCGCGATCGCGCTCTCGAATGGGCACACTGCGCCTGAGACCTATCCCCTCCCGGACTTCGCGCGCTGTTACGCGCGCACGTTCCTCGATGACCCGGCGGAGATCCATCAGTATCGGGCAGACCGGGGCGACGAGCGCCTGCGCGAGTTGTTCGCGGATCGACTGCGCGCCCGCGGCGCGGACGTCTCGCCCGACGACATCCTCATCGTGAGCGGCGCGCAGCAGGCGCTCAGCCTCGTTGCCGAGTCGTTCCTCGAACCAGGCGATTTCGTCGCCGCGGAAGCGCCGACGTATTTCGCGGCGCTCGAAGTCTTCGATCAGCGGCGCGTCTCGTGGGTGAATCTCGCTGGCGACGCAGACGGCGTGAAGCCTGCCTCCGTCCGCGACGGCACAAAGCGCTTCTCACCGCGGCTGATCTATCTGAACACGGCGGCGCACAACCCAAGCGGCGCGTTCCTCTCGCGATCGCGCCATCGCGCGATCCTCGATGCGGCCGCGGAAAGCAAGGCGGTCGTCGTCGAAGATCAGACGTGCTGGCCGCTCTGTTTCGATGGCGAAGCGCCGCCGCCGCTCTTCGCGTCATCGGATGGCGCCAACGTCGTTCTGATCGAAAGTCTGTCGAAGTTGCTCTTCCCAAGTCTGCGCATCGGCTACATCGCCGCACGCGGTGCCGCGATGCGTTCGTTGTACGCCGCCAAACTTCGCGCGGACACATTCACGACGACCGTCGCGCAACGCGCGCTCGTACGTTTTCTCGAATCGAAGTCCGCCGCGCGGCATCTGCGCAACGCGCGCTTCCTCTATCGGCGGCGCCGCGACGCGCTGCTGCATGCGCTTCGGCGCGTGGTGCCCGAAGGCACGGTCGTCAGCGCATCGCGCGGCGGCGTAAACGTCTGGGTCGAACTTCCGAAGGGCTGGTCGTCGGTGGACCTATTCGGACATGCGGCGCGCGAAGGGCTGCTCTTTTTACCGGGAGCGCCGTTCTATCCGACGATGCCGGCGCAAAACACACTGCGCCTCTCCTACGGCACGTTGCCCGAAAGCGCCGCGAGCGACGCGATGGCGCGTTTCGGACGCGCGCTCCGTTCGTATGCGGCAGCGCGCCGGTCCGGAACGCGGCTCGCAGGGGATGACGCAGGTCGCGGTATCGTCGCCGCGGTGTGAACCGCTCGGTTGCCTGTCGGCTTCGGCATAGCGCCACCTCGATCCCGAGCCCACGGTCCAAGGTATGCCCGCGCGGGCACGCGGAAGTATCCTAACAAACAACACAACCGGGAGAAGAAATAAGAACATGGCAACACTGATCGCCGAAATCGCGCCCTTCGCCAACGAGCCGATCCTGACGTTTCGCGACGAAGAATCCAAACGCGCTATGCGCGAGGCACTGGCGAACGCGCGCCGCGCGCCCGGCGCCGTGTACGACCTCATCATCGGCGGCAAGCGCGTGAAATCACCGAAGCAGTTCGAATCGCGCAATCCGGCCAAACCGTCCGAAGTGGTCGGCACCGTGCAATCCGCCACCGTTGAACAAGCACGCGAAGCGGTCGCAGCTGCAGAAAAGGCGTTCGCAACGTGGTCGCGTGTGCCGGCGTCGCAACGCGCCGACTTGCTTTTCAAAGCCGCAGCCGAAGTCCGCCGCCGGCGCTACGAATTCGATGCGCTCCTCGTCCTCGAAGTCGGCAAGAGCTGGGGCGAAGCCGACGGCGACACAGCCGAAGGCATCGATTTCCTTGAATACTACGCGCGCGAGATGCTGCGTTACGACGGCGTGCATCCGGTCACGCCGATTAAAGGCGAGAAAAACGGCATGCGCTACATCCCGCTCGGCGTCGGCGTGGTCGTGCCGCCCTGGAACTTCGCCTTCGCGATTCTCGTCGGCATGACGGCCGCGGCTATCGTGACGGGCAACACCGTCGTGCTCAAACCGTCGAGCGACTCGCCCGTCATCGCTGCGAAATTCGTCGAACTGCTCGAGAACGTCGGCATGCCGCCAGGCGTCGTGAACTTGGTCACGGGATCCGGCGGTGCTATCGGCGACGAGCTCGTCAAACATCCGCGCGTGCGCTTCATCGCCTTCACCGGTTCCAAGGAGATCGGCCTTCGCGTCAATCAGCTCGCCGCCGAACCGCGGCCCGGCCAGATCTGGATCAAACGTGTCGTGGCGGAGATGGGCGGCAAAGATTCAATAGTCGTCGCCGCCGACGCGGATCTCGATGCCGCGGTCGAAGGCGTGGCGCAAGCCGCGTACGGCTATCAAGGGCAGAAATGCTCGGCGTGCTCGCGCGCGATCGTCGAAGCCCCGGTCTACGACGAATTTCTGCGCAAGCTGGAGGAGCGCGTCAAGACGATCACCGTCGGCGATCCGGCCGAGCCGGAGAATTACATGGGGCCGGTCGTGAACGAGCGCTCGCTGCAGAAGATCATGTCGTACGTCGAACAGGGCAAGAAAGAAGGCCGGCTCGTCAGCGGCGGGCAGCGTGCTCCCGGCGATGGATGGTTTGCGCAACCCACGGTGTTCGCCGACATCCCGCCCGACGGCAAACTGGCGCAAGAAGAGATCTTCGGTCCGGTGCTCGCCGTGATCAAGGCGAAAGACTACGATCAGGCCATCGAGATCGCGAACAACACGGAATTCGGTTTGACGGGAGCGGTCTACTCGCGCGACCCGGCCAAGCTCGATCGCGCGCGCGAAGAATTCCACGTCGGCAATCTGTATCTGAACCGCAAATGCACGGGCGCCATGGTCGGCGCGCATCCGTTCGGCGGCTTCAACATGTCGGGAACGGATTCAAAAGCGGGTGGGCCGGACTACTTGCTGCTGTTCATGCAAGCAAAGTCCGTCAGCGAGAAGGTCGGCTAGGAGAGAGACGCCGCGGCTGTTAGTGCCGGCGGAACCAGACGTGGAGGCCGTTGCACGCGCCGAATGCCACGATCTCTTCTTCGAGACCGCGCAGCCACTCGCGCGACGGAACCGTGCGCTTATCCCATGAAATCGTCACGCCGCTCAATCCGGCTGTGATCTGTCGCGAAACGGAGACTCCGGCCAGATCGGCCGCGGCGCCGATGAACTGATCGAACGCCGCGCCCATCTCGGGCGGCGTGGCCATGGGCCGAGTGAGGACGAAGCGCAGCGGATCGGACGGAGCATTTTTGTCCTGTCTGTTCGTCGAATCGCTCCGAGACGGATTCGGCATCGTCTTCGTACTCGCTGACACAGCCATGCGATGTTCCCCTTGGTGCTTGTTATTACGCGGTTCAGTCCGTTCATGATACCCAACTGAAAAGCAAATGGGAAGCGGGCGGGTCAAGAAGTGACGAGCGTCGTACCGCTTTAGTCCAATGCAGCGCACCATCCAAGCAGAACTCATGGATGACGAGGCGAGCGGCACGGTCGCCGACCTGAGCGAAAATCTGCGCGACCTTGCTCGCATCAACGCATGGTTCGGCGGGACGCACGCGATTCTGCGCGCTATCGACGCGCTGTCCGTGATGCCGCGCACCATTTTGGATGTCGGTTGCGGCGGCGCCGATGTGCCGCGTGCCGTTATCGAGCATCTGTCCGGCCGCGGCTTGCCGGCGACTTGCGTGGCGCTCGACCGCTCTGCACGTATCCTCTCTTACGCCTCCGCCGTGGTGCGCGATAACGACGCGATTTCGACAGTGCAAGGCGACGCGACCGCGCTGCCGTTCGAAGCCGGCAGCTTCGACCTCGTGACCTGCAGCCTAGCGCTGCATCATTTGACGCCAGCAGACGCGGTGCAAGCGTTGCGTGAGATGGCGCGCGTCGGCGCGAACGTCATCGTCAGCGACCTTCGGCGGAGCCGCGCAGCGTGGCTTGCAGCGCATGCCTTGCTTCCGCTGATCACCCGCAATCGATTCACCTTGCATGACGGTCCGATATCGGTCCAGCGCGCGTACACACCGGACGAAGTCCGGTCGATGGCGGAGCAGGCCGGCTGGACACGCATCGAAGTTCGCGCGGCTTTCGGCGCGCGGTTGTTGCTCACCGGTGGCAGATGACCGCCGACGTCGTGGTCGTCGGCGCGGGGCCAGCGGGTTCGTCGATCGCGCTTCGACTCTGCCGCGCCGGCGTCGGCGTCGTATTGCTCGAACGCAAGCGCTTTCCGCGCGACAAAGTCTGCGGCGAATACTTGAGTCCCGGCGCGCTCGCCGCGCTTGCCGAATTGGGCGTCGATCACCGCGTCGCTTCGCTCGGTCATCCGATCCGGCGCGTCGCGCTCTCCGCGTTCGGACACGGACCTGTGATCATGTCTCTTCCCGCCGGCGGCGCGCTCGCGCTGTCGCGCGCGGATCTCGATTCTTTGTTGCGCGATGCCGCTATCGCAGCCGGCGCCGAGCCGGTTGATGGCATTTTCCTTGATCTTCGCGCTGAGGGCGCGGGTTGGCGCGTCTCCTATCGCGATTCCTCGGGAGCCGCACGGTTCTGCACGGCGCGAGCCGTCGTGGGAGCCGACGGCGCGTGGTCGAGCGTCGCTCGAAGCGCCGGACTGGCGGGGGACACGCGCCGGGCAGGCCGATGGGCCGTCGGTGGACACGTTCGTTCAAGCGAGGCGCAAGGCGACACGCTGGAGATGTTCGTCGGCACGGGCGGCTACTATGCGCGCAACCCGCTCGGCGGCGAACACTGCAACTCGATGCTCGTCATGCCGAAGCCGGTCGCGGACGACGCGCGCGCCGATGCGATCGTGGACGAAGTCACGGGCGGCAGATATCGCTTCGAAGGCGCGTCGCTCGTCAAGCGAGTCGCGGTCGGCCCGCTGCGCTACGCGCCGGATTCAGTCGCCGTACCGGGCGTTGCGCTTGCAGGCGATGCCGCCGGCATGCTCGATCCGTTCGTCGGGCAAGGCGTCGCCGTCGCGCTGGAAAGTTCCGCGTCGTGCGCCGCCGGCGTCATCGCGCATCTCGCCGGGGCGCCTGCGCGTGAGACGGTTGGTGCGATCCGCGACGCACGCCGCCGCATCGAGCGGCCCCGCCGTCTGCTTGCGGGCGCCGTAGACCTCATCGTGCGCACGCCGCTCTTGCGTGCGCTCGCGCTGCGCCGTGCGCGGCGCGATGTCGCAGCAGCCGAGATGGTGCTCGCCGCCGTCGCGGGCGCAGTACCAAACGCGCAGACGATGTCGCCGGTCGCTCTCGTACGGCTGCTCGCATGATGCGCACAGCATCATCGGTCGATATCGCCGCCGCGCCGCGCGCGATCTACGATATGGTCGAGGACATCGGCCGGTGGCCAAAGCTTTTGCCGCACTATCGTTTTGTCGAAGTGCTCCGCGAGGCGCCGGACGGGCGCATTGCGGTCATGGGCGCGCGCCGCGGAAGCATACCCGTGCGATGGACTGCCGCTGAACGATTGTTCCCAAATGTGCCGCGGATCGAGTTCACGCACGTGGCAGGCTGGACTAAGGGCATGGAAGTCGCGTGGCGCTTTGAGGCGGTCGCTGCCGGAACGAGAGTCACCATCGATCACGAGCTTGATTTTCGCCGCGTCCCCCTTATCGGGGATTGGATCGCGCGCAAAGTCATAGGCGATTTTTTCATTCATTCGATCGCGAACGCGACGCTCGCGCGCTTTAAACAACTGATGGAGAGTGCAGCGTGAGCCGCGTATTTATCACCGGCATCGGCGCGATCACGCCGATCGGCATCGGCCGCGAGGGCCTCTGGGAAGGCGCGACCAGCGGACGGCGGGGCGTCAGAGCGATCGACCGCTTCGACACGTCGGAGATGCGCTCCAAGGTCGCCGGTCAAGTGGACGATTTCGACGCGACCGCCTTTTTAGACCGCAAGCAAGCGCAGCGCACCGAACGTTTCAGCCAATTCGCGATCTCGGCGGCGCGCATGGCGTTCGACGACGCCGGCATGCGCCTGAGCGGCGACCACGATGATATAGGCGCGTGGATCGGAACCGCTCTCGGCGGCGTCGTGTTCGCCGAATCGCAGTACAAGAACTACGCGGAGCACGGACTGCGCGGCGTTCACCCAACGCTGGCGCTGAACGTGTTCGGTGCGTCATCGTGCTGCAACGTCGCGATCCATTTCGGACTGCACGGGCCGACGCAATCCAACTCGAACTCGTGCGCCGCGGGCGCGGTGGCGATCGGCGACGCCTTCCGCGCGGTGCGCGACGGCGTGTGCCGCGCAGCGCTCGCCGGCGGCGTCGAAGCGCCGCTCGCTCCGCTCACGTTCGGCGCATTTGACATCATCAAGTCCATGTCGACGCGTAATGCAGATCCGGCGAGCGCTAGCCGGCCGTTCGACGCGGGGCGCGATGGCTTTGTCATGTCCGAAGCCGCGAGCATGTTGCTGCTCGAGCGCGAAGAAGATGTGATCGCGCGCGGCGCGACACCTTATGCGGAGATCGCCGGCTACGCGTTGACCAACGACGGAGAACATATGACCGCGCCGCGCGACGATGGGCGCGAGGCGGCGAAGGCTATGTTGCGAGCGCTCGCCGAAGCGCGCGTATCGCCCGACGAAGTGGATCACGTCAACGCGCACGGATCGGCGACGCCGCTCAACGATTCGACCGAGAGTCGCGCGATCCGCGCGGTGCTCGGCGCGGCCGCCGACCGCATCATCGTTTCGGGAACCAAAGGAATGACCGGGCACGCGCTCGGCGCGACGGGCGCTATCGAGGCCGCGCTCTGCGCGATGTGCATAAAGGAGAGCACGGTCGTGCCGACCATCAACTTGGAGATGCCCGGACCGGATTGCGACCTGCGCTATTCGCCGGAAGTCGCGACACCGCTCAAACAGAATGTCGTCTTGTCGAATAGCTTCGGATTCGGTGGGCTGAACGCAGCACTCGTCTTCAAGTCGGCCTAACGATCGTTTTACAAAACGTCTGAAGGGGCCGACGTAGTCGGCCCGACCAAACGTTACGTGGGCCGACTTGCGTCGGCCCCTTCAATTAATTGAGTGTTGCGGCGATGAACGGCTTGGTCGTCGGCGCTTTTGAACCGCCGGCCGGTTCGACCGTGACCGCAAGCAGCGTGCCCTTCGGCTGGCCACCCGGCAAGGTCGCGGCGCCGTGTCCTCGCGCATCTGCTTCAAACGTCGGCTCGGGTACCGGTTTTCCGCCGGGTTGGATGATCCACGCCTGATACACTTTGCCTGGCGGCAACGCCGACAATCCGATCGCTTCCAAACGGAGTACGCCATCTGCTGCGATGACTCGACCGCTTGCGCTGCATGCAGTCGCGCCGGGTAGACACTGGATCGCCCAGGATTGTTCGCGGTTGCTAGGCGTTCCGAAGATGATCAGTGCGGCGATCGCGGCGGCGACCGCGACTATCGCGGCGTAGAACCGTTTGCGTCGGAATATCGAAACCGGTGCACTCGTCTGCGAACGGGCCGTGGCGGCGCCTAGGACGCGCGCTCGAAGCGCCGCCGGCGGCTGCTCAGCGGCGGCGGCGGCTAATCCGCCGGTTGCCGCCAGCGCGGCGGCGTATTCGTCGGCACACACCGAACATTCGCGGATATGCACAAGCGCAGTGGCGCGCTCGTCGCGGTTGAGCGCATCGAGCGCACAGAGCGACGCGAGTTCGAGCATTTCGTCCGTGTGTGCGGTTTTCACGAGGGCACCGCCTGATGCAGCGACTCGAATAGTCGTCGTAGACCTATGCGGATCCGGCTCTTCACCGTGCCGAGAGGTGCGTTCAGCCTCTCGGCGACTTCGCGATACGACAGTCCGCCGAAATACGCACACTCGATGGCCTGCCGTTGGTCGTCAGGAAGCGACGCGACCGCGCCCTTGACTGCCGCTGAACGGAACTGTTCGAAGACCTGATCTTCGAGCGCGATCTCGGACGGCATCTCCGTCGGCATTTCGGGTTCGCGTTTGCGCACTGCAGCGCTGCGCAGGACATCGAGCGCGGCATTGCGCGTGACGCGGGCGAGCCATGCGGCGAAATTTCCGCCGGCGAACATTTGCGGCCGCGACCAGATCTGCAAAAAGACGCTTTGCGTGATGTCTTCGGCTTGTTGCTGGTTGTCGAGAACGCGTCGCGCAATGCCGTAGACCAGAGCCGCGTGCCGGTCGTAGAGCGCCGCGAACGCATCGTGTTCGCCCGCCGCGACCCGTTTGACGAGCTGCGTATCGTCTACGGCCATGCCATGCGGTTCGCTCGAACGGCTCCGGCGGCCTGGCATCGCAATCCCCGTGTCCGTAGTAGGGCAAGCATCGCTTGTCCTCGAGCGAATTGCAGCCCACGGTCGATCGGCGACGTTTACCACTGAAGCGAACGCGACTGGTCCGCGGGCGATGATTTGCAGCATGGCTGCATAGATAACGAACGAGCGTGCATCCCGGCTTGCGATGCCGGTCACCATCACACTGCCGGCTCTTCATCCGCTCGCCGCATTGCCCCGTTATGCACACATGAGCTTCGTGCGCCGCGGTCTCATCGCTTCGTTCACTCTGGTGCTCGCGACGTGGTGCGGACCGGCTCTCGCACATCCGCTGGGAAACTTCACGATCAATCACCTCGTGAAAGTGCGCCAGTCCGGTGTCCGGCTTGACATCCGCTACGTCTTGGACATGGCCGAGATACCCACGTTTTCCGTCATGCGCGCGCGCAGCGCCAACGCGACGCTCGACGCGGCAGAGCTGCGCGCATGGTCGGATGACGAGACGCGCGTCGTCATCGCTGGTCTGGACGTGGAGAGCGGCGGCCGCCGCATCGCGCTCGTGCCGCTCGGGGTGCCGGCCGTGCGTACGCGGCCTGGAGCCGGCGGATTGCCCACCCTTTACTATACGGTCGACCTCTTCGCACAGCCACAAGGTGCGGCCGTGACGATCTCCGACCAGACGTATCCGGATCGCATCGGGTGGAAAGACGTCGTGGTCTTTCCCGCGACCGAACCAACCGCAGAGCTCACGCACTATCCGACCGCTTTGCTCGCGTCACCTCGAGATGTGACGACCGCGTCGCTCGAACGCGCGCACAGTGGGCTATGGATAGCATCGCGGTCAGAAGCAAACGGCGCGTCAGCACCGCAGCCCGGCCCATCCCAGATCCGCTCAAACGTCTTAGCGGATATGCTTGCGCGCGGACCGAGCAGCGCGCTTGTCATCGCGCTGACGTTGCTCGCCGCGATCGGCCTCGGCGCTTTGCATGCGCTCGAACCCGGTCACGGCAAGACGCTGCTGGCGGTCTCGCTCGTTGGAGCGCGCGCCACGCCGAAGCAGGCCGTGACGCTCGCCGCCGCGTTGACGATTGCGCATACGGCCGGTGTCATCGCGCTCGGCCTTGCGCTGCTCTTCGCCGCTCGCTGGATCGTGCCCGAGAACGTCTACCCGTGGCTCACCGCGATTTCGGGCCTCGTCGTCGTCTGTCTCGGCGGCGGCGCTCTCGCGCGGTACCTACGAGCGCGCCATCACTCATCGGGCGGCCACGAACATCACGGCGACCACGATCATCACGGCGACCACGAACACTCGCACGCCGAAGGCGCAGCGCACGGGCATTCGCACGCGATTCCCGGCAACGCGCCACTTTCGTTCGGCAACGTGGTCTTGATCGCGATGAGCGGCAACATCGCGCCATGCCCGGCCGCGCTCGTCGTGATGCTTGCCGCGCTCGCACTGCATCAAGTCGCCTACGGCATCGTGATCATCGTCGCGTTCGGCATCGGCCTTGCGGCCGTGCTCACGGGCTTGGGTCTGGCGCTTGTCCGCGGAACGGCGTGGATCGGACGCAGCCGGACGGCCGAACGCTTCATGGCGTACGGACCCGTTGTATCCGCGTGCGTCATCTCCATCATCGGCGCGATTATGCTAGGTCAAGGAATCGCAGGCGGCATCATCCGCGTGCAGCTCTGGGCCGTTATCGCACTGACATTGAGCGCTATCGCGGGTTACGCATTGCAAGCAGCGTACGGCCACGCTCACCGGCACGAAAGAAGTCACGCATGATCGGTCCAGCAGCGCCACTCAGCATCGGTGCGACCGTGTTCACAGTCTTCGCGCTTGGCCTACGGCACGGTGCAGACCCCGATCACCTCGCGGCGATCGACAACTTGACGCGCAACGGCCTTTCAGCCGGCCGAAAGCTCAGCAGATTTTTCGGCGCCCTTTTCGCAGGCGGCCATTCGGTCATGGTGCTGTCGATCGCCGCCCTCGCCGGGTTGCTCGGCAGCCACATCGCGCTGCCCGGCGCGCTGATCGAGACGGTCGGCACTTGGGTGAGCATCGTGACGCTCTTCGCTATCGCCGCATTCAACATCAAGCAGCTGCGCTCGGCCGAAACAGGCGGATCGATCGGGCTCAAGCTCGCCTTGCTGCCGCCGCGCCTTCGCGCCGCTACCGGCCCGCTCGCCGCGATGCTGGTCGGTCTGCTCTTCGGGCTCGGCTTCGACACGTCGAGCCAAGTCGCGGCGTACGCGCTCGCGTTCACGACCGGAGGCGGCGTGATCGGCGCAGTCGTCATCGGTTTGATGTTCTCGATGGGCATGGCCGTGACCGATACGCTCGATAGTCTCCTCGTCCACAAACTGTACAGCCGTCATCCGCTGGAGCTCGTGCGCGCGACACGCACGTGGATCATGGCGGTCACCGGGCTTGCCGTCTGCGTGGGCTCGTATGAATTGGCACAGGTCCTCGGCTGGCGCTCGCCGCTGCCGGATCTTGCCGTAAGCGGTGTTCTCGTCGCCTCATTGCTCGGTGTGTTCGCTTTCACGCTCTTCAGTTTAGAGAAGAAAGCAGACGCCGCGAGAGTGGTGGCGTGAACGTGTGGCGGGCACGGGTCTGCCATCAACTCACGAAGAGGCGTCCGATCGAAACCGGCCGTCAGCTTCATCCGGAGGTGCGAATAAAGGAATGAACTCAAGTATCAAAGGGTCCGCCGGCGGTCTGACGGCGATCGCGGCGCTCGCCGCTGCGGCCCTCATCTATGCAGGTCACGTCGCGCAAGCGTCGGACCACCAGGACTCGCCGACCACGGTCGCGCGGCCCGGCGCGGACATCACAGACGTGTTCGTGTACCAAGCGCCGGACAACGCTGCGAACGTCGTCCTGCAGATGAACGTCCATCCGCTCATCCCGACCGGGATGGGACCGTCGACGTTCTTCGATCCGGCCGTCATGTATCAATTCAAGGTCGAGAACAACGCGTCGCTGAGCGGCAACGAAAACCTCGTGCTCCAATTCCAGGCGGCGGGCACGGGCGCTTCACAGCAGATAAACGTCTACGGACCGTCTGCTCCGATCGCCACCGGCACGAATTCGAAATTCGTGCCGAAGGTCGGTTCGGTCACTTACAATACGGTCGCGGCGGCGCTGCCGAACGGCATCCGCGTGTGGGCCGGCCCGGAGAAGGACAATTTCTTCTTCGACTTGTCGCGCTTCTTCCAGATCTTGCCCGACCGCAATTTCCAGAACCAGCCGAACCCGCCGCCGCCGGATCCCGCTCTTGGTTTCCGCGGATTCACGGCCGGCTACAACACACTGCATGGCACCTCGTGTGACCTGTCAGCCTCGCAAGACATCCTATCCGCCAACGGTTTCAACGTCCTCGCCATCATCGCGGAAGTTCCGAAGTCGATGCTGGGGACCGGCAAGATCGGCGTATGGGCCACTACCAGCACGGTCTCCGGTCAATAGGAAGGACACGAAAATATCATGCGCATCTCGCTCAAGCAAACGGCCGCGCTGACGGTCGCGCTCGTCGCGCTTGCAGGCTGCAGCCATTCATCCGCGGCTCCGGTGCCGCCCGGCGCGAAGACGTACAAGCAGATCGAACGGCTCTCGGAGCCGGCGGTCAAGGAAGTGTTCGAGAACTTCACCGATCACGACACGACCAACCGCACCACGCCCGCGAACGACAGCCTCCTCCAAGGCGAAGTGAACACGTTCATGACCACGGTGGCCGGCCGCAGCCAGGCGACGTCCAACGCGATCATCTCCGTCCTCTTCCCCTTCGAGATCACAGCCGACATGAGCGTCAATCTTCCCGCAGGCGGACAGCCGGCCGGACAGTATGGCGCGTATCTCGGAATCCAGACCGGCGGCGCCACCGGCAACACGTTCGGCGGCCGCTGGCTCAACGATGACTCGGTCAAGATATCGCTCGGGGCGATCTTCGGGAACACGCTCGCCGCGCTCGGCGCCGCTCCCGAGGACAACCACGAATCGTGGTGCCTAGCCGACGACAACCTCTCGAACGGGCAAGGCACGTTTCAGACCTACAGCAACACGTTCCCCTACGTCAACGCGCCGTACTGATCGGCGGCGTGCAGTGAACGGATCGCGGGCCCCCCTGGCCATCCTCGCCCTGGCGCTGATCGCGCTAGCGGTGTGGCCCGCGTTCGTCACGCGCATGAACCTCGATTCTTCATCGACTTCAGTCGCGTCGGCGGCCGCGGTCGATGCAATATTTACGCCGGCGCCCGTCACGCGCGACTATCTCGTCCGCGATGGCCTCGTATCATTTTACGAACGAGCGGTGCGCCGTACACCAAGCGATCAGATCATGGCGCGCATGCTCGCCGGCCAGTATCTGATGCGCTTTCGCGAGCGCGGCGATGTCGGCGATCTGAAGCGCGCGCGTATCGCTGCTTCGCGCTCGCTTATGTTGCAGCCGCGTCACAATGATGGTGCGGAAACCGAACTCGGATCTGTCGCCCTTTCTTTGCACGACTTCCGCGCCGCGCAGCGCTACTACGAAGACGTCACCCGCATGGCGCCCTGGAATCACGATAGTTGGGCGAATCTCGCCTCAGCCGACATGGAGCTTGGCGAATACGCGGCAGCGCGGCAAGTTCTGGCTAAGTCGCAAGGCCCGTATGTCGACGCCGCCCGGGAAACGTCGCTCGCCCGCTACGACGAGCTCACCGGAGATTTGAGGCGCGCGCAGTCGCACCTTACGGTCGGCATGCAGCAGATCGATTCGGTGATCGACAATCCCGCGGAAGCGCGCGCGTGGTATCATTTCCGCGCAGGTGAGCTGGCGTTTGAGAACGGCGACGCGCGCGGCGCGGAACGCGACTTGCACGACGCGCTTGCGATCTATCCCGACGATGCAAAGGCCTATAACACACTCGCGCGCATCTATTGTGCCACGCATCGCTGGCGCGAGGCTCTCGCTGCAGCGGACAAGGCGGCCGAACTCATGCCCTTGCCGGAGACGCTCGGCTATGAGTTCGACGCACAACGCGAGCTCGGTGACAAACCCGGCGCCGCCGAGACGCAAGATCTGATCTTCGCGATCCAGCGCATCGGCAACGCGAACGGGATCAACGATCGCGCGATCGCGGTCTACGAAAGCGAACACGGTCTCCGGCTTGGCGACGCGGTCCTGATCGCACGCCGCGATCTTGCTTCGCGCGACGATCTCTACGCCGAGGACACGCTCGCGTGGGCGCTCGCCATGGATGGCCGTTTCGGCGAGGCGCGTCCGCATGCCGCAAGAGCCGTCGCCGTCGGCACGCGCGACTCTCGCGTGCTCTTCCACGCAGGCTGGATCAGCTTCCGTCTTGGCGACCAAGCAAAAGCGCGGCTGCTTCTGCAGAGCGCGCTAGCCGTCAATCCCGAGTTCCATCCGTATTATGCCGACTGGGCACGCGCGGCGTTGCGCCGGCTCGTCATGTCCCGATAAGCGGCACAACGGGCGCATCTTCGCAAATATTTCTATAAGTGGGCGGTGCAAAAACTGGGCCGAACCTTGATTCTTCGTCCCTGCGCCACGCGACGATTGCAGGGGCCGCGGCGAATATAGTATGTCCGCAGAAACCGCTCGAGATCAACGCTCGGAAAGCTTCAAGGCCCGTCCATGTCACCGCGCCGGAACGATTCCAGCCCCGCGATGCATCAACTTCGTAATGGGTTGCGCATCGTCAGCACGCCCATGCATAACGCCCGAACCATGAGCATCGCGTTTGCGGTTCGTGCGGGTTCCGTCTATGATCCGCCGCGCTCGGCCGGCCTCGCCCATTTCCTGGAGCACCTCGTCTTCAAGGCGACTGACGATTACTCGCGCCCCGAGCTCGCTGAGGCGATGCAGCGCTGCGGCAATCGCTTCGATCCCACCACCGGCAAAGAGACCATCTCGATCGCGGGCACAGTGCCGACCGGTAAACTTGACGACGCGCTCGCGCTCGTAGCAAGCGTGACGCAACGACCACGGTTCGAAAACGACGACGTCGAGACCGAGCGCCAAGTCGTGCTGGAAGAGCTACGCGACTGGGAGGACGATCCGAGCAAGCGGATCGAGGCGCTCGCTGACCGCACGCTCTGGGGCACGCATCCGTTGGGCCGCGACACGGGTGGCACTCGGTCGAGCGTGCGCGCAATTTCGCGCGCGCAAGTGCGCCGTTTTCATCGCCGCTATTTCCATCCGCGCAACGCGGTTCTAAGTCTTGCGGGTCCGATGTCGCATCGCGACTTGCTCGGCGTCGCGCGCAAGCATTTCGGAGATTGGCGACCAGAGGCGACAGCGGTCATGCCCAAGCGCCACCCGATCACGGCCGACGCGCCGGCGATCCTTCAGGGACGCCGTTCAAAAGTATTGCGCCGCAGCGACACGTCGCAAGTCTGGTTCTCCGTTTCCACGACGACGCCGTCGTATCGTCACGGCTACGACGCAGTGCTGCGCGCGCAGCTGGCGCAAGTACTGATCGGCGATGGCGACGGAAGCCGACTCTGGGACGGCCTGCGCGAACGCATGGGTCTGGCGTACGAAGTGTACGCCACACTGGACTTCTACGGCGAATCGGGCGTCATGAGCGCGCTCTGCGCCGTCGGTCGCGGACGCGCGAGCGCGGCGGTGCGCGAGATGAAGCGCATCTTGGACGAGACCGCGGATGGATTCACGCGCGAGGAGTTCTCGCGCGGTAAGGCCGCCCTCGGCGCGCAGATTGAACTGAGTTCAGACTGGAATGCCGCGAATGCCGCGCGCTATGCCGAACTCGCGCTCTTCGAGCAGCAGCTCGTGACGCCGGCGCAAGAGCTCGCGATGCTCGACAAAGTGCGCCCGCCCGAATTCAACCGCTTTGTCAAAGCGAACGTCAGATGGGATTCTGCCGCAGTCTGCGCGATCGGTGGCGGCCCCGCTCTCGCAGCCGTCCGCGACTAACCTCACTCAAACCTTCGCAAGACGCCGATCAATCCTTAGCCATCCTGAAAGGGGCCGACGCTAGTCGGCCCTTATTCAGTTGACTACAATCGTAATCGTCCCCGGCTCCTTGTAAAAAGCCTGACGGACTTCAACGGCATACGATCCCAACCTATGGGCGCCGAAATTCGTCGTGTGACCTACCAGCGGATCAAGGTGCCCACCGTTGCTTGTCCATCGCCCGGTTACGCTCTGGTACGTTACCGGGCCTCTACATTCAAAACCCGAAAAGTTTTGGTGCCTTACGAAGACTGCAAGCGCATCTCTCTGGCCCGGATGTATTGTTCCCGACGACGCCATGATAACTAGACGATCGCATGGGTTCGGGTCAGTCGCCGGATTGACAAATACGCTCTGTAGAACTGGCGACCGAGCCTGTTGTACATCGAAGCCGCCACCTGCGCCGCCACAGGCCGTCAGTACCGGAGTGAGGACAATAATGAGGTAGACTCCCAGTTTCATCAGCCCTCTCCTTGTAAATTGAAATGCATCGTGTTCAACTTCGAGCTGCAGAACTCAAATCAGGGCTCTAACTTGAACACAGAACCCTCGTTTTTTGCACCTCCGAATTGAGTTGTGCCATAAAGCGCCCCCGTACTATCGGCGATTAAACCCGCGACCGATTGCTCGCCGTCACTTGGGGGCCCCGGAAACTGTAGATGACGCGCTCAGTGTAACCGGTTCCGGAGTTCTCCAACTTAAAGACTATACCAGCGCCAGGACACATGCCATTGATGGAGTCTGCAGTGCCATAAAGTGCGCCTGGGCCGCTCGCGATCAGTCCTCCGAACGGATAACGGCCGTCGCACCCACCCTGGAAACTGAAGAGAACGCTCTCCGCTCCTGAGGGCTTTACCCTGAACACCGTTCCGCAACCATTTGGACAAAGGTCGCTCCCTCCGCCGGTGGTCGTGCCGTAGAGCGCCCCGAGTTTGTCGGCGATCAATCCGGCATACGGTCCTTGGCCGTCGCTGCCGCCGTTGAACCGGTGAAGGATGGTCTCCACGTAACCCGTCGCCGACGGCTTCAATTCAAACACGATGCCACAGCCGAGTGAGCAGTTCAAACTTCCTCCCCCCGAATAAGTCGTGCCGTACAACGCGCCGCCGTTGCCCGCGATTAGTGCTGCGATAGGTAGCGAGCCATCGTCTCGGCCTTTGAAACGATAGAGGACGCTTTCGGTGCCCCGAAGCGCCGCAACCCACAATCAAGGCGGTCGTCACGGGATGAACTTCGCGATCTTGTTTGACCCCTGCTCGACGATCCAGAGATTTCCGTCGGGGCCAAGCGCGATTCCAACCGGACCGCTGCCGGGCGCCAGGGCATATTCAGTGATAATTCCGAGCATCGAGATCCTAGCGATCTTATTCGCGGCAAACTCGGTGAACCACACGACCCTATTTGTTTTTATGATCGCAACGGGGCTGGACGAACTTGTCGGAATAGGATACTCAGTCAGCACGCCCAGTTGCGAGATTCGACCGATCTTGTTCGCGCTGCCCTCAGTGAACCAAGCATTCCCGTCGGTCGCCGCGGCAATGCCGCCGTCTGCGTTCGATCCGGCTGGGAGCGCGAAGTCGGTCTTCACGCCGCCGGCGGTCACGAAGCCGATCAAGTGTCGCCCAGTGAGCGTGTACCACACGCCACCGCCTGCTTCCGAGGCGACTTGACCCGGCGTCTCAACTCCACCATACTGCGCCAACAGACTCTGAACGCCGCCGGTCGTCATCCTGACGATACTCGTGTACGACTGGTCGTGACATCGCGGCGGTGAGCAGATGATCTTAATCCCCGATGTCGTGAGCCATACATCTTTGCCCGGCAGCCCTCCAATCCCACCGTTCACGAGGCCGCCAGTATAGCTGGTTAACGCGCCCGCGGTTGTGATTGCGTATATTCCGCGGTAAGCGGTGAACCAGATGCGACCGTCGGCGGCGGTGGTGATCGGTCCACGCGGTAAATAAGGGACGCCGTATTCGGTAAATTCGCCTGTCGTCGTCATGCTGGCAACTTTTGAGGCATTGGTTTCGGTGAACCAAAGATTTCCGTCCGGACCAGCGGTTATGTCGGCCGCGTTGCTTCCAGAGGTAGGTATGGGGAATTCCGCCGCGACACAAAGGTGGACGCACGTGCCGCGGCCGCTTGATTCCGATATCGCGGCGGGCGCCGCGACGCTAATGTGGCCGGCCGGCGGCGCGCCGGCGCTGCACCCGGACAAGAAAATCAGGATGACCGGCAGGAAGAGAACGTGATTCGTTTTCATGGCGCTTTCCAATTCACGATAAACATATCAAGGAACCAGCTTTCCTATCTTGTTGCCCGAGATCTCCGTGAACCAAATGTTGCCGTCGCTTCCCCGGGCAATTCCGATGGGACCGCTCGACCCTCACGGAGAGACGTCCGATCGGTCACGCTCCGATCACCGACGGCCGCAAGTGTCGAATTGGCCGCGCACCCGGAGCAGACTATGGCCGAGATGCACGCGAGAACCGCGGCAACGACTCCTTTTGTTCTTCGCATTTCGATCTCCTAATGAGACCTACTGGGTACGATGGTGGATCTTGCGCTCTCGCGAACTCGAATGAGCGGTCGGTGCGCCGCACCGCGGTGCAGCGGGCCGCCGCTCACGGTGAACACCGCTACAGAGTCGTTCAGGATATCGGTGAGCCACACCGATCCGTTGAACCCCGGTGCGACCGCGAGTGGTTGTATCGGGAAGTTCGACGGTGTGACGTACTCGACGAACGTTTGTGCCACTGGATCGACACGGCACAGCGCGCTGTTGAAGTCTTCGGCGAACCATAAAGAACCGTCTGGTCCTGAGACCATGTAGTCTGGACGCGAGACTTTCGTTGGGGTCTGGAATTCCTGGATACTGCCCGCCGTCGTTATCAGCGCTGCTTGGTTTGCGTCTCGTTCGGTAAACCATAGGTTTCCGTCAGCGGCCGCCACGATCGTATGCGGATAGCTGTTCGCTGTCGGAGTGGTGAATTCGGTGATATGCCCCGTCGCGATATCGAGCCGCGCGACTTTGCTGTTGGAAACCTCGGTGAACCACATGTTGTTGTCGGGCCCCTTCGTGATGCGTCCGCCGTTGCCGCCGGCCGTTGGAATCTGGTAGACGTTGATCACCGTGCCGGCAAGGGTCATCCGTCCGATCTTCGACGAATTCGAGTGATCGAACCAGATATTTCCGTCTGGGCCGATCGCGATGCCGCGCGGGCCCTCTAGCTGGGGCTGCATTGGGAACACGGCCGGATCGAGCGGGTAAATCGTGATGACACCGAGCGGTGTGACTTGCGCGATGGCGTTGAGTTGGGCCATCGAGATGTACATGTTGCCATCGGGGCCAAGGACCATATCGGTGGGTCCGGCGCTGCATATGGGTGGTGGATTTAGACATTGTGGATCCGACGGGAAAGTCCACGCCGACACAAGGCCGGCAGCATTGTAACGCGCGATCTGATTGCTATTGTAAACGCTGACCCACATGTCTTGGTCGGATCCCATGGCTATGCCCGGCAGATACTCGTTTGGATCAAACGTCTCGGGCATTGGAAAGCTCGTCGCATACGCTACCGGCACCGGCGGATTGGCAGGCGTCTTCAACTGCTCGACGTGCTCGCGAGGCCTGATCGGCGGCAGTGCCGATTGTTTCGTGCCAACAGCCGAGCATCCGACGATCGCCAGGCCAAGCGCGATGGCACCGCTTTTCAGCGCCGCGCGACATAGATCAGACATTTTTGCGATCCGAATCATTTGAAGCTCTCTCACCTTTCCGGTCTCGCTTTGGCGCGCTGGTCCGCCTGCGTGCGATGAGCCGATGCAGTTCTAGTCCTTGGTCCGCAACCCACGTGCGATCGCGATCCGAGCTGTTCGGAGCGACGGGTTTGTCCGGATCACGACGCTCATTCTCCATGTGTTACAGCCTCGCAGTTTGAAGTGCGCGGATCGACCGACGACTGAATCGTAGCATGCCGCTTGGTGACGGTACATCGGTAAATGTACGTACGCAGAGCTTCGAACGTGGGACGCCTAAGGGGTCGACGCGGCGTCGACCGCCATGTCCTCGGACCATGCCGAACCTTCAGCTAGCAACTCGTCGAACTCAGGCGGGGATAGCCGTCGATGGATCTCCTCAAGCAACCGCTCATACGCCCACTTTTCCGTCGCTTCGCGCTCGAGAGCGAGCCGCTCGTACTGAGCGTTGACATAGCCGACGACGCGAGCCGCTGACCTGACCTCGCCGCTGATGGCTTTCAGCAGCGCCAAGTGTTGGAGCGCCACGTAGGTATTCCACTCGTTGCGCTCACCACGCGCACACCGCAAGCCTGCGCAAGCCGATTCTCTTGCATCCTGTAATCGCCCGAGCGCGATGCAATACGCGGCACGATTGTTGTGATCGATGGCGAGGTTCGCCACTTCCTTGCCCCGCGACGTGATCTCAAGCGATTCGGTCACAAGGCGAAGTGCGCGTTCGGGGTGGCCGTCCGCGAACTCCAACTCGCCGAAATTGCCGAGCACGTCCGCGGTGGCAAGCTCGTCGCCGATCTCCCTGCACGCCGCAACCGCCTGGATGTAGTGCCGCCGTCCGCCTGCGAGGTCGCCTTGCGCATACGCACTCACACCAAGAAGTCCTAGGCACGAAGCGATGCCGACTTTGTCCCCACGTTCGCGAAACGCGGCGACGGCACGTTCGATGACTCGGCGCGCCTCATCGGTGTTTCCGGTTTGAAGCAGACTATATGCGAGCATGCGCAGAGAATACGCCGCACCGCGCAAGTCGCCGACATGCTCGTAGAGTTTGAGGGCGCGCTCTGCGCTGGCTCGCATCGGTTCGCCCTGCATAAATCGCGCTCGCGCCCGCCAAAGCCGAGCCGCAACGGCAGGTTGGCAGTCTTCATCAATGGATTCAAGACCGAGCGCCACCCAGGTTCGCGCTTCCCCGGCGAGGCCGCCGAGGAACCAAAGCCGCTCGAGGTGCCCCGCGATGGCGGCGCCGGTCGCGACATCGTTTCGCGCGGTCAACGCCCAGCGCATCGCGGCGCGGTAGTTCTCGACGTCCAGCTCGACCGTCGCAAGCCAAGCAGCGGCAGAACCATATCCGTAGCGCTCGTCGGCCTCGATCGCTTGCTTCAAGAAATAGGCGGCGTGCCGCCGCGCGAGCAGATCCATCTCTCCGGCGATCGCGAGTTCTTCAAGTACGTACGCTTTCGTCGTCTCAAGGAGATGGAAGCGCTCCCGCCGTGGTCCTGCCTCGACCGCGACAAGCGATTTGTCGACAAGCGCTGCCACGAGATCCACGAAATCGCCCTCGTCGAGTCCCTCGCCGGCGCAGATCGCGGTAGCCGCGTCAAGTGTGAAGCCGCAAAAAACGCCGAGCCTGTTGAGCAGCCGCCGCTCGTCGGCACTGAGATGGTCGTAACTCCAGTCGATCAGCGCCGTGAGCGTCTTGTGCCTTGGCAGCGCGGTCCGTGAACCGCCTGTCAGTAGACTGAAGCGGTCTTCAAGCTTGCGCGCGAGGCTGCGGACGTCCAACGCGTTGGTTCGGCTCGCAGCCAACTCGATCGCGAGCGGGATGCCATCAAGGCGGATGCAGATCTCGGCGACCGCGGGAGCGTTCTCGTCCGTGAGGACGAAGCGCGTGTCGGACGCTCGAGCGCGATCGACGAACATCTCGATGGCGCCGAACGCCGCAGCCTGCTCGGCGTCTACGACCGGATCTTGCTCCGGTACCGACAACGACGGTACCCGGTGCACGACCTCGCCTTCAACCCCAAGCGATTGGCGCGATGTCGCGAGGATGCGAATACCGGGGCATCGCCGTAGGATTTCTTCGATCAGCGTTCCGACGCCATCGAGGACGTGCTCGCAGTTGTCGAAGATGAGGAGCGATTGCATAGCGGCGAGCATATTGATAATGTTTTCCGTCGGCGTGGCTCGCAGAACGTCGCGGGTTGCGAGCGTCTTTGCGACGACCGCCGGCACCAGCGACGGATCAGAGAGAGGAGAGAGATCGAAAAACCATACTCCATCGTGGTGACGATCCAGTCTGTCGAGCCCGACGCGGACCGCGATCCTCGTCTTGCCCACACCTCCGGACCCGGAGAGCGTAAGTAGACGGCTGCCGTCAAGTAACGCCTGCACCACCGCCAGCTCTTCGGTCCTGCCGACGAGTGCTGTGAGTTGGATGGGCAGGTTGTTCTTCTGCGCAACGGACATCCTTGCGGGAGCGGTCGCCTGGAGCAATCCAAGTCGTCCGGCCTCGACCACCGCTCGAGTGCGAGTCGTCGCGCCGAGCTTATCGAGGAGGTGATGGATGTGCGTCTCGACGGTGCGGCGGCTGATCGCAAGCCGTTGCGAGATCTCTTTGTTCGTCAAGCCATGTCCCATCAATGCGAGAACTTCGAGCTCGCGTTGAGTGAGCAACTCGCCTGATAAAGACGGATCGTCGCGCGCCGGTTGCCCGGTCGCAGTTGTCGATTCGAGGTCCTGCGTCATAGCCTACACCGTTGGAAAATGACCTCCGCCAACAGCAATAACCAAGGCGGCCAATAACGGACCGCTCACGGTGACCAGCGCCGTTCACGTTTGCGGTGGCGTAACCCTGGCTTAAATCGGCCTCTGGGTCAGATCGAACAAGGAGACAAATTGGCGGAACGGTTCTACGCGGGGACGCGCATCGCGTGGAGGACCGCGTCGGCGGCAGCATCGATGCCGAGGCGATCGGTGTTCACGACCAGATCGTAGTTCGACGCATCGCGCCAGTCGACATGATAGTGCGTCTGCATATATGCAGCGCGAGCTGAATCCGATTTCTTGATCTCGCGCATTGCTTCTTCACGGGAGTGCGAGCCGCGGCGCATCAAGCGAGCGATGCGACCCTCGTGAGAAGCCGCGACGAAGATCCGAAAGACGTCCCGCCGATCGCGAAGCAAAACCGGCGCGCCGCGACCGATGACGACTAGCGGCTCGCCATGAGCGCGTTCTTGGATGATGCTTTCGGTGAGCTGCACGAGCCGCTCTTCTGACCAATCGGGCAGACCGTCTGGACCATACGATTCAGGATAGGCCGCCGTGATCACGCGGAATAGGCGATCGACAAAACTTTCGACGTGTTCGTCGCGTGCACGCACGTATGCCAGCGGCGCGCCGATACGCGCGGCGACGAGATCGACGATTTGATTATCGAGAAGCTCGGCATGCATCGCTTGCGCCAAGCGCTCGCCGACGTCGCGGCCGCCCGATCCAAGTTCACGCCCGATCGCCACGATCATGGGCGCAGTGATTCGGGCGAGGGCCAATCCCCGCCTTGCGAGGCTTTTCAAGCCGTGGGTGAGAAACGGCCGCCGATGCGCGGGGTCAGCCGCTTACGGTTGTCCCTCGACCGCGTCGTGGAAACACGTCTCTTTCAATGAATATGCCCTCGATGCTCCCCATCATGCCGCGAGCGTCACTGCTTTGAGCGAGGCCGGCATGGTGCTGCCGTTGGCGCGGCGCATCATCGTCGACGGTCTGCTAGCGAGCACGCCCGACGCAGACGCGCTGGTCTACAGGGTCACGCCGCGCGGATTTTTTCTCGCGCCGCGCGAGCCGGGCCGCGTCCACGATTATCGCTATGATGACGATGCGGAGACGTTCCAGGTCTTCGACCAGTTCGGCGATCCCGTCGCGCTGGTCGCGCTCGACGACGATGAATGGATCGCCGTTTTGCGCGGCTTCAACGGCGTGCCGTTCCACTTCGGCGGCGCGCAACTGCTGTTGGCGGCGCTCGCGGCCAAGTAATCGCGTGGCGCCGGTGTCGTGAATGTCGCGCTCGCGTGCAGGGCGGTTCCTGCGCCGACAAAAAGATGCGATGGTTCGCAAGTGGAGCATTCCAAGACGAGGACGACGCATGTCCGGCAACACGCCCATCACGGTCGCATACGGCGACGGCATCGGTCCAGAGATCATGACGGCCGGCCTCGATATACTCAAGGCGGCCGGCGCGCGACTCGACATCCATGTCATCGAAGTCGGCGAAAAGGTTTACCTCGCGGGCAATCCGGCGGGCGTTTCGGCGGATGCGTGGGATAGCATCCGGCGCACCAAGGTTTTCTACAAGGCGCCGATCACCACGCCGCAAGGCGGAGGGTACAAGAGCCTCAACGTCACGACGCGAACGACCTTCGGATTGTACGCCAACGTCCGGCCGTGCGTCGCCTACGCGCCATTCGTCCGCACGAAGCATCCGGGGATGGACGTCGTCATCGTGCGCGAGAACGAAGAAGACGTCTACGGTGGAATCGAGTACCGCCAGACCCAAGACATGACCGAATGCCTGAAGCTGATCTCGCGGCCGGGCAGCGAGAAGATCGTCCGCTTCGCCTTCGAATACGCGCGGCGCAATAGCCGCAAAAAAGTCACGTGTTTCACCAAAGACAACATCATGAAGATCACCGATGGCACCTTCCACCGGATCTTCGACCAAGTCTCGGCCCAGTATCCCGACATCCAGAACGAACACTGGATCGTGGACATCGGCTCGGCGAAACTCGCCGACACGCCCGAAGCGTTTGACGTCATCGTCATGCCGAATCTCTACGGCGACATACTTTCTGACGTCGCGGCGCAGATCGCCGGCTCCGTGGGACTTGCCGGTTCGGCCAACATCGGCGATACGGCCGCGATGTTCGAAGCGATCCACGGTTCCGCGCCCCGCCGCGCGGGTCAGAACGTGGCGAATCCATCGGGCCTGCTGCTCGGCGGCGTCCTCATGCTCGTGCACATCGGCCAGGGCGAGATCGCGACGAAAGTCCACAACGCGTGGCTGAAGACGATCGAAGACGGTATCCACACCTACGATATCTTCCAAGCCGGTCTCTCAAAAGAGAAAGTCGGCACGCACGAATTTGCACAAGCGGTCATCGCGCGAATCGGTCAAGCGCCGTCCACGCTGAAGCGCGTCGAATACCCAGCCGCTGCGCCGCACGAAGCCGCGAGCGTCGTCTCCACGCGGAAGGCGGAGAAGAAGAACCTTGTCGGCGTCGACGTGTTCTTGGACTTGCCGCGAGGGGTGCCCGACGAACTCGGTCAGCGCTTGCAGCCAGCGGCGGGCGATCTGAAGCTCGCGGCGATATTCAACCGGGGAACGAAGGTCTGGCCGGGCGGTGCAGCGGAGACGTTTTGCACCGACCATTGGCGCTGTCGCTTCGTTTCCAAGACTGCCGGCGCCGTCATCGCGCATGGCCAAATCCTCGGGCTGCTCGGGCGAGTGGCCGATGCCGGATTCGATTTCATCAAGACGGAAAATCTGTACGACTTCGACGGCAAAGCGGGGTACTCGTAAAGCCGCGAGCGCGAGAAGGCGAGCGAAATCATGACCAACCGCCTCGATAGCTTCCATAGCGCGTCCACGCTCGATGTGGGCGGTGTGAAGTACGAGTATTACCGCGTCGAGGCAGCCGGATCGAACGTCAGACGATTGCCCTTCAGCCTGAAGATCCTTCTCGAAAATCTTCTGCGCTTCGAAGATGGCCGTTCGGTAAGAAAAGATCAGATCGAATCGCTCGCAGGCTGGGATCCGAAAAAACTGCCCGACCGTGAGATCGCATTTCGCCCGGCGCGCGTTCTGCTCCAAGATTTCACAGGCGTGCCGTGCGTCGTGGACCTTGCGGCCATGCGCGACGCGATGGCCGAGATGGGCGGGGATCCGGAGAAGATCAACCCGTTGCAAGACGTCGAGCTCGTCATCGATCATTCGGTCATCGCCGACGCATACGGTTCGAGCGGCGCGTTCGCGATCAACGCCGAACTCGAATTCCAGCGCAACGGCGAGCGCTATCAGCTTCTCAAGTGGGGACAAGAGGCACTTCGCCGCTACCGCGTGCTCCCGCCTGACCAAGGCATCGTCCATCAGGTCAATCTCGAGTATCTCGCGCGCGTCGTCTTCGAGAACGACCACGGCGGAGTAAAAACGGCATACCCGGATTCGCTCGTAGGCACCGACTCCCACACCACGATGGTCAACGGACTCGGCGTGCTCGGTTGGGGCGCTGGCGGCATCGAAGCCGAGGCTGCCATGCTCGGCCAGCCCGTCTCGATGACGATACCGGAGGTCGTCGGATTCCGGCTGACCGGCTCGATGCGCGCCGGCGCGACCGCTACCGATCTCGTGCTGACATGCACGGAGATGCTGCGGCGTAAGGGCGTCGTCGGCAAGTTCGTCGAGTTCTTCGGCCGTGGACTCTCCAACCTCAGTCTCGCCGACCGTGCGACGGTGAGCAACATGTGCCCCGAATACGGCGCGACCGTCGCGTTCTTTCCTATAGATGAAGAAACTCTTCGCTATCTCCGCCTGACCGGCCGCGAAAAAGCGCGCATCGAGTTGGTCCGCGAGTACGCGCTCGCTCAAGGCCTCTTCCGCACGGACGAGACTCCCGATCCGCAGTTCAACGACGTTCTCGAGCTCGACCTCGGCGACGTCGAGCCGAGCATCGCGGGGCCGCGCCGGCCGCAGGACCGGGTGCCGCTCACGGCAGCAAAAGAATCGTTCTGCAAGGCGTTCGGCGAGTTCAGCGAACGGCGCGAAGCCAAAGTCGCCGCCGCGACCATGTTCGACGGTGAAGGCAACGAAGCGGCCTTGGCGATGGCGAACCGGCGCGTCGTCTCCTACCGCGACGGCGATGCAACGTACGACCTATCTGACGGCGCGGTCGTCATCGCGGCGATCACGAGCTGCACGAACACGTCGAATCCGAGCGTGATGGTCGCCGCCGGCTTGCTTGCGAAGAAAGCCGTGGAGCGCGGCTTGCAAGCGAAGCCCTGGGTGAAGACCACGCTCGCGCCCGGATCAAAAGTCGTGACCGACTATCTTGCCAAAGCCGGGTTGACGCCATTTCTCGAACAACTCGGATTCTATCTCGTCGGCTACGGCTGCACCACGTGCATCGGCAACAGCGGCCCGTTGGCTGATCCGATCGCTCAAGCGGTCAACGACAATGATCTGATCGTCGCATCGGTGCTCTCCGGCAATCGCAATTTCGAAGGCCGCGTGCATCCACAAGTGCGCGCGAACTACCTCGCATCGCCGCCGCTCGTCGTCGCGTATGCGCTTGCCGGGCGGATGGACTGGGATCCGATCGCCGAGCCGATCGGCCACGACACCGCAGGCGTGCCTGTCTACATGCGCGATCTCTGGCCGACGCTTCGCGAGATCGACGAGACGGTCGGCGCGTGCGTCGCGGAGGCGATGTTCCGCCGGCAATACGCCGATGCGTTCGGAGGCGACGAACGGTGGAAATCGCTGCGCGTCCAACAGGGCAAGCGCTTCGCATGGGAGCCGGGGTCGACGTACGTAAAGCGCCCACCGTTCTTCGACGGCATGACGGTCGAACCGGCCAGGCCGCAAGATATCCGGCGCGCGCGGGTTCTCGCGTTCGTCGGCGACAGCGTCACGACGGATCACATCTCGCCCGCAGGCAACATCGCAAAGAGCTCACCCGCCGGTGCCTATCTCATCGCCAACGGCGTCGAGCCGAAAGACTTCAATTCATACGGCGCTCGGCGCGGAAATCATGAGGTGATGGTGCGCGGCACTTTTGCGAACATCCGCTTGAGGAATCGTCTCGTCCCCAACGTCGAAGGCGGCGTCACCCGTCATTTGCCTGACGGCGCGCAGATGACCATCTTCGACGCTGCGCAACGTTATGCCACGGAAAGCGTGCCGCTCATCGTGCTCGCCGGCAAAGAATACGGCGCCGGTTCGTCGCGCGACTGGGCCGCGAAGGGCCCGCGGCTGCTCGGCGTTCGCGCGGTGATCGCTGAGTCGTTCGAACGGATCCACCGCTCGAATCTCATCGGCATGGGGATCATTCCGCTGGAATATGAGAACGGTCAGACTGCCGCCACGCTCGGACTTTCGGGCGAAGAGGAATTCGCGATCTCGGGCCTGAGCGACGGAGTGCGTCCGGGTGCGAAGCTGCGCGTGATCGCCACCGCGGCAAGCGGCGCGCGAATCGAGTTCACCACGATCGCGCGCATCGACACGCCTGACGAGGCCGAGTACTATCGCCACGATGGCATCTTGCCATATGTCCTTCGGCAACTGAACGCTCGCTAACGTCCCCTGTCTTCGATCGACAGCGGGATGGTTCGCGGAACCGGCGAACTCGTCGCGCGATGCAGGGTTTGCGTTCGTTCGCGTTCGGCCTTGCGGCGTTGCTCATCATCGCGTCGATCGTGCAGAGCGCAGCGCTCGCATGTGCGACGGCGCGCGGCAAGCGAGTCGAATTGACGTCGCAATCGCTCGACCCCGACGTCTTCGTCTGGGACTCGATGGCGCGTCTCATCAATTATCAGGCAGGCAAATACCTCACCGCCGACGTCTTGCACCACACCCTGCTCGCGCCCGCGGGCACACGCGCCGTCGTCCTCATCTGCCGCGATCGCGTCGTCCATCCGCGTTTCATCGACGGCGTCGCCGACGCGGTGGGTGTCCGACTTCTGAGCGGTCAATACCGCGGCCAATACGGCTGGGTCGTGTCCGAAGATCTCCATATGCTGTTCGGAGCGTCGTCCACTCATCCGTTGCACTGAATAGCGGATGCCCCAGCCGCTGCAAAGGTCGCCGTCCAAAGGCGCACGAATCAAAGCGGCCGCATCGTCGACGGGGCACCTCGAAGCTTTGACACGAGCCTCATGCTGAATTACACGATCCGGCGAACGATCCAGGCAGTGCCGCTGCTGTTGCTCATCAGCGTCATGATGTTCCTGATCCTGAACAAGATGCCGGGTGGTCCGCTCGCCGCGTATATGCAGAACCCGCATATCACCGCAGCCGATATCGCGCGTCTCAAACACAACTTCGGACTCGACCGGCCGCTCTACGTGCAATATCTCGATTGGTTCTGGCGGGCGCTGCACGGCGATCTTGGCTGGTCGCAAGTGAATTCGACGACGGTGGTCGAGGCGTTTCGCGAACGGCTCCCGGCCACGCTCGAGCTCATGTCCGTCTCGTTCATCGTGGCGCTGGCCGTCGGATTGACGTTCGGTTTGATCGCTGCCATCAAGCCGTATTCGGGCTTCGACTATTTCGTCACGACGTTCGCGTTTTTCGGGATGTCGATGCCGATCTTCTGGCTCGCGATCATGATGCAGATGTTGTTCTCGGTCAACGGCATCCATTTTCCGCCCGCCGGCATGGAGAAATTCACGTTTGGGTACAGGCTTGATTTCACGCTGCCCTCTGCTGGGGACCAATCGACTGGCGGCGGCGACTTCTGGGATCATCTCAAACATCTGATCATGCCGGCGGCCTGCCTCGCGTTGTTGCAGATCGCGACCTGGTCGCGGTTCACGCGCGCCTCCATGCAAGAAGTTCTGCACACCGACTACATGCGTACCGCGGCCGCGAAGGGCCTGACGTTTGCGAACATGCTTTTCAAACACGGCATGAAGAACGGCCTGATGCCGGTCGTCACGATCATCGCGCTCAGTCTTCCGAGCCTTGTCAGCGGCGCGGTCGTCACGGAGACGATCTTCGCGTGGCCGGGAATGGGCCGGCTTTTCATCGTCGGGCTGCAGCAACAAGATTTTCCGCTCCTGATGGGATATCTGATGCTGGTCTCCGTGCTGGTCGTGGTCTTCAACCTGCTGGCAGATCTCGTGTACGGTTGGCTGGACCCACGGGTGAAGTACGACTGATATGGCAGTGCAGACCGGGCAGATAAGTCCAAACCTCGCGAATGTCGCGGTGGCCGTAGCAGACGACGACTACGCGCGCGAGCGCCACCTGACGTGGCGAAAATTCAGTCGTCACCGGCTTGCGGTGGCCGGCGCGATCGTCCTTCTGATCATCGTCATCGGCGCGGTCTTCGCCCCGGCGTTCACACACTTCGATCCATTCGCGATCGACGACGCGTGGCAGGGAACGCCGCTCGCACCGGGCGTCGCCGGACACTGGTTGGGAACGGACGAAGTGGGCCGAGATCTGTGGGCGCGTCTGCTCTTCGGCGGCAGAATCTCTCTAACCATCGGTCTGTTCGCCGTGATCATCGAGGTGCTGCTCGGCAGTTTCATCGGCGCGGTATCCGGGTATTTCGGCGGCTGGGTCGATGCGGTCCTCATGCGCGTCACAGACGCGTTCCTATGCATACCGCTTTTGCCGCTCTTGCTCGTACTGACCGCGATCGTCGCTGCCGAGTCCACCAAGGCCGCGCTCAATTTTACATCGATCGTGCTGATCATCGGCTTCTTGTCTTGGATGTCGGTCGCGCGGCTCGTCCGCGGAGCGTTCTTGAGCCTTCGAGAGAAGGAGTTCTGCGAGGCCGCTCGGGCGATCGGCAGCAGCCACTTCCGCATCATGTTCCGGCACTTGCTGCCGAATGCAATGGCGCCGATCGTCGTCCAGGCCACGCTCGACGTCGCGGGCGTCATCACGCTCGAGTCGGTGCTCTCGTTCCTCGGATTCGGCATCCAGCCGCCGACCGCGTCGTGGGGGAGCATGCTCGCAAATGCGCAGGAGAACATCTCCATCGCATGGTGGGCAGCGGTCTTTCCGGGCCTGTGCATTCTGACGACGGTGCTCGCGATCAACTACATGGGCGATGGTCTGCGCGACGCGCTGGACCCCAATGTCCGATAGGTGGTATAATCTCTCCCGTGTGCCCAGGTGGCGGAATTGGTAGACGCGCTAGTTTGAGGGGCTAGTCGGGTAACACCGGTGCAGGTTCGAGTCCTGTCCTGGGCACCACCGAGGAGAACGAATGAAGTACGCAATCGGAATCGACCTCGGCGGTTCGCACACGTTGGCGGCTATCGTCGACGAACGCGGCCGGATCCTCAGCAAGTTCAAGCGCGAGCTTACGGCGCACGATCCCTCGTATGTCGTCGGCGAGATCGCGAAAGTCGTCGGCAAAGCCTGCCGCGCATTGCGCGGCAAAAATCTCGTCGGTATCGGGCTCGGGTCGCCCGGCAACATCGACGGCAAGTCCGGTGTCATCCGATACTCGCCGAACTTCGGCTGGCACGATGTGCCGCTCGGTTCGCTCCTCTTCAAGAAGCTCGATCAGCGCGTCCACATCCTCAACGACGCGCGCTGCGCCGCGCTCGGCGAGTACGAGCATGGCTCGGGTCGCGGCACGAAAGATTTCGTGCTGATAACGCTTGGAACAGGGATCGGCGGCGGCATCATCGCGGGAGGCAGGCTCGTCATGGGCGCTGCGATGGGTGCGGGCGAGATCGGCCACCATCAGATAAGACCAATCGACGGTTTCGTCTGCAACTGCGGCAAGACGGGGTGCTTCGAAGCGCAGGCGTCTGGCACGGGCATGCTTCGTCACGCGCTCGCTCTGGCATCGTCGTTTCCGCGCAGCGTGCTGCTCGCCGGAGATCCGGCGGCGTGGGGATCGAAGATGATCCGCGAGGCGATGCTTGCGGGGGATGGACACGCGGCGGCGACCTGGGATCGCTGGCTTGCCGATCTCGCGATCGGCGTCTCCAACATCATCGCATTCGTCAATCCCGAAGTCATCGCGTTAGGCGGCGGTGCTGGACAAGCGGACAAACGCATTCTCGCCGCACCGCTCACGGAGATGGTCGACAAGCTCACCACCATGTCGCCGCGCGGGCAGACGAAGATCATCTCCGCGAAACTCGGTAACGACGCCGGTGCAGTCGGCGCTGCAACGCTCGCGTTCCGCGGCGGCATTAAAGCGCTGCGTTAGTCGCGGTTGCCCCCTTGTTTGAAGGGGCCGAGTTTATATCGGCCCGCGTTTTTTTGCGGCATCACCGGTCGATGTCTGCACCGGGGACCAGCCCGCAACGGTCGCGCGACATGCCCCGCGAGGACGCTTCTTCGCTCGCATCCAGCGAGGCGAAGTTCGCTCGGTTCACTTCGTCGCTCTCGCCATCCATGGCTCCGCTCCTCGTTCAACGCCTCGCTCGGGCATGCCACGCCGGCCGTTGTCGAGTCCCGCCACGGCATCACCGGCGATGTCGAAAGGCAGGGCGTCGAAAGGCGAGAGCCGCCGAAGTCGAGCGGCGGAGCTAGATTATCCCGATTTTCCGCCGCGTCCCCGGCGCAGACAGCGATCGGTGATGCAGGGGCAAAATGAAAAGTAGGCCGATATAAAATCGGCCCCTTCAGTCAGGTCTGTCGACTAGTCGACTGCATCGAAATTTACGCGCCGCGGACGGCCGCGGTTACTGAAGTCTCCATGAGATCGAGCACGAGCTCGCCGATACGTCGAGCCGCGTCGGGCCGCGCGCTCGCAAGCGCCTTGGCACGCATCTCTATCAACACATTGGAATTGTCAGATCCGAACAGACGATGGAGCGCAGACCCGACCGAGACGGAATCCATCGCCACTATGCCGGCGCGCCGTGAGATCACGTAGTCGAGATTCCCGGCCTCTTGTCCTGAGATAAAATCGCAGACGATCACCGGCAGACCGCATGCCGCCGCTTCAGCGATCGTGCCTGGTCCGGCCTTGGTCAATAGCGCGTCGGCTGCGCGCATGTAGTCCGCGACGTTTTCCACAAAGCCAAGAATCAGCGCATCTCGCCCGAGCGTTTCGCCGAGCGCCCCGAGCTTGCGCCGCAACCCGACGTTCTTACCCGCTATCGCGACGACTTGCAGGTCCAGCTCGCGCAACGTCGGCGCGATTCCCTGCAGCAGTCGCGGAACGCGTCCGCCTCCTTCACCGCCCGCCATGACGAGCAGCGTTCGGCGAGAAGGATCCAATCCGAGCGCGGCCTTCGCGTCTCGCCGGTCTGCGGGCGCCGGCGAGAATCCCGCCCGGATCGGCAGACCGAAGTCGTGGATCCGAGACAGCGGAATGCCGCGATCGGCGCAGACGCCGCGCGCCTCGGGCGAGCCGACGACATAGTGGTCGGCCGCGCCGGCCGCGGTCCAACTGTGGTGGATCGTGACGAGATCGGTGATCACCGTCACCAGCGGCGCGGGCAATCCGGATGCGTCGAGCATCTGGCGCGCGTAGACGTTCAAAAGCGGATGGACGGAGACGACCAGATCCGGCTGGATGTCCTGCAGCATGCGCCGGAAATTGCGACGGATGAAAGGCTTGCCCAACTCGGCTATCACGCGAAAACGCGTTCGTCCGTTGGTGAGATGGAAAATAGCGGGATATGGGCTCGGCTGCACTTTCAGCATCGAGCCATATGACGCCACGCCCTCGCGCAACGGAAAAGTTCCGCATGAAGCAAACGCATCGACATGCTGCGTATGGACGTTCAGGGTTGTCGCGACCGCGCGTAATCCGGCGTCTATCGCAAGAGCGGATGCGCGATGACCGCCGCCGGTGTCCGAGAACAGGAAGAGGATGCTGCGCTCTTTGCTTGCCGGGCGCTCACCCAGGATTTGCACGATGACGTATTTCGCATTCGTGCAAACGCTCGCCTCCGCGTGTCCCGCGGGCTCACGCATGCGATGCGCGTACCTCGTCGCGGGAAGGCTCGGGATTGCGGCGAAGAGCGCGGCTGAAAGGTATGGTGTAACGTTAAGAACAGCGCGATCACTGTCAATCCCGGCCTAGAAGGCGTCGTCGTCGGCGAAACAGCGTTGAGCTTAGTCGCAGGCGAGGAAGGTCGCCTCACCTACCGAGGCTACGACATCTCCGATCTGGCCAAGAACGCATCGTTCGAAGAGACGTCGTTCCTGCTCTGGAACGGCCGCCTTCCCAACGCGATTGAACTACGTGATTTTCGCAGCCGCATGGCGTCTCGTCGCGCGCTGCCGGAGTCGATCGTGCAGGGCCTGCGCGGCGCACCGCGCGACGCATGGCCGATGGACGTCCTGCGGACCATCGTCTCGGCTGTCGCGTTGCATGAGCCCGTTCGTGCAGACGGCACGCACGTGTCAGACGTGGACACGGCCATGCGACTTACCGCTGTCGCCGCCACCGGCTTCGCCGCGTGGGATCGGATCCGCCGCGGTCTCGAACCGATCGCGCCGCGAACAGATCTTGGACACGCCGAGAACTTCCTCTACATGAAAAACGGCGAAGCGCCGAGCAAGCTTGCTGCGCGCGCGTTCGACACGTACCTCGTCTTGCTCGCCGATCACGGATTCAACGCTTCGACCTTCGCGGCGCGCGTCGCCGCGAGCACGTGGTCGGACATGTACGCGGCTGCAACGGCGGCTGTCGCAACGCTGCAAGGCGACCTTCACGGCGGTGCCCCGGGCAAAGTCATGAAGATGATCCTCGATATCGGATCGCCCGAGAAGGCCGAACCGTACGTCCGCAATATCGTGGACAAGGGCGGCCGGATCATGGGCATCGGACATCGCGAATACAAAGTGCGCGATCCGCGCGCCGAACCGCTTGAGACGATGGCGCGAGAACTCGGGCGCGCAGCTGGGACGCCGCAGTGGTACGACATAGCGCGCAAGCTCGAGGACGTCTCCGTTCAGGTGCTCAACGAGAAAAAGCCCGGCCGGCGGCTCTACGCGAACGTCGAGTTCTACACGGCGCCGACGCTGTACGCCTTGGGCATCGAGCCGGACAGCTTCACGTGCGCATTTGCCTGTAGCCGGATGGCCGGCTGGACGGCGCACGTGATGGAGCAGATGAACGACAACCGTTTGATAAGACCGCAAGTGAAATATACGGGTCTCGTCGGGCTGCCGTGGACGCCTGTGGAAAAGCGGTAGACAAAAAAAACGAGGGCCGATATAAAATCGGCCCCTTCAGTCGGCCCCTTCAGATATTAAGCGACCGCTTGTCCCAGCGGCGCCCCGTCCTCGCACACCACCGCATAACCGTGTCTGATCGCCACGAGATAACACGCTGAACAAATCCTGAACTGCGGCGGACCAGCCGAGATGAAGTTCAAGAAGAGATTCGAGCGAGTGGCGTCGGAACGGCAGAAGGCGCAAGCGTGCATGTTCGGTTTCCTCTTCAATGCGTAAGACATGCAAGTCGGCGCGCCGTGACGCAAACGGCTGGCGTGCGACGCGCGTCACACCGCGGCGGTAGCCATACGGTCTACGATCGCCGCCGCGCGCTCGCGGTGTTCGGGCTTCATGAGCACGCTGCGCAACACCGCGCACTCTTCCCGATCCCATACGACGTCCGGCAGCGCCAAGCTCCCTAGACTGCGCGGCAGACGCCAAACCGCGACGTAGAGCGGATCGGATTCGTGGGCGGTGAGAGCGTCGAACGCGGCTTGCGTTCGAGCCGAGACGTCCGACGCGCGGTCACGCGCGCCCCGCGCAAGCGGTGCGACAGTGAAGATATCGAGCGCCGGCTCGATGACCGGCGTGAGCGCGGGCAAGGCGCAGGCACGATCGAAAGCCGCCAGCGCCGCCGCTCTGCTCGCCAGCAGCCCGCGGCCCAATCCGGCCGCCGTGAGCGGCAGACAACGCAACGTCGCCCACAGCGCAGCGGCGCTCGCGCCGGCGCGCGAACATTCGAGACTGATCTCGCCGAGATGCAGATCCTTGGATGTGAAGTACGTGTATGGCGAGTCGTGCTTGTAGTACGCGCCGACCGCGGCGTCGCGGAAGAGCACGCAGCCGCAGCCGTACGGCTGCAACCCGTGTTTGTGCGGATCGACGACGATAGAGTCCGCATCGGCAAGCGCGAGCCACGGCGCCGCTTCCATGCGCGCCTCACTGGCCTGCGCGATGATCCGAAAGAATCCGCCGTACGCCCCGTCGGCGTGCACGCGCCAGCCACGCATCGCGGCAAGTTCCACGATCTCGTGCAGCGGATCCACGGCGCCGGACGCAGTCGTGCCCATCGTCGCGACGACCGTTCCGATCCGATCTTTGTCGGTGCGAGAGGCAAGGCGCGCAACGTCCATGCGACCGCGCGCGTCGACGGGCACGACGACGGTCGGAAGCCCGAGCACCGAACACATGCGTCCGTGCGTGTAGTGCGCCTCTTCCGAAAATGCTACGGCGGCACCAGGCCGCACGCGCGAAGCGATCCAGAGCGCCTCGAGATTGGCGATCGTTCCCGAACTCGTGAGGTGGCCGAGGCAGTCGACGGGATAGTCGAACATCGACGCGATCTGCGCGACCGCTTCGCGTTCGAGCGCCGCAGTCGCCGGCCCGCCGTCGAGCGCGTGATTGTTGGGGTTGATCCTCGCGGCCATCGCATACGCCGCAAGTGCGACGGGATGCGGCGGCTTGATCATCTGTCCGGCGTAGGCAGGATGGAAGTACGGATAGTTGTCGCGCAGTCGAATACCCAACTCGTCGATGGCAGCCGCCGCGCGCTCGAATGGCACCTCGCCGTCGGCGGAACGATCGAATGCCGCCCATCCCGACTCCCACTCGGCGATCGCGTCCATTCCGCGCTCGAGCAGAGCACGGAACCGAGGTTCATCCACCGTGCGGAGCGTTGATCGAATAGACGAGGTGCTGCCAACCGATGCGCTCGGTCGTTCGTTCCACAGTCATGCCGACGCGCTCGGCGACCGCACGCGACGGTGCGTTCTCCGGCCTTATGAGCGAGATGAGCTTCGGCTGCTTGAGCACGTTGAAACCATGATCGCGACAGGCGATCGCGCTCTCCGACGCATAGCCGTGATGCCAGTGCATGCTCTTGAATAGATATGCGATCTCGACGAGCGCGTCCCCGTCGACATCCTGATGAAGGAAGCCGCAAAGTCCGAGGAAGACGCCATCGCGCAGCCGCTCGACGCCGAACATCCCGTGGCCGTGCGCTGCATAGTCGGCGGACACATTGTCGAACCAGCTTTGCATCCGCTCGCGCGTCCGCAAAGCCGGATAGTACCGCATGCACAGCGGATCCCCATAGATGGTATAGACGTCGTCGAGATCGCGCTGTTCGAGAAAGCACAGCCGAACGCGATCGCTGCGCAGCACTTCGCGGCCTAGCACGTCGCCCTAGTCACCGATCGGCGCGAAAAGATCGTCCAGATCCGCCCGCGTGAGGCTTTTGGCGAAGGCGGCATCTGTCGCGATCACCGAGTCGGCCAGGGCTTGTTTGCGAGCCTGTAGCGATTGGATCTTCTCTTCGACAGAGCCGAGCGTCACGAGCCGATACGCGGTGACGGGCTTCGTCTGGCCGATCCGGTGCGTGCGGTCGATGGCCTGGCGCTCGATCGCGGGATTCCACCACGGATCGTACAGGATGACGTAATCTGCTTCGGTGACCGTCAGGCCGACGCCGCCGGCCTTGAGGCTCATAAGAAACACCGGCGGTCCGTCCTCGCGTTTGAAATCCTCGAGGACCTTCTGCCGGTTCTTCGTTGCGCCGTCAAGATATGAGTACTTGAGCGATCGCGCATCCAACGCTTCGCGCATGAGCCCGAGCATCTCGGTGAACGAGGAGAAGACGAGCACGCGATGACCGGACTCGACGATCGAGTCGACGAGTTCGAGAAAAGCGGCGAACTTGCCGGACGCATCGGGGTCCTCGCGCCAGTGATCGCCGACCAGGCCGGGATGGCAGCAGATCTGCCGCAGTTTGGTGAGCGCCGCGAGGATCGAGAGCTGCGCGCGCCCGATGCCGTGTTCGTCAACTTCGCGCAAGATCTCGCGCCGCGCGCGCAGCACGATCTCGCGATACGCCTTTTTCTGCGCGGCCGTCATCTCGCACTCGATGGTCTGCTCGGTCCGCGACGGCAGGTCGGCTGCGACCTGCGTCTTCAGGCGGCGGATCATGAACGGCTGCACGCGTTTTGCGAGACGCGATTGTTTTTCGACATCGCCGTCGCGCATGATCGGCGTCTCGAATACGGACCGGAAATGGCTTTCGTTGCCAAGCAAGCCGGGCATGACGAAGTCGACGATCGACCAGAGGTCGAGCACCGAATTCTCGATGGGCGTGCCGGTGAGCGCGAGGCGCTGCTCTGCCTCGATCGACTTGATGACCTGTGAGATCTTGGCCTGCGGGTTCTTGATCTGCTGTGCTTCGTCGAGGACGACCGCACGAAAACCGATGTCCGAAAGCATCTGCGCGTCGCGGCGCGCGAGCGCATACGATGTGACCAAGACATCGTACTGGCTGGCCGTTTTATAGATCGCTTCGCGGCCCGACCCGGCCGAAAGCAGCACGACCTTCAGCGCGGGTGTGAATCGGGTGGACTCGTTGAGCCATGTGTGTGTGACAGATGTCGGACAGACGATGAGGTTCGGCGCGCTGCCGCGCGCTTCGCGGCGGTTCTCGAGATACGTCAGGACCTGCAGCGTTTTGCCAAGGCCCATGTCGTCGGCGAGGATGCCGCCGAACTTATAGCGTCCGAGATACGAGAGAAAATCGAGGCCGCGGCGCTGATAGGGGCGCAGCACTTTGTCGAGATGCGCGGGCGGGTCCACTTCGGCGATGCCGGCGAAATCGCGTACTGCTTCGCGCAATTCGCGAAGGGGCGCCGGAAGTTGTGTATCGCCGCACGCTTTGGCCAAGTCGTCGTACACAGAAAGCATTTGCGCCGCAGTGAGTCGCGCTTTTCCGCCGCGCTCGAGCGTACCGCCAAAACCGCCGGTCGCTTCACGCAGCAACGCGAAAGACGAGAGATCGATAAATCTCCCGTCCGAGAGGCGATGGTATCTTCCAGTGCTGTGCCAGAGCGCTTTGAGGTCGTCGGGCGAAAGCTGCTGACCTTCGAGCAAGAGTTCGACCGAGATCTCCAGCCAATCGATCGGTCCGGTGGTTACGGCCGACGGGCGCTTCGCCTTCGGTTTGCCGTCAGGCTGTTCGCGCGCGGTGTCGACCGAAACCGAAACTTTGAGCGTCTTCGGTCCGTCGACGAGCGACGCGACCGTGTCATCCATATCCAGCTGGAACTCGGAGCGCCATTGCGGCAGGACTTCGGTTCCGAAGGCGTATGCCGCATCCGTCGGCTCGATGCGCCACGCGGTTTCGTCGTAGTGCGGCGGGGCGTCGGCCGCCTGTTCGTCATCCGGACTTTCGAGAAGATCGCGCCAGGGCACGAGTCCGGCTGATTGCAGGCGTTCGCGGACTCTCACCGCTTCTGAGGCGTCGCAATGCGCGTAGCGCGGGGTGATGCCGTCCAACCCTGTATCCACGCGGAGGAGCGTGGAAAATTCGCCGGGCGTCACACGCCAGTTGGCGCCGCTCGCGGCGTCTTCGATGGCTGCGTGCGCAGTTATGCCGTCGCCCTGCCAGCGCAACGTGAGCAACACTTGCCGGCGCATCTCGGCGGGCATGAGCATGAGCGATGCCGCGCTGGGCGCATCGAGAAGTTCGTGCGCGCGTTCTAGGAACTGCGGCACTTCCGGTGGTGTGAGGGCGATGACAGGCGACGATTTCAAGCGCTCGAGAATGCGCAGGCTGAAGCTGCCGTTATGAAGATGGAAGGTCGCGCCGTCGAACAGCCACGCGGGAGTGCCGTCGACCGATCGGACGACTGCGACATCGACCGGCGATTCGTCCGGCCGCAAAAATGTGCCGCTGAGATGAAGGTCGCCTTTTTCGTCTCGCGAGCCGGAAAGGCGCAAGCGCAGCGGCGCGAGGACGATCTTCACCGCGGGCATCTGATCCGGCGAGGCGGCGAGATGATCGTCGAACCGGACGCGCGGATGGGCGATAAGACGCAGCAGGAGCTGCGCGAAATTGCTGCTCAGGCGCTGCGTGTGCTCGGACGTCGCGCGCGCAAGCGCGTAGTCGGCGGGTGTGCCGAACATCGCCCCGAGCGTGGAATCTGAGAGCAGCGCGGCATCGTGGCGGTCCCATTCTTCGCCGCCGAGGTTCGCCTGGCGGGTTGTGCGATACAATTGCTGCAGTTCGGCGTGCGTGCGTGCAACGCCGTGAAGTTTTGGCGCATCGAGCCGGAGTTGTGCGTGAAACACCCCAAGGCGATCGTCGAATCCGAAGACCACCCAAAGCCGGCGCCGCGGAACGACGGCCTCGTGATGCGGGGCAAGCATGTCGAGCAGATCGCGCAGTGCCGGCGCCGCAATCGGACCCGAGTGGCCATTCGTCGCGGCGGCCGAAGATCGAGCGGGGTCGAGCGTCACCGTGGAGTGACCATTCGTCGCACCCACCTTCGCTTGGTCCAGACCGGCGTGGCCGTTCAGGACCGCGCCGCCGCCGTTCGAGCCGTCAGGCGGCGGTTCGGGCGTTTGCGACGCGAGCTCGATGAGCATGTAGAGCGCAGCCACGGCGTGCTTGCAGTCGTATCCGTAACGGCACGTGCAATTGCAGCGCAGACCGAGCGGTGGACGCGACGTGTCGCGCGTCAACGTGGTGGTGTGCGTCTCGGTATCGGCGACCGTTGCGACAAGATCGACTCGCCGAAGATTCAACGACCTGACTTTGCCGCGCTGATATGCGGCGAGGCCTTGCGCGATGATCGGTTTAGGGAACGTTCCTTCGATCGCGAGTGGAAGCGGTAGCCATGCTTGCCAGGGTCCGAGCGGTGGACCACCACGCTCCGGCGCAACGCCTTCTTCGAACCGAAGCATAACTGGCTGGTGCGGCTTGGATTGCGGACGAATTGACATACTTGCCATAATTCGGCGACGACGTGCGGCCTCCCGCCGGAATGGTTGGAATAGTGCGGACGGCCCCAGGTCGTCCCAGGATGATCAAGGCATCGAGGCAAAACAATATGCAACGACAGACTGCGCTTTGACAGGAGCTGTGTTGTGATCCGATTTTCTCGGGTTCAATTGGCGTTCGCCGCCGCCGGCGTCGTCGCAATCGGTCTCGCGGCGAGTACGCCGCGCGCCCTCGGCAGCGGCGATGCGCTGCAATACGTCACCAATTCCACAGTCCAGCTGCCCGGCATCATGAAATTGTTCGGCGGCGGGAAGAACATGTCGTCCACGTCGACGACGACGATCTCCGCGCAGCGCACGCGGCACGACGACGGCAAAGGCAACACCGTCATCATACAGTGCGACCTCAAGCGCATGGTCAACATCGACGACAACTCGAAGACGTATTCAGTCGTCAACTTCGACGATATGATGAACGAGATGTCCGCGGCGCTCAAGGCCGCGCAAGCCAAAACCGGCAGTCCGGCGCCCAAGATCAACGGCAGCGGCAATATGACGTTCTCGTTCGATGAGAAGCCCGACGCTCAGACGCAGACGATCGCCGGCATGACCGCACACCACGCCGTTGACACTTTGACGATGACTTCAACAGGCACCGGCGACTGTCCGAACGCGTCTTTCAGCATGTCGATGGATGTTTGGTTCGCGTCATCTCCCATCAAGATGTCTTGCCCGATGAAGATGCCGTCGGCGGCACCGTCCGGCCACGCTGCCAATCCATGCATGCAGAGCATGATGGTTCAGGCGAGCAACGTGCGCGGCTCGCAGGGCCGCATCCCGTTGAAGACCGTGATAAGCATGCCCATGGGGCCGATGACGATGACGACGACCGAAGAAGTCACATCCGTCAAGACGATTCCGTACGACGCATCGTTCTTCGACGTTCCGGCTGGCTACACGAAAATAGACGCGCTCAATCCGTCAACGCCGCACTAGGGACTGAAGTCGTGGAGATCGCGCGATGAGCGTCCGCATCGCGCAGCTGCTGGCAGCGATCGTGCTTGCGGTCTCCGCGCTCTTCCTCTACAAATTCTACGACGCGTATCTCGACACCGCAGCGTCCAACACCGTGCGTGTCATCGGCACGCGTGCGGCGCAGCGCGAGACGGCGCGCGTGAATGGAACGCTTAACGAGATCGAGGCGCTCGCAGCGGCGGTAGCCTCAAACGGCTATCGCCGCGACACATTCGCTGCCGCCGCGCGAGCCGCGCTCAGCCGCGATCCGGCGTTGCAGTCCATCGACTACTTCAACAGCGATGGCGTCCACGTGATCCAGATAACGCCCAACGGTCCGACAGATCTGACTCATCCGGCGGCGCGGCCGCTCGACGTGTCGTTTGAAATGGTCACGGCCGTGAACATCGTGTTAGAACGCGCGGACCTCACTCGTTCGTCGACGGCTTCGGACGTGCTTCGCCCGCCGCGCCGGCGCGGCGAAGTGGAAAGCCCGCTCTGGGTATTCGCTGCTTCGCCGATCATCATGAAGCGGGAGCCGAACGGCGAGATCGTCGGCCGCATCGACATCCGGCAGCTGCTCATCAACGATCTCCGATCGGTCGTTCCGCCGGCGAAGTTCGCGCTGGACGACAGCACGGGGCGCCTCGACACGAGCTGGCCGCCCAGCGGCTGGACGCCAGACCGGTCGGCGCAGAGCTTTCCGATAACGTTTGCCGACCGCCAGTGGCGTCTGCTCGTCGAACCCGCAGAACCGATCGGCCCGGCTCAAGTCGGTTGGTTCATCATTGGAGCGATCGCGCTCTGGCTTCTTTTGGCGTGGCCGATCGAGGTCGTCGGCCAGATAAACCGTCGCGTCCGCGTGCTCAACGAAGGTCTCGAAGAGCGCGTCGCAGCGCGCACGCGTCAGCTTCAGACCACAGTCGCACAGACGCGCAGGCTCGCGGCGGTCGTCGAGTCGGTCAGCGAAGGCGTCATGCTCGTCGATATGGACGGGATCGTGCGCTACGCCAATGCGGCACTCGGAAAAGAACTGCGCTGCGGTGCGCGCGACATCGTCGACAAAACCGTCGTTGACCTCGCACCGCTCGCGTTGTCGCGCACTGCGCTCGACGAGATACGCGCGACGGTCGCCAAGCTCGGGTATGTCTACGTCGAGACCGCTCGCACGCGGACGGATGGCAGCAGATACTGGGCCGGCATCGCGTACACCGCTCAGCGCGACCAAGACGGCAAAATGGTTGGGCTCATCGGCGTCTCGCGCGATATCACCGATCGTCGCGCGCTTGTGGACCAACTCGTGACGGCGAAGGAAGACCTCGAACGTCAGATGCGCGTGCGGGCGGATTTTATCGGCACGGCCAGTCATGAATTACGCACGCCTGCGACCACATTGCGCACGCTGTGCGCGCTGCTCGTCTCGAAGATCGCACCGCGTTATGCGCTCGCCGACGACGACCGCAATCTCATCAGCTTGTTCGACCGCGAGACGAAACGCTTGAGCGACCTCGTCGATGATCTTTTGGAAGTCGGCCAGATCGACGCCGAAGAGACGCATCGGCCGGAAGCCGATGTCGACGTCGGCCTCGTCGCGCGATCAGAAGTCGAGAGCTTCCATCAGTTAGACGACCCCGGCGGACCGCCGATCGAACTTCGCCTTTCTAGCACCCCAGCGATCATGCGCGGCGACGAGGTCGGCGTGCGGCGAATCGTCGTAAATCTCGTCAGTAACGCGCGCAAATTCACGCCGCGCGATGGACGCGTACAAGTCTCGGTCGAGCGATCGCCGAGCGGTGTGCGTCTGGCGGTTTCCGACACGGGCGTGGGCATTCCGGAGGCGGACCTTCCGCACATATTCGATCGATTCTATAGAGTCGACCGTCCGGGCACCGCCATTCGAGGCACCGGCTTGGGGCTTGCGATCGTCGCGCGATTGGTAGAGCAGATGCACGGTCGCATCGCGGTGTCGAGCGAAGTCGGCAAAGGGACGACCGTCTCGATCGAGTTTCCAGCCGTCAACGCCGCCGTCGCGACGCCGGAATTCGCCCAGCCGACGAAAACCGCGTGAGACGCGTTCTCTTAGTGGACGACGAGCCGGTGCTGCGCTCGGTCGTGCGCCAGTTTCTGGAATTCTCCGGCTACGAAGTGGTGGAAGCAGCGGACGGGCGGCACGCGCTATCGCTTGCTCGAGAGCGGCCGCCCGAGATCGTGCTTACCGACTTGCTCATGCCGAACATCGATGGTCTGGATTTCTGCCGCGCACTTCGGTCCCATGCCGAAACGCGCGACGTGCCGGTCATCTTCGTGACGGCGCGGAACGCGGATGCGCTGCAGCGCGCGGAGATGGCGCGCCTCGGCGACGGATTTATCATGAAACCCTTTGAACCCGACGACCTTTTGATGATCATCGACAAAACGCTCGCGCGCCCCGTCGATAGGTGATTCTGGAAGGGGGACGGTTGAAGGGGCCGACTTCATGTCGGCCCACGTTATGTTCGCCAGGGCCGACATAAAGCCGGCCCCTTCATTCTAGCGCGGTGGTTGTTCTAGCGCGGTCGTTGATTCGTGCCCAACGACTTCGCGTAATCCATCAAGATCCGATTGAACGTCGCCGCGTCGGCGCGATCGGCATCGTCGAGATCCAACTTCAGCGAAGCCGTAGCATCTTTCGCGGTCGGCGGATTCACGGCGTCAAGCTTCACGATCGGCGGGCTTTCGATCCAAGGCGTGACATCTGCTCTGGCGGCGAAGTCGTTTGACATAATGACGGCTGATTTATCGAACTGGCTCATCGGCTGGAGATGCAAGAGCCTCTCAATCGTCGCGAGCATCCCGCACGTTGTGTAATGCGTGGCATCGACATACGATCTCTTGATCAAGGAGCCGATGATGAGAGCCTCCGCGCGATGATCGCTCACGTGGTCCGGCCCGGCCTGAGCGTCGTCCTCGACCACAAAAACGATCGTATCCTTCCAGTAGCGGCTGTGACTCAGCGCGTCGATCATCCGGCCGAGTGCAAAGTCGTTGTCCGCGACCATCGCAAAGGGCGTTGGCATGCCTGGTCGCGTCGCCGATGTGTGATCGTTGGGGAGCCGCACGATCTCTAACGCCGGCAGATTGCCGCTCTTCACAAAGCCATTGAACTCGCGTAGCCATTCGTCCATTCGCGACTGGTCGGTGACATGGAGATCAAACCCGCGATAGCGCGTATCAAGCCGGCCGACCAGCGAATCGACGACCGGCCTTTCGGGATCTCCCGCCTTCGTGGCGAAGTCGGTGTATTCGCCGTAATCTCGGACTGATAATCCTTTTGCTATCGCCGCATCCCAGAGATAGCCGGCAGACGGCCGCGACGGAGGGCTGCCTTCGAAATCATAGTCGCGGCCGCGGCCCGAATAATTCGAGGGCCACAACTTATCGACATAGTCGGTTGAGTACGCCGCCGTCGACCAGTTATGTCCGTCGGCCGAAACCTCAGCATCTACGTCGAAATTGTCGAGCAAAACAAAGGCATTCGCAAGCCGATGGATGTTCGGCGTTACGTTCCGCCCGAAGATCGCGAGCGACGCGTCGCCGTTGCCGCGCGGGTCATCCCCGAGAACTTCATCGTACGTCCGATTTTCCTTGATGACGTAGATCACGTGCTGCAACGACCCGGTAAGGGCTGGCGGAAGATTTGGGCTGTCGACAACAGAGGTATGAATGACGGGGTATCTGTTACCAATCGCCGTCTGCAGTCCGAGTTGCAGCGTGGAATCCATAGGCATTGGTACGCGTTCGAGATCGCCGGTGGCGAGCTCCGCGACGTAGTATTGCCTGGGATCTGTTCCCTGTTTCGATTTGGACCATGCATCGGGATGCGGAAATAGCGGATTTGCATGACCCGAAATGCCGTGGCCGTCAAGCACGATCAATTGCGCTCCGTCGCGCGAGACAAGGACATCAGTTGGATACCAACCTACCGGCACGGCGCCTTTGACGTCGCGGTTTGTGAGATCGATCGCGACCACCGCATTCACGCCGGCGTCTGCCACGAACAGCGTCTTGCCGTCGGGTGAGAGAGCGAGCCCGTCTGGCGTCGAACCTTCCGGTAAGTTCGGCTCGAGACCGATGTCGATTTTGTCTCTTACGGTGTTCGTCGCCGTGTCGATCGAATAGACCGTGTTCTCGTTCGCGCATGCCACGTAGAGCGTGGAGCCGCCGGGCGTCATAAGAAGTGCGTTCGGGTGCGCGCCGACGGTGATGTGCGCGACATTCTCGCCGGATGCAGAACTTACCACATCGACCGCCGAGCCGGCCCAGTCGCTCACGTAAACGAATTGAGCGTTGGGCGAAACGGCGACCGCATACGGCTGAACGCCGACCTTCGTCGCCCAGAGTCTTGCGCCGCTCGTGCTGTCCACCGCTACGAGTTCGTTCGTCGCATTTGATGCGGCGTAGACGATGCGGCCGTCCGGCGACACTGCGAGGCCGGCGATCCATTGCGATGATCCGGTGCCGAGCGGCCACATCCCGAGATCCTTGAGAGTGCCCTCGTTCGCATCAAAGGCGAATCGTTGAATGCCGCCGTCGGCGGCGGTTGAAGCGTAGAGCGTCTTGCCGTCGGGCGAGAACGCAAGGCCATAAAACGTCTTCGCGATCGGCGATGTGTCGGCGACCATTCCGGACTTTTCGTTGACGATCGTCACGGTTTGCACGCCGTAGCCGGCGTTTGATACAGCGAGCCAGCGACCGCTCGGGTCCTCCACGACGCGCAGCGGCAGCGTGCCCAGCGGCGTGATCTGGCCCGCCGGGGTGATGGTCCAGCCGTTCGGCAACGTCGTGCCGGCGGCCGCGTGCAGACGTGCGGCCGAGGCGGCGACCAAAGTAGCAACGATCAACACAACTGCAGCGGTGCGCATGCGTATCATCATAAAGAAGTGTTTTTGGCGGCGACTGCGCCGCGCCTGCCTGAGGCGAACGTGCATAGGATTCTGATTCTCGGCGGCGGATTCGGCGGCGTATACGCGGCGATGCGCCTGCAGTCGCGCCTGCGCCATCGCCCAGACATCGATGTGACGCTCGTCAGCCGCGACAACTACTTTCTCTTCACACCGATGCTGCCGCAAGTCGCCACGAGCTCCGTGGACACGCGGCACATCGTGCAGACCATCCGCCGGATCTGTCCTCGCGTCAAACTGCTGCAAGCCGAGATCGAGACGATCGATTTTGCGACGCGCACCGTGACGATCAGCCACGCCGAGGGTCATCGGCACCAATTGGGCTACGATCAATTGCTGCTCGCGGTGGGCGGCGTCACGAACTACTTCGGCCTGCCTGGGGTTGCCGAATATTCGTTGCCGATCAAAAATCTGAGCGATGCGATCCGCATCCGGAACCACGCGCTCGACATGCTGGAGCAGGCCGAGCTCGAAGATGACGCCGCGCTTCGAAAGCAGCTGCTCACGTTCGTCGTCGCCGGCGCCGGCTTTGCCGGCGTCGAAACCGCGGCCGAACTCGACATTTTCGTCCGACGAGCGGCAAAGCAATATCGCAACTTCACGGCGGCGGATATCCGCACGGTCATCCTCGACGCGCAGTCACGCGTGCTGCCCGAACTGAGCGAGCAACTCGCAGCCTTTACGCAAGCAACACTTGAGAAGCGCGGGATGGAAGTGCGGATGGGCGTGCGCGTGCGAAGCGCCGACGCGGAAGGTATCGACTTGGCCGACGGCACCCGCATTGCGACCCGCATGTTCGTCTGGGCCGGCGGCGTCGCGCCCAACCCCGTGATTGCCGCGCTGCCTTGCACAAATCCGCGCGGCCGAATTGAGGTAGACCAGAACCTCGCAGTCCCGGGCTACGCCGGCATCTGGGCGATCGGCGATTGTGCCGAAGTCGCGTCCGCGCCGGGCGCAAAACCATATCCGCCGACTGCCCAGCATGCTTTGCGTGAAGGCGAACACGTGGCAGACAATATGATCGCTTTAGCGGACGGCAAACCGCTCAAGCCGTTTGCCTTCACGATGATCGGCCAGATGGCGAATCTCGGCGAGCGAAGCGCGGTCGCGATGGTCGGAGGCTTCAAGATCTCCGGATTTCCGGCGTGGTGGCTCTGGCGAACGTACTATCTGTCGCGCATCCCAACTCTCGAGCGAAAGATCCGAGTGGCGCTCGACTGGACACTCGATTTGCTGTTCTCGCGCGACACGGTCAAACTCTCGATGCCCTCCGACGTTAGGATGGAGGACGGATCTCATGGTCAGCGCAACTGATCAGCCAACCTTGAATTCCGGCATCGCTTCTCAAGATCGAACCTGGGCGGCCGTCGCGCATCTCGCCGCGCTGATCGGGCATCTGATCCCATTCGGCAGCATCGTCGGTCCGCTTGTCGTCTGGCTTGTCAAACGCGACGAATCGCCCTTCGTCAACGAACACGGCAAAGAAGCGGTGAATTTCCAATTAAGCGCTATTGTCTACGGCATTCTATATCTCGCGGTCGCGATCGGTGTCGTGGTCAACGCCGGGGTTCATGTGGCCGACATGGCGGCATTTCCCGTCTCCCTCTACTGGATTGTCGTTGTAGGAATGCTATTGTGGCTCATTTGGACGGTCAGCGTTATCGTCGGCGCCGCGACGGCGGCGGGTGGAAAGCCGTTCCGGTATCCCTTGTCGATTCGTTTCATCTCGTAACAGCTATCTCCGACGATTTGTGAAAATGCGCGGGCGCGGGGGGCGTCGAACGAGCGGCCAACGATGATCATCCGCGCGGAACACCTTACCAAGCAGTTCAAGACCTTGCGCCGCAAAGACGGAGCCTGGGCGGCGCTCGCCAATCTCTTCTCGCGCGACTACGAGACGAAGGTCGCTGTGTCCGACGTCTCATTCGACGTCGCCGCAGGCGAGATCGTCGGATATATCGGCCCGAACGGCGCCGGCAAGTCGACCACCATCAAGATGTTGACCGGCATCCTCGTGCCGTCGAGCGGGTCATGCACGGTCAACGGCATCGTGCCCTGGAAAGACCGCCAAGGGAACGGCCGGCAGATCGGCGTGGTCTTCGGTCAGCGCACGCAGCTGTATTGGGATCTGCCGCTCATCGAATCGTTTCGGCTTCTGCGAGCGATCTATGGCGTGCACGAATCCGTCTACGCTCGAAATCTCGCTGAGTTCACCGAGATTCTCGGGCTCGACGAGTTCATCCGCACGCCCGTCCGCCAATTGAGTCTTGGACAACGTATGCGCGGTGACTTCGCGGCGGCGATGCTGCACGAACCGAAGGTCGTGTTTCTCGACGAGCCCACGATCGGACTCGATGTCGTCGCAAAAGAAGCGATCCGCCGCTTCATCCTGCGCGTCAACCGCGATCGCGGCACGACGTTCCTCCTGACGACGCACGACCTGAACGACATCGAAAAACTATGCGAGCGTATCGTGCTCATCGATCATGGCCAGAAACTCTATGACGGGAGCATCGACGGGATCCGCGACCGCTTCGGCCGCAAACGCGTGCTCACCGTCGAACTCACAAACGACTGTGCGAACATCCGCGTGGACATGCCAGGGTCGCACGTGGTCTCTCGCGACGGCCCGCGCATGACGATCGAGTTCGACCGCGATCTCGTGCGTGCCGAACATTTGATCACGGCGCTCGCGGCGCAATGCGAGCTTAAAGACATCACGATCGCTGAGCCCGAGCTCGAGTCGATAATCCGGCGCGTCTATCAAGGCGGCGCCGACGTACTGAAAGCGGACGTCAGCCCGACGTTGGCGGCGACATGACGCAGCGAATTCTTGCCGGCATCGCCACGGCGGCGTTCGTCGCGCTCGTAGTAGGGCAAGCATCGGCGCGTTCCAGGATTTATCCGAGCCCCGCGCCTTCGTCGACAACAACGCCGATTCCGACGAACAGCCCGGCGCAAACAGCCACGCCACCGCCAGCTCCAACTTTACTGCCGGCAACCGCGCCCACGCCGACGGCGACTGCAACACAAACGCCGGACGATTACGTGCTCAGGCCGGATCTCAACAACGGCCGTTGGGTCGAGGGCCCGACATTGCCGGCGCCCCGTCAAAACGCCGCAGTCGCGGTGCTCAATGGGCGGATCTATCTCATCGGCGGCTTCGGCTCGGACCTGCGGCAACACGACACGACGTTTGTTCTCCAGCCACCGCTGGTCACGAGCACGCCGATCCCGGAATTCCAAGGCGGTCCTATTCCCACGAACGTCGGAACGTGGCAGACCGCCGCACCCGTGCCGGAAAGCGTGGACAACGCTGCCGCCGCCAGCTACCTTGGTTACATCTATCTCGCCGGCGGCCGCATCGAAAACAAAGTGACGAACAAAGCGTGGCGCTACGATCCCGTCGACGATCGCTGGGCGGAACTTCGATCTATGCCCGTGCCGAGGCACGGCGCGACCATGCAAGCGTTAGACGGCAAGTTGTACTTGGTAGGCGGCGCCGCGGCCCACGGCAACGATGACACTTCGATCGAAGTCTTCGACATCGCGCACAACAACTGGAGCCTTATCCAAAACGCGCTCGGAAACGCGCGGATCGGCGTCGCATCAACCGTGATCCAAGGGAAGATCGCGGTCCTCGGCGGCATGACGCGCGATTCCACGTTCCTTTCGGCGGGCGACTACTACGATCCGCAGCGCAATCGTTGGAACGGCGGCGCGAACATGCGCACCGCTCGCGCGAATTTCGGGCTGACGGTCGTCGAGGGTCGGCTCGTCGTGATCGGCGGGATCACGCCGCCAGCGACGCCAGATCAGGAGCCCGCGCCCACGCAGACTATGGAGATATCCGCCGGGTACGGGGACGGTTGGATGAGCGGACCCTGGATGCCGTTTCCGCGGCAAGGGATGGCGGTCGCGGCGCTCGGCGACACCATCTATATCATGGGAGGTTCGCCGTGGTACGGCGTCGGCCCGATCGCCGATGTCCGCCGCTACGTGAGCCCGCTGATCAAAGTCCGCTTCGGCCCTCGCGCACACTGATGGCCGCGGGCGCATACGTCGAGTTCGCGCGGCGCGCGTTCAACCGCGAGAGCGTCTACCGCGTCCAAGTCTTCACGAGCATCGGTTCCATCTTGCTGCGCGTGTTTCTCATGGCGACACTCTGGACGGCGCTCTACCGCACGAATGGTCAGCAGGCCGGCATCACGCTGCCAGGCATGATCACGTACGTCACGCTGGCGCTCGTCATCGGGCTCATCTACAACGTCGACGGCGCCTACGTCATCCGTGAGAAGATCCGCGAAGGGTCCATCGCGATCGACTTGATGCGGCCCATCAGCGTGCCCTTATACGTGTTCGCCGACACGATCGGTCAGACGCTGTTCTCGATGGTTCAGATCATCCCAGCGCTGCTCTTGTCGCTGTTGATCGTGCACATCCAGCCGCCGGTGAACCTCGTCGCGGCCGGCGCTTTTGTGGTCAGCATCGGTCTCGGGTTCCTACTGAACTATTTCATCGATCTCATCATGGCGACGATCACGTTTTGGACGATGGAGATATTCGGCGTCCAGATCATGGTGCAGTTCATCGTCTCGCTGCTTTCGGGAGCGCTTGTTCCGCTGGCGCTCTTCCCGCAAGGTCCGCTGCAGCGCATCGTGCTCGCGTTGCCGTTCGCGGGCCTGTACAACGACCCGATCTCTATGTATATCGGGCTTATCTCCGGCTCTGCGATCGCGACGCATCTCGTAACGCAGGTCGTCTGGGTCGCCGTGTTCGGCGTGTTTGCGACGGTGCTCTGGCGCATCGGTGAGCGCCGCGTGGTGGTGCAAGGTGGCTAGCCGCGCAGCGACCGCGGGCGACTACTGGCGCGCCTACCGCGAGTTCTGGCGCCTCAATTTCCTGACGCTCATCGAATACAAGGGCAATTTCTTCATCTGGCTGCTGTTCAGCTTCGTCTATCACGGCGTCGCGATCGGCGCGATCTGGGTGACGATGACGCGCTTCCCTTCGATGATGGGCTGGACGTATCAGGAAGTGTTCTTCCTATACACGCTCTTCATGCTCGGGCACACGCTGAACAACACGCTGTTCTTCACGGTGGGCAACGTGCCGGAGCTCATCCGAGAAGGAACGTTCGACCGCTATCTCGTGCGCCCGCTCAACCCGCTTTTCCAAGTGCTCTCGGCGCCGGGCCAGATCTGGCCTGACGAGCTCGCGCTTGCGCTGGTCTTCTTCGCGATCGCGCAGGCGGTGGTGCATCTGCAATGGTCGATCGCGACCGTCGGATTGCTGTTCGCCGCGATGATCGGCGGCGCGTTCATCGATTTCGCCGTTCAGCTCGTAGTGGCGACGCTCGCGTTCTGGTTCATCCGTCTGGATGCGCTGCGCTGGGTCGTGATGTCGCTTGAGAACGACTTCACCCGCTATCCGCTTTCGATCTATACACGCAGCGTGCGCATCGTTTTGGGATACGTCTTCCCGTTCGCGTTCATGAACTATTTCCCGGCGACCGCGCTCTTGCACAAGACGGCCGAGGCCACATACACGCTCAACCCCGTGCTCGGCTGGCTGACCCCTGTGGTCGGCGCCGTGTGGTTCGGCGCCGCGTATCTATTCTGGAGACGCGGGCTCGACCATCATCAGAGCACGGGATCGTAGGGCGCTACCAGTCTATGGCGCGATCCATGAGCCAGCGGAAGTAGGTCTGATTCGGCGACTCTGACGCGTGCGGCCACAAGTTCAACCCGCACACGATGCATTGGAGTTCGTGCTCGCTGTAGCCGAGCACCGGATAGCGATACTCGGTCTTGGAAAGGCCGGGTGCACGGCACTTCGGACAACAGAGCTTGAGCGAAGTCTCAGCGATCACGCGCGGGCCTTTTGCTAGGGCCACGCCGGTTCCTTGAGACGGGCGTCAACGAATTTTGAGACTCGCGGGAGCACGAGCGCCGGGCATCTAATTCGTCGACATGGACCTCACCAAGGAGTTCCCGCGCAGTCCGCGCGAGAGGCTCGCGGGTTTGAATATGCTCGCGCGCACGATCGACAAAGCGCGGGCGAAACAAACCGGCTCACTCGGGCCGTACCTCTTCGACTGTTCGATGGATCGCCGGCTTTTCGAAGCGCTTCGAACGGACGGCGATGAGTTCTTCGCCGTCGTCGTAGAAACGGAAGACGACGCGCGCGTCGTCTCGTGGCTTGCGCGCACCGGTCACATGCCGGTGGGAGCGGTTCTCGACGCTTTGAATGCGGACATCGACACGTGGGCGCCGAAGAACGACGATGCACGCGCGCGCTTCGAACGGCAACGCGACGAGATCGCGCCCGGAAGGCGTGACGTCCAGACTTGGACGGACCTCATCGACCTGGAAGAAGGCCGGCTCAAAGCGCGATGAAGCGCTTTGCGATCGAAGATCGCGTGCGCTGGAGCGACATCGACGCCGCCGGAGTGATCTTCTACGGCGCGTACGTCAGGTTCTTCGAGATCGCGGAGAGCGAACTGTTCCGCGCGGCCGGCCTGCCGCTCGGCGTCTTGTATAATAGTTTTGATTGCTGGTTGCCACGCGTGCGCTACTCGTGCGAATTCCGCGCGCCCGCCAGACTGGACGACATGCTGCGCATTTCGGCCTGGTTCAAGCGGCTCGGCGCCCGCTCCATGACCCTCGGATTCGAAGTGGAGAAGCAAGACGGCTTACGCGTGGCAGACTGCGAGATCGTGCTCGCTTGCGTCAGCCGTGCCACGTTTCGGGCGGTCCCATTGCCCGATGCGCTTCGCGCCGCGCTCACGCCATTCAGTGATTGACGTCTAGATCGGCAAGGCAGACGCCGCACGGCTCCATGCCGACTTCGTGCGCTTGAGCGGCCGTTAGGTTGAGCAAGGGGCCGGTTTCGTCTTTCTCGAGTTTGCGGTGGCATTCACTGCCGGCGCGGTGATAGAGCCGGTCGCCGATCTTGCATACGATTTCCATTGAATATGAGGTTCGCGCGCGCGCGGCCACGAACCCGCCGTGGCCTCATGTGAATGAGAGTGCGATAAGAATCGCAGGCCGGCGGAATCGTTGCTCAGGAGTTCGGCGTTACGATGGTCGAAGGGAGTGCAAGCGATGATCGTACATTCGTCCCCGATACGAGGCGGCTGGCGCAGACTGAAGATCGAGCGACACCTCGACCACGCCGCTGCGCCCGCTGTTCTCGATGAGATCTGCCGTGCCGCAAACGGCGGCTGCTCGAATTTGCTGATCGACTTGGACTCGGTTGACTCGGCGGACGACCATGGCATCGCGGCGCTCGCAGCGGCGATCGGGCGGATACGCCGCGCGCGTACCAACACCCGCGTCGCAGTGCTCGTACGGAGCGCAGAACTCGCGGACGCCCTGGCCCATTCGCTGCCGGAATCAGGTGTCGAGATCTGCCGCGATCTAAGCGCGGTCGGCTGCGAAACATTCGAAGTATCGGCCGCGTAATATATCGCGGGATATCCAGGCGGCTCGCCGAAGCCGCGTGCACTATCGAGAAGGGTGAATTGATAGATGAATATTTTTAGCCGTGGCTCATATCTGATACTATGCGCCTTTGTCGCTGCCGCCGCTGCCGTTCCGTCGGCTGCGCTTGCGGCCGGCGCGAACTTGCCGCTCAGCGTCGGCATCGGCGCCTACGTGCCGGCCTCCGCCGGATCCACGCTTGAGTCGATAGGCACGCCACCCGGCGTGAGCGTCAAACAGCAAGGCAACGTGGCGATCGAGTTCGCCATCGAGCCAAACCTCTTGTCCGGCGGGTATCGTATCGACGCCGGATTCATCTCCAGCCGCGAGACCGTTTCAACCCCCAACGGACAACAGGTGCTCGGCGGTCCCCAGGGGCCGATATTCACGCCGGGATCAGAGTCGATAACGCAGATCCCCGTAACGTTGGAGCAAGACGCCGGCGTCGGCCATCTGGTGCGCCTCGGCGGCGGACTGGGTTACGACTTCGTCAACGTCAGCGGATCGAATAACGGCGGCGCGGGCATCAGCCGCCCGGGCAGCGGTTTCGTCGCGGACGCGTTCGGCCAGATCGGACTGGGTTCGTCGTCGGCGTTCGAGGTCAAGTACTATCTCACGCAGCGTGCGGCGCTGAACGGGTTTGTCATCGGCTTGACGACGCGTCTGTAGACGACGCGTCCGCTTGGTAGCCGTTCGAGCGGAACTGGTTGAGCAACGGCTTGAGATCCCAGTGCGCCGCGCGGGTGCCTGCCTCGAACCCGCTGCGCAGGAATTGCATCAGGGTGGCTCTGGGATCCTCGGATTCGCGAACGGTATCGTAGGGCAGCGCGCCGAGGTGGCCGGCGCCTTGGGGATACCATGCCGCCGGAGTCGGTTGCAGTACGAACTTCGTGAGGTCCGCGGGCTCGGGCGCCGTGTACGTGTAGTACGTCGGCGCTGGCGTCTTGTCGTCGCCCGGCCAAAATCCGACCGCGATGACTTCAGTCGAATACGCTTCGCGCTCCACCGGATCCGGTTTGAACGCTCCGCCCGCGAGCGCGCCGGAATAGCGCGCGAGCGCGAGATCGAACGAATGCCAGAACAGATGGGCGGGGCTTTCCTTTCCGAGAAAGTCGGCCGCGAACTGATCGAAGACGTCTGCGCTCCATAGCAGCGCTTCCCACCAGCGCCGCACGATCACGCGATCGTACGAAGCGTGTTCGTCGTCCGCGCTGAACGGCGTCTCGAAGCCCATCCGATATGGCTTGTCCAGAATGCACACGCGCAATCCGAGATCCTCGAGCGCGGCGAACAACGCGGCATAGAAGCGTGCGACCGACATCCCGTCGTGGAGTGAGAACGAGACCGGCTTGTGCGCCGAGCTGCTCCGGATGTTGAGCAGATGATCGATGAAGTCGAATTCGATCTCGAAGAAGACGTCGTGTTGGCGCATGCGCATGGTTGTCAGCCCGCGCGGCGTGGGCTGCAACGTGACGTTCCACCAATGAGAGCGGTGCGGAACGTGTCCGAGTCTGATCTTGCCTACGATCTGGCACATCAGTTGCAGCGTGGTCTTCGTCGGTTTCCAGTCTGCATACGGCAGCGGATTCAAACTTGGATGCGGCATTCGACACCTCTCGCGGCTGTATGGGCGCAAGTCTGAAGGGGCCGACGCCAGTCGGCCCATGTAGTCTACAGGACCTGGGCTCTCTTCGCAAACGTTCTCCGATCACGCGGGACATCAAGTTCCCACTCGAAAAGGATGCGCGTCGAAACAGTATTTCGGAGGATCACCATGCAGAATCCAATATGCACCCACCTCGATCACATCCACAATGTCAAACCCAGCGCGAACGGCTGCGAAGATTGCCTCAAGATCGGCGCGACATGGGTCCACTTGCGGGAATGTCTGGAATGCGGCCACGTCGGCTGTTGCGATGATTCCCCGAACAGACACGCCACAAAGCACTTTCACGCCACAAAGCATCCGATCATCCGTTCGGCCGAGCGCGGAGAGTCGTGGAAATTCTGCTTTATCGATCAAGTCATGTGGGAGTAGATTCGCCCTCTATTTAGAGGTGCTCGAAGTAGACAATCGCGAGCACTGCGAGCGCCGCGCCGACTTGCAAAGCAAGCACCTGCAGTGTTGGCTTCGGTAACTTCGGAAACCACGAGATCGCAAAGAAAGCGATGATCACGAACTGCGCCGGCATCAGTATTTGGAATAGATGCGCGGCGACGTCCTCATCCGGCTGACGAACGAGCGTGCCTTGGACAATGCCGACGGAAAACGCGGCCAAGAATCCCGTGGAAATTACCAGAGGGATGAAAGCGCTCGGTCGTTTCAGTAGAGTAAGCACGCCACCTTACTTTGTATCACAAAGTAATCCGGTCGTGCAAGTCCTTTCAGTAGGTAGAGTCTCACGACCGCACACGAGGGAAACTTGACGGTGTGCCTCGCCGCGTTGTATACTAGGGCTTCCGTTTGTTGGAAACTTTGTCAGAGCGCGTCACAGACCGCTCCTACCGTTGTGCGGAGATTATGAAAGATCCTAAAAACCATTCGCAGTTCGGAAATATCGATAACCTGCTTTCCCAAATCGATAACAAGTATTTGCTTGTGAACGTCGCGCGCGTGCGCGCGCAACAGCTAGTCAACCATACGGAGCCGCTCGTCGAAGGCTCCAATCCGGAGAAAGCCGTGAGCACGGCATTCGCGGAGATCGAAGGCAACAAGCTCGACATCACGATGGACGAAAACGCGGTTTAGTAGTTCGGCCAGAGTCCCGGCGTAGCCAACTCGATCAGATGACCGTCCGGGTCATCGAAGTAGACGCTCATACCGCCGCGCGGCCAGCGCACTTCGCTTCGCACCTTCACATCGAACGACGCCAAGCGCGCGATCCACGAATCGTACGAGCCATCCGGAATCGCAAACGCCATGTGCACCGGACCGGCGCCATCGTGGCCCGGAACTATACCCCCTGCCGTCTTCATGTCCTCAATTGTTGCGCCGCGCTTGAACAGCAGCAGGGTGCCGGAGCGTTTTGCGTCGAGCGCGACGAGCCGCTCACTCTCGAACATGGGCTCAAGGCCAAGCACCTTGGAGAAAAATTCGGCAGAGGTGCGGACGTCTTCCACGTAGAGCGCGGATTCGAGCAGTCCGGAAATCTCAGCGGACGCCGATCGCGCGCGCTTCGCGTCAGGCGCGCTCACGCCGCCACCGCGCCGCCGCACGCGGCGTTTCGCGTACCGTTACTTCTTCGATCGTCACGCGTGCGCCGACTGCCGCCTGAATTTTCTCGGCTAACACTGTGGCGATGTTCTCGGCCGTCGTCTGCAGTCCGGAGGCGCTGAATTCCGAGCGCTCGTTCAGGTCGCAGTGATCGAACTCCGCGACCACCTGCTTGAGGATGTTGTAGTCGACCACCATGCCGTGCTCGAGCCGGTCCGCTGATGCGCATATCTGCACCGTGTAGCGGTGGCCATGACGTCGGTTGCACGGCGAATCGTACGGCAGCGCGAGCTGGTGCGCTGCATCGAAATGACACGAGTATTCGATCGAGATCATCGACCAGCGGCTCCGCCCCACATGAGATAGTGCAATTGAGGAAGCACGCGCACGTCGAAGCGACGCCAGCGCGAATCGGCCAGCACGGATTCCGCGAGCTTCCGCAGCGCCTCGTGATAGGCGGCACCCGTTCCCGCGCTGCCGCTTTCGGGCTGCAGTACGATCGGCGTGTCGTGAGGCAGCTCGGAGTCTAACTCTAAAAGGCATGCGAGCGTCTCTTCAAGATCGCGCGCATCGCCGATGACGAATTTGAGCTGCAGGCGGCCCTTTGCCGCGGCGCAGAATTTCTTCAGCACGACCGGCTTCGGCTTATAGCCGGACGAACCGACTTTTGGACTCACGCTGAAGAGCGCGACGCGCGGAATGTCCGCGAAGATCGTGCCGCTTGTCTCTACGGTGACGTGCGTGCCGGAATCGAGCGCGGCGACCAGCGGACGGATATCTTGGGCGAGCGGTTCGCCCCCGGTGATCACGACGCGCGGAATGCCGTGCGCCTGAGCCGCGAGCGTCTCCACATCCGTGACTGCGCCGGCCGTGCCGTCGAGCGCGTACGGCGTGTCGCACCACGCACAGCGGAGCGGGCAGCCGTCCAGCCTGATGAAGAAGGTCGCAGCGCCGGTAAGCGTCCCCTCGCCTTGGACGGAAAAAAACGTCTCGTTGACCCGCAGTGTCGAAGAATCGCGCATCGAGCGAATGTTCGCGTCGACCGCGAGGCGCCCCCGCCGCGTGCGTCGAAGGCCAGGCGCCTCTTACGCGACAAGCGTTTTTCGCCGTTCTTTTGAGACGGCTTGCCCGAGGAGTACACGCATATGGCGGCTCCAAGCGTTGCGGGCGTCCGCAACGTCGCTTTCGTCGGTCCGCATCACGGCGGCAAGACCACGCTCGTCGAAGCGCTGCTCGCACACGCGGGCGCGATTCCGCGCAAAGGCGCTGTGACGGACGGGACCGCGACGACGAACCACGATTCCGAATCCATCGCTCATCAGATGTCTGTGGCGCCGGCCTTCGCCCACCTCCAGGTGGGCGACACCCGCGTGAATCTCATCGACTGCCCGGGGGCGGTCGATTTTTTTGAAGAGACGAAGTTCGTTCTCTTGGCCGCTGACGCCGCGATCATCGTCGTCGAAGCCGACCCAAACCGGCTCCCGCTCGTCGAATCGCTCGTCGACTATCTCGAACGCATGCGCATGCCGCACTGCTTCGTCATCAACCGCATGGATCGGCCAGGCGCGGACTTCCCCACCACGTACGCCCGGCTGCGCGAGAAGTTCGGCGCGCACGTCGTCGCAGAACAAGCCCCGATCGGACAAGGCGAGTCGTTCGCGGGCTTCGTGAACGTCGTCAGCATGCAGGCTTTCAAGTACGGCTCCGACGGCAAGGCTGCTCCCACCGCGCTGCCTGGCAATGCGGAAGACAAGACCCACGAGCAGCTGTTGGAAGCGCTCGCCGATTTCGACGATCATCTAATGGAAGAGATCCTCGAGGGCACAGAACCTCCGCTCGAAGAGGTCGAGCGCGATCTCAGCGATGACGTCAGCGCCGACAAGATCGTCCCCGTCGTCGTCGCAAGCGGTATCCGCGGTTGCGGTGTGCCGGAACTCCTCGATCTGATCGTCCGCCAATTCCCGGACGGCGCGCACGTCGTGCGAACCGCCGAGGATGGCTCGAAAGTCACGCCGTCGGAAAGCGGTCCGGTCATCGCCCAAGTGTGCAAGACGTTTGTTCACCCGCAAAGCGGCAAGCTATCGGTCGCGCGCATCGTGAGCGGCACGCTGACGCCCGATGCGCAGCTCACGAGCGTCGACCACGCCGACATCAAAGAACGGCCGGGCGGGTTGTACGACCTGCAAGGCAAGAGCCAGTCCGCGATCACGTCCGCGGGCCCGGGGAGCATCGTCGCGATCGCTCGCCTCGAAGCCACGCACACGGGCGACACCCTCTGCACCGGAACAGCGAAAGTTCGCATGCCGGTTCCGAAGCTGCTCAAGAGCGCGTTCGCGATGGCCGTGCGCCCGCACGATCGCGCCGACGAAGCGAAACTCTCGCAGTTGATCGTGCGCATGAAGGAAGAAGATCCAAGCATCGCCGCGGAACGCGCCCCGTTCACGGACGAGCTCGTGCTGCGCGGTCACGGTGAGATGCATCTCACGATCACGGTCGAGCGTATGCAGCGCAAGTACAACGTGCGGCTGGACACGCAATTGCCGCAAGTGCCGTACCGCGAGACCATCATGAACAAGACGCAGCAGCAGGGCCGCTACAAGCATCAGACGGGCGGGCACGGGATGTTCGGCGACGTGCATCTGGAGATCCAGCCGTTGCCTCGCGGAAGCGGGATAAAGTTCGTCGACAAGATCGTCGGCGGCGTCGTTCCGAAGCAGTTCTTCCCCGGCGTTGAAAAAGGCGTGCGCGAGGCGCTCGAAAAGGGCCCGATCGGTGGATATCCGGTGGTGGATGTCGGCGTGACTCTCTACGACGGCTCGTATCACAACGTCGACTCGAACGAAGCGTCGTTCAAGATGGCGGCTGCACTTGCGATGCGTGAAGGCCTGCCCAAATGCAAACCGAGTCTGCTGGAACCGATTCAGCGCGTCGAGATCACCGTGCCGAGCGGCTTCACGAGCACCGTGATGCAGCACGTCACGGGCAAACGCGGGCAGATCTTGAGCTACGGCGCAAGCGAAGGTCGCGACGGTTGGGATACCGTGCACGCGCTCGTGCCGCAAGCTGAACTCGGCCGCTATCTGACGGAGCTTCGGACTGCGTCTCAAGGACTCGGATACTTCGTCGCGGAGCACGACCACTTCGAGTTCGCGCCGCCCAAAGTCGTGCAGACCGTGACGGAGTCGCGGCGCGAGCCGGTCGCCGCGCGATAGATCGATATAGAATCCGCACAGCCACGATCGCCAGCCGCTTTGTGAAGGATGGCCCATGACCCACGCCTACTGCCGGCGCGCAGATGCCAGCGCCGCGCCGAGCAGCAACGGACGCAAGCCCTTTGCTCTTCCCGGAGCGAAGCAGCGCTACGCGCCTGACCGCCCAGCGCGCGTCGACCACATCGCATTGACGCTGTCGTTCGACTTCGATCAGAAGATCCTGTTCGGCAAGTGCGCCACCACGTTCACGGCCGTCGGCAAGCAGCTCAGCTCGATCGAATTCGATGCGGCGCAGTTGACGATCCACCGCGTCCGTGGGCCGCGCGGCGCATCGTTGCCCTTCAGCTTGCAGGGCGCCAAACTCCGCGTGCAATTGCCTAAGCTTGCGGCCGGCCGATCCACCTCCGTCATCGTCGAGTACGAGGCGCGCCAACCACGCCAGGGGATCTACTTCATCGGCCCCGACGAAGGGTATCCGAACAAACCCGTGCACGTCTGGACGCAAGGCCAGGATCAAGACGCGCACTATTGGTTTCCGTGCATCGACTATCCGAATGCCAAAGTCACGACCGAAGTTACAGCGACGGTACCGAGTGCGTACTTCGTGTTGAGCAACGGACGATTGATCGGCGCAACAGAGAACAAAACCGCGAAGACCAAGACATACCACTGGAAGATGGAGACGCCGCACGTGACGTATCTCGTCTCGTGTGTCGCGGGAAGATTCTCGGGTCGTACCTCCATGGTCAAAGGTACGCCCGTCTCCTACTACGTCCACCCCGGCCGCGAGGCCGACGGCGAGCGGTCGTTCGGTAAGACGCCGGCGATGGTGAAGTTTTTCGGCGATCGTCTCAGCTTTCCGTATCCGTACCCCCAATACTCACAGATCGCCGTCTCCGACTTCATCTTCGGCGGGATGGAGAACACCACCGCGACGACGCAGACAGATACGACGCTCCACGACGCGCGCGCGCATCTCGATTTCTCGAGCGACGGGCTCGTGGCGCACGAATTGGCGCACCAATGGTTCGGCGATCTCCTCACGTGTAAAGATTGGTCTCACGCCTGGCTCAACGAAGGCTTTGCGACCTATTTCGAAGCGCTGTTCAAAGAATTCGATCTCGGCAAAGACGAGTTCGACTACTATCGCCTGGAGATGCAAGCGCGCTATCTGCTCGAGGACTCGGAGCACTACCGCCGGTCGATCGTCACGAGCGTCTTTGGCGAGCCGGTCGAGATATTCGATCGCCACCTCTACGAAAAAGGCGCATGCGTCCTCCACATGATCCGCACGGAACTCGGCGATGACCTGTTCTGGGCGGCGCTGCACGCGTATGTCCAGACCAATCAACGCCGCAACGTCGAAACCGTCGATCTGAGCCGCGCGATAGAAGAGACGACCGGCCGAAATTTCGCGCTGTTCTTCGACCAATGGGTCTTCAAGGCCGGCCATCCGGAGTTTCGGGTTCGCTATGCGTGGGATGCCGAGCGGGGTCAGGCGCGCATCGACGTGACGCAAGCGCAGTCGACCGACGAAGCGACGCCGCTGTTCCGCGTTCCCGTCGCGGTCGAGTTCGGGTTCGGACGCGGCAAGTCCGAGCGACGTCAGATCACCTGCGACGCCGCGCAGCAGACATTCGCTTTCGCGTTTGCGTCGGAGCCGCAGACCTTCTCCTTCGATCCCGACGCCGACATCATCAAGACGCTTGAGCTCGAAGTGCCGACGCAAATGCTCGTGCGCCAACTGGAGCGCGACGCGCGAGTCGCTTCGCGCGTCCAGGCTGTCAGGGCGCTCGCCAAAGAAGCGTCATCGGATTCGGTGGCGGCCATCGCTCATGCCTTACAGCGAGATCCGTTCTGGGGAGTTCAAGCCGAGGCGGCGCGCGCGCTCGGACGGATCCGCGGCGCGGAGCCGCTTCGCGCGCTGCTCCGGGCGCGATCGGTCAAACATCCGAAGGCGCGGCGCGCCGTCGCGGAGGCGCTCGGTGAGTTTCATAACGACGAAGCATATGAAGCGCTTGCACCGCTGTTCAAAAAGGACCCATCCTATCTAGTCGAAGCGCAAGCCGCGCATTCGATCGGCAAGACAAAGACCAAGCGCGCGTACGCCACGCTGACGGGCGCGCTTGCGAAGAAAGAGTCGTGGCAAGATGTGATCCGGGGCGGAATATTCGCGGGCCTGGGGGACCTCGGCGACGAGCGCGCGATTCCGACAGTGCTCGCGTGGACCACGTACGGACGCCCGACTCCGGCGAGGCGAGCTGCCGTCGCCGCGCTTGGCAAGCTTGGCGAAGGGCGCAAAGAAGTGCGGGACGCGCTGCTCGACTTGCTCGACGATCGTAGCTATCACGTGCGCATCGCGTCGATCGACGCGCTGCAGGCGATGCACGAGAGCGCTGCCATAGAACCGCTGGAGCGATTGGCCGCGCAAGACATCGATGGTCGACTGAAGCGGCGCTGCATGGAAGCGGCGGCGAGCATCCGCGATCACTTGAGCAAACCGGCGGAATTGCAGAAGATGCGCGACGAGCTGTCGAGCGTACGCGACGCGCACCGCGCGCTGCAGGAACGGCTGGCGTCGCTTGAAGCGGCGGCCAAACCGGCGCGCAAGTCGCGCCGCTAGTCCGAAGGGGCCGAATTTGAAGGGGCCGACGTTAGTCGGCCCACGTAAGAGCCGGAGGTCGAAAGCGTAAACTGGAGATTCGTACAATTCTCGTCGTTGAAGACGAGCGCGACGTGCAAGGCGTCATCGACTTGTCGTTGCGGCTGCTCGGCAAGTTCGGAGTCACGTCCGTGACCGATTTCGCCGGAGCGACCGAGGCTATCGAGCGGCAGCGCCCGGATCTCATCCTCTTGGATCGAATGCTGCCGGACAAAGACGGACTTGATGTGTGCCGGCTCCTGAAGAGTGGCGCAGACACGAAGGAGATACCGATCGTGTTCCTATCCGCTCGCTCGGACCCCGCTGATATCCGCGCCGGCATGGATGCGGGCGCATCGGGTTATATCACTAAACCGTTCGACCCGGTCGCTCTTGCCGATCGCATCAAGGCGATCTTCGAAGATGCAACGACGAAATGAGTGACGCGGCACGCGCGAAGGCGAAGGTGGTCATCGCAGACGACGACGACGACATCCGTCGGCTCGTGCAGATCACCGTCACCAATGCCGGCTGCGACGTCACGCCGACCGCCGACGGCGAAAGCGCGCTTGAGGCGGTTCGAAGGGTCATGCCGGACCTCGTGATCCTCGATGTGCTGATGCCGCGCATGGACGGTTGGGAAGTGGCGAAAGCGCTCAAGAAAGATCCGGCGACTGAATCCATCCCCATCATGTTCCTCACGTCGAAGGGACAAGAGCACGATGTACTCGAGGGGTTCGAAGCGGGCGGCTTTGATTATGTGGTCAAGCCTTTTTCGCCGCGCGAACTTCAGGCTCGTATCCGCTCGCTGCTCGCCAAACGGTGAAGAGGCCGACGCTAGTCGCCCCGCGTTTCGGTCGCTCTTGCGCGGATGCTGAAGGGGCCGACTTTATGTCGGCCCACGTTTTATCAGCCCGGGCCGACATAAAGTCGGCCCCTTCAAATGGTCGGCCCCTTCAAACAATACCGCCTGGGACGCGGGACAGCCGATAGTATAAGTGATGGTTCTGTCCCTACCATACCTACTGCGAATACTCGAGGGCCTTGAAGCGGCGCTCGTCCTCCTGCTCATCGGAATGTTCGCGATGCGTACGTGGCGAGAGAACCGCGCGCGAGTCGTATTGCGAACGCGTGCGTGGCTGCTCGAGCGACTTCCGCCGTTGTTCGATGGTGAATCCGAACTTCGATGCGAAGGCCGTCAGGTGTTCGTCGGCGGCGCGCTCGTGATGGAATTGCCGCCGCCGCGCGGGACCGTCGGCGACGCAGTGCAAGAGACGATCGTCGACCACCTTGTCTTCGTCACCGGCGAACTCCGCGACCGGCTCGTGCGCGTGCTGGAAGAATCCGACTATGTCTCCACGGCGATGCTCCGCTTGAAGTCGCGCAGCGTCGAATCGCGTGTGAAGACCTGCATGTTGCTCGGCGCGATGCATTCGGCGATCGCCGTGCCCGCGTTGATCGAAGTGTTTCGCGACGACCCCGATCCGTTCGTCCGCATCGGCGCTGCCGAAGCGCTCGGTGCTATCGGATCCGAAGTCGCGATCGCCCCGATGCTCGCCGCACTTCGCAACCCGACGCGCTGGCAACAAGTGCGCGTCGCCGAAGTGCTTTCGAGGATGGGAATGACCGCGGTCCCGGCGCTCACCGCAGCTGTCGAAGATCCCGACATCCGGATCGCAGCGCTCGCGCTCGAGATTCTCGCCGATATCGGATGGATGTCCGACTTCGCTCCCGCAGAGCGCGCGCTCCGCCACGAATCGCCTGAGGTTCGGGCGCGCGCCGCAGAAGCGCTCGGACGCGGAGGCGCCATGGATCGCGTCGCCGCGTTGTTCGCGGCCGCCGGAGACGCCGCTTGGTTCGTACGCGTTCGCGTGATGAAGGCGCTCCATTCCCTCGGCCCGCCGCCGGCCGACTTCGCGACGCCCGCCCAATCCCAGCGCTACTTCGAGGTACTCGAAGCTGGACTGCACGATGACGTATGGTGGGTCCGGAGTCACGCGGCCGAGGCGCTTGCCGATGCCGGCGAAGAGGGCCGGGCTGTCCTCTCGCGGGCGCTAGTCGAAGAGCCAGGCGCGCCTGCTCGAAAGGCCGCGGTCGCAGCGCTTCAGCGACTCGTGCTCTTGTCGGCCTCTCGCACCGCAGCGCGCGTACCGGCGGGCCGGGCATGATCGGGTTCGCATTCATCCATCTCTCGTGGTACGGCTCGCCAGCTTGGAATTTCGCACGCCAAGTCGTCCTCGGCTACAACGCGCTTGTCTTTTTCTACGTGGTCTTCGTCGACCTCACGTACCTCGCGTTCACGTTCATTGCGCTGATTGAAGTGCGCCGCTACCTTCGCACGCGCGACAAGGAACGGCTCGAGCAGATCTTCCGTTCGCGACTCGTCCCGCCGATCTCAATTCTCTGCCCCGCGCACAACGAAGGCGCGACGATCGTGGAATCCGTGCGGTCGCTATTGCGGCTGAAGTACTCCAAACACGAAGTCGTGGTCATAAACGACGGGTCGAAGGACAACACACTCGCAGCGATGATCGAGGCGTTCTCCATGGAACGGTTGGACTTCGGCTACGACATGACCGTCGCGTGCAAGCCGGTGAAGGCGCTGTATGCGTCAGCGGCCTACCCAAAGTTGATCGTCGTTGACAAAGAGAACGGCGGCAAGGCGGACGCGCTGAACGCCGGTATCAACGTCTCGCGCTACCCGCTTTTCTGCACCGTCGACGCGGACGCCATCCTTGAAGAAGATGCGCTGCTCCACGTCGTGCGCCCGATGCTCGACCGGCCGACTTTTGTGCCGATAACCGGCGGAATCATCCGTGCGGCCAACGGCTGCCGCGTGGTCAAAGGCCGGGTCGAAGCGGTCGGGCTGCCCAGCAAGCCTATCGAGCTCTTCCAGATCGTCGAGTACATGCGCGCGTTTCTGTGCGGACGGACGGCGCAGTCGACGCTGAACGTCATGCTTATCGTCTCGGGTGCTTTCGGATTGTTCCACAAAGCGACCGCGAAGACGGTCGGCGGCTACTCGACAGATACGGTCGGCGAAGATAAAGAACTCGTGGTCAAGATCGTGCGCTACCTAAAAGAGAACAAACGCGACTACGAAGTGCTTTTCGTGCCGCAGACGGTCTGCTGGACCGAAGTCCCCTCGTCCTGGCAGACGCTCGGGCGACAGCGCAATCGCTGGCATCGCGGGATGTTCGAAGTCCTCTACAAACATCGCGCGATGTTCTTCAATCGCGCCTACGGCCGTGCCGGCCTTTTCGGGATGCCGTATTTCCTGTTGATCGAGGCGATCGGCCCAATCGTAGAACTCTCAGGCTACATCTTGCTCCCGCTGGCGGCGATCCTTGGATTGCTGGCGCCCATCAACGCGCTCATCTACACGCTGTGCGCGGTGGTGCTCGGCATCATCCTCTCCGTCTCCGCGGTCCTACTCGAAGAGGCGTCGTTCCATCGCTATCCTAGCTGGCGCGATCTTGCCTTGCTCAACCTCATCGCGATCGTCGAGAATTTCGGCTATCGGCAATTGACTCTCTGGTGGCGGCTCAAAGGCACGTGGGACTACCTGCGCGGACAGAAGCAATGGGGCGCGCAAGTCCGTCAAGGCTTCGGCACGGCAGCCCAGCGAGCCGCAGCCAAGGCGGGCTGATGTCCGGCGGCCTCGCGGATCTCTTGCGCGCGTTTGCAGACAGCGACGACGTGGCGGCTGTCTGCACAGCGCTTGCAAACGGCGTCGGGCAGACGATCGGCGCCGCGTTTTCAATTGCGGCCGCGCGCGAGGCAGATGCGGATTTCGTCGAAGCATTCGGCGATCGTGCAGCGCCGTGGCGCTTGGTCGCGCGCCTCCAAGGCGCGTTCAACCGCTCTCGCTCCAACGGGGATGCGCGCTTGCGCGCGATGCTCCACGGTGAAGCCGTCGCGGCAGTCGACGTCTCGGCGTTGCGCGAGGCGAACGGCGAGTTCGCGGGCCTTCTGCGTGAGTTCGGCGTCCGCCGCGTTGTCGCGTGGCCGATATCGGCCGAGGGCGGATGTGACGGCACGGTGATAGCGTTTGACGCCGGTATCGATACAGCGGGCGGCGATCAGGCAGACGTCGTTACCGTACTGATAGATCATGCGCGCCGCGCATTGGCGCGAGCCCACCGATTCGAAGCGCTGCGCGCGGAGAGCGAGCGCGGCCGCGCGCTCATCGCCGAGAGCGCTGAAGGCATCTGCACGTTCGACCACGAGCTCCGCATCGGTCTGTGGAACAACGCGGCCGAACGGATCACCGGAATAGCGCGCGAATCGATCGTGGGAAAGACCATGACTGCCTCCGGACTCCAACCTCACGCGCCGGAATTTCCTCATGCGTTCAGTTCATTCGCCGATACGGCGGGAGTTTTTATAGACGAACCTGGACGTGCGATCGACGTCCGTCTCTCGACCCCGAACGGCAAAACGATCTGGATCTCGCTCGCCGCGGCGTTGATCGGCGCGAGCTCGCGACGCCACAGCCTCGCATGCTGCTTTCGCGATATCACAGAACAAAAGGAACTCGAAAGCCTGCGCAGCGATTTCGTCAGCCTCGTCACGCATCAGCTTCGAACGCCGCTCACAGCGATTCGCGGCTATGCAGAACTGCTCGCGGCCATCGAGATGCCGCCCGATCGCGTCCGCGAATACGGCGACGTCATCGCCGGCGCATCGGCCCGGCTGGCCGACTCGATCACGGATGTGATGGATTTCGAGCGCTTGGCCTCGAGCCGCGACGGACTGCGTCTAGCGCCCGTTTCGCTCGTCACCGCATTGGGATCGGGCGTCGCCGCTATCAAGTTGCCGCCGTCGCATCGCGTCGAATTGCACGAGAGTATTTCTTCGTTCACCGTTGTGGCCGACGTCGACCGGTTGTCACGGCTCTTCGCTCACGTGCTTGGAAACGCAGTTCGGTACTGGCCGGGCGGCGGCGTGATCGAAGTGGCAGCGTCGCGCGACGGCGACTTCGTGCGCTGCTCGATCATCGACCACGGTCCGGGCATCGCCGCATCGGAACGCGCAGATCTGTTCTCGCCGTATCATCGCGCCGCCAGAGGTCGTCCAGGCGCCGGCCAGGGGATGGGGCTTGGCCTGAGTCTTGCGAAGCGCATAGTGGAAGCGCATCGCGGCCGCATCGCGCTTGCGGAAACACCCGGCGGCGGCGCGACGGTGACGGTCTGGCTACCAACAGCGTCTTGAAGGGGCCGACTTTATGTCGGCCCACGTTACGTTTGGCAGGGCCGAGCGAGCTATTCCTTGGCGATCATCACCGACGAAGACTTGATCACCGCCGCGACGTCGTCGCCGACACGTAATTCCATCTCCTCAACGGCTTCGCGCGTGATGACGGCGACGATACAGTTGTCGCCGACACGCATCGTGACTTTCGCCGTGAGACCATCGACGTCGATGCGCTCGATGGTTCCTGGCAATCTATTGCGCGCGCTGAGCTTCATCGCGGACCTCAGTGGTTTCATCTGTCGCACAGACGGCGAATGCCGCCAACAAGACCGCGGCGATCTCGGGATGGTCGATGTCGGCGCCGAGCAGCGAGCGCACGCGGTCCAACCGGTAACGCACGCTGTTGCGATGCAGGAACAGGGCCTCGGCTGTCTTGCTCACGCTGCCGCCGCAGGCATAGTACGTCCGCAGCGTGTCGGCGAGCCGGCTGTTCCGATCGGCATCCGCACGTGCGAGCGGCAGCAGCAACCGCCGACACGTGTCTGCAGACTCAGAGTCCAAGCCGCGTGCGAGCATCCGCATCACGTCGCGCGCGCGGACGCCGCGTTTAGAAAACACGGAACACGACCAGCGTGCCTGACGGATCAAGGCCGTACACGCCGGATGAATCGGCATGGAGGTGTGTGAGCGGTACGCCGAACGTGCGGCCGGGCCCAGGATTCGGAACGCCGTTCTCCGCGACCAGCAGCAGCATCTGGATCGTGAAGCTGAGGCCGCCGCTGGGCGAGTCGTAGCGCGCGATCGAATACGATCCGCTCGTCGGCGCGCCGTTGTACGCATAGATATCGACGCCGGTGATCGACGCGTTGCCGATGTCCAGCGGAATCGGATTGAGCGTGGGACCCGCTCCGGTCGTCGGCGGCGTGGTCAGGACAACTTCGTGCGATGTTCCATCCTTATGGAACAGCAAAAATTGACTGATCGCTTGGCCGTTGGCAAACACGGCGTCCGCCGCATATAGACCTTTCGCTGGCCCGGCAGTGTACGTATACGAACCCGAGCCCGTCTTGTTGGCGTTAAAATCGAACGCCACCCAGGCGACCGTCCCCGCTCCGCTATCACATGCGATGAAGACGTGCGTCGCATCGGCCGAGATATACCGCGTACCGCATGAGCCGAGCGTATCGGAGAAAGGTGCCGGGCTCGGCGTGCACGTGGTCGGACCGCCGATGCCCGGATTCGCGCAGCCCTCCGCAGTGCCCGAGGCATCGACGAACCATTCGTGATCGACACTCGTGTTAGCATCGATCGCGAGCCCGGTCGGCTGATAGCCGGCCGGCAACGCGTATTGCACCGTGACGGTGTTGTTCGTCGTGATGTCGCCGAGATCGACGAGCCAAGCCCCGCCGGAATTGCCTGCGAGGAGCGCACCAAAATTTCCAGTGAAGTTCGGGTCGAGCGTGAGATCCACGGGAACTGCGTTCGTCAGCCGCAACGGGATCACACTGATCGGCGTTTGGGGAATCGCCCCCGACCCGTTGTGCGGCTGTTCGCTGTGGTGATGGAACGCGGTGATCGCGATGCCAAGACCGACGAGCGCCAACAACGTGTAGATGGGCTGGCTCTGCGCCGGAATGCTGCTGCCCGTGTCGACCGGCGTAGAACAGCCGCTCACGTTCATACTGAGCAATGAAACGACGATCGCGAGCGCCAGCATTCTGCGCACGAAGATTTCCTCCGGAATCGGGGAATGTGCGGTCAAACGTTTAAGTCCGCGACCGGCCATTCCCTTGCGCGAGGAGTGTTATTCCAGGTGCGAGAGCAGATGAAGATCGGGTTTTCCACGATCGTCCGGATCGAACAGATCACGGCCTTGGGCACGTTCGCGCACGTCGCGCAGGTCATCGCCGAGACGGGCGGGCGGATCGGGGCGGTCGACGTCTATCGCGTCGGGAAGAAAACTGTGCTGCGCGACATCAGCATCGACGTGCAGGACGAGGACCATCTTGCCGTCGTGGTCGCGGCGATCGGCAAGATCGAGGGCGTGCGTGTCGTCAACGTCAGCGATCGCACGTTTCTCGCGCATCTCGGCGGCAAGATCGAGATCACACCGCGCATGCCGGTCACCAATCGCGACATACTCTCGCGCGTCTACACGCCGGGCGTCGCGCGCGTCAGCCTGGCCATCGCCGCTGATCCATCGAAAGCATATGCGCTCACCATCAAGCGTAATACGGTAGCGATCGTCACGGACGGCACCGCAGTGCTCGGCCTCGGGGATGTCGGTCCATATGCGGCCATGCCGGTGATGGAAGGCAAGGCGATGCTCTTCAAAGCCTTCGCCGGAGTGGATGCGTTTCCGATTTGCTTGGACACCAAATCCGTCGACGAAATCGTGGAGACTGTCGTGCGCATCGCACCGGCATTCGGCGGCGTCAATCTGGAAGACATCTCGTCGCCGCGTTGCTTCGAGATCGAGCGCCGGCTCGACGAGTGTCTCGACATCCCCGTGATGCACGACGACCAACACGGCACCGCTATAGTCATTCTCGCGGCGCTGTTGAACGCGCTCAAAGTGGTCGGCAAGAAGCTGGCCGACACGCGCATCGTCGTCAACGGCATCGGCGCAGCGGGCGGAGCGTGCGCAAAGATTCTCTTGTCGGCCGGCGCCGCCGACGTCATCGGCGTGGACCGCGACGGCGCGCTCGTGCGCGGACGATCCTATCCTGAGAACGAGATGTGGCAGTGGCTTGCCGACAACGGCAATCGCGAGCGCTTCACGGGCCCGTTGTCGCAAGCGATGAAAGGGGCCGACGTCTTCATCGGTCTCTCGCGGCCTAATCTGTTGACGGTCGACGATTTGAAGTCGATGGCGAAAGATCCGATCGTCTTCGCCATGGCGAACCCGCTGCCCGAGATCGCGCCGGATCTCGCGGAGCCATACGTCGCCGTGATGGCGACCGGACGTTCGGACTATCCGAACCAGGTGAACAATCTGCTGGCGTTCCCCGGCGTCTTCCGCGGCGCGCTCGATACGCGCGCCCGGCACATCAATGAAGCGATGAAGCTCGCGGCGGCGCATGCGATCGCCGCCGTCATCGGTCCGGACGAACTCTCGGCCGAGTACATCATACCGAGCGTGTTCGACACGCGCGTCGTCGAAGCAGTGGCAAAGGCCGTCTCTGCAGCGGCTGTGGAATCAGGATCGGCGCGTCGCACCCCTGCGGCCGAGGACGGCGTTCCAGTCAGCTGATCAATTGAGATACGAATAGTGAAATTTGGATTGGTTTTCGCGCTGATCTCCTTAGTCATCGCGGGTGCCTCGACAGCCGGAAAAGCCGAGCTCTCCTATGATAAATCATGTGGGAGCGCATCACAACGCTACGACGTAGAGTTCTCTGGCAAAGTCGTCGCGGGCCAGACGTACCGTAAACAATTATCCAAAAACTATGTTTTTGGGCTGAGCCCCCTAACCGACGGCTGGTTTGTAGATGTCTTCTATCGGGGGCGCCAAGTGTTGATGCCAACCCCGCTTCATGCGGACGCTGTGCCATACGAAATCGAAGGGTGGCATTTCAGAAACTCGGACAACACAGGGCCCGACGAACTTGGCCCAAAAAATGTGAATGCGCCCCAACGGAAGCGGAATCTCTGGTACTCGATTCAATGCGCGTCCAGCGGTCTGCCGCTATGCAGCAGCGAGCAAGACCTCTTGGCGATCAAAGGAACAGCAAACTGCCTTACTTTCACGGTTGACAACATGGAGCTCGGCGATCTCGTTCCGAACGAGAAGGCGGATATCAAAAAAATGACATTCACCGTGAAATTTGCGTACGCCGCGGGCTATCCACACTAGACCATCAAGTTCGAAACCGTAGTTAAAGTCCGCCGGCGCCAGCCGTAACGGTGATCGTCGTTTTGTGATCGTTGCCCGCGATCATCACCGCTCGCTTGGTATTGTCGCTTGGAACCGCGAGGGTGAATGTGGCGGCGCCGCCGAGCGGCGTCTTCAAGACCCCCTGACGAACTGTTCCCTTCGGCATATGCGCGTCGTACCACGCCACCACTTTATCGAACGAATCCGGCGTGGTTAGAAGCGCCACATCGCCGCCATGCGTGGCCTGACCGACGTGGAATCCGCTGCCGGACGCGACAGCCGCGCCAGGGTAGAGCGGGATGCCAAGTTTGTGCACATCCACCGCGTCGGCGACCGTATGCGTCCCCGTCTTGTCTTTGTACGTGACGGTGTGGCTCGCCGGATCCACCGTCGTCACGTTGCCGTTCTTGTCGGTGAACGAGGACTTGCCGCTGCAGGCGACACCGCCCAACACGGCGAGCGTGACGAGCGCCACTGTGGAAATGCAGACTGCTATCTTCATGACTAGCGTCTCCTGAAAGGGCCGACTTTATGTCGGCCCACGTTCGTGTGTGAGACTTCCCGCAGCGGACGCAAACGTCCGCCATCGCACGTGCGCCAGGAAAAGGCCGCGACCCGGGACGAAACGAGCCGCATGAAAAGCGAGCCGACCGTCCGCGAGACGCTTCCCGAGGGTCTCACCCCGGACCGTCTGCGCGAGATGTACTATTGCATGGTGCTGACGCGCACGTGCGACGATCGCGGATTCGCCCTCAACCGCCAGGGCAAGATCCCGTTTGCAGCCACGTGTCAGGGCCATGAGGCGATCCAAGTGGCCGCCGCGTTCGCACTGCGCAAAGGCGTCGACTGGCTCGTTCCCTACTACCGCGACACGTGCATGGCGCTCTCGTTCGGCGTCACGCCGCGCGAGCAGCTCATGTGCTTGTTCGCCCGCAAAGACGACATCTTCTCGAGCGGCCGTCAGTTCCCAAATCACTATAGCGTGCCGGACCGGCACATCGCGAGCATTTCCTCGATCATCGCCGCGCACGTCACGCACGCCGTCGGCATGGCGCTCGCGCACAAGATGCGCAAGGAAGATGCCGTCGTGCTCACCTCGTTCGGCGAAGGTTCAACGAGTGAAGGCGAGTGGCATGAAGCGATGAACTTCGCCGGCATCCACAAACTGCCCGTCGTGTTTCTGTGCGAGAACAACGAGTTCGCGATCTCCGTGCCGCAGAAGATGCAGATGGCGGTAAAGAACGTCGCCGATCGAGCGGTCGCATATGGTTTTCCCGGCGTGATCTGCGACGGCACCGATCCGCTCGCATCGTACACGACGGTGCGAGAGGCGGTTGAGCGCGCTCGTTCCGGCGGCGGCCCGACACTCGTCGAAGCCAAATGCTACCGCGCCATGTCGCATACGTCCGACGACAATCAGCTGCAGTACCGCACGGCCGAAGATATCGAGGCATCGAAGAAGCGCGATCCGGTTCCGCGTTTCGAAGCCTGGCTCACCGACCGCGGCTACATCGATGCCGGCGGCATTCTCGATATGAAAGCGCGCGCGCAGCAAGAAGTGGACGAAGCCACAGACTGGGCCGAACATCAGCCGATGCCCACCGCTGAAGATCTCTACACGCACGTCTATGCGGAAGGTCCGCTCTCGTAATGGCCGTTAAAAATCTACTCGAGGCGGTTCGCGAAACGCTGCACGATGCGCTCGCGCGTGACGAACGCGTCTTCATCATGGGCGAAGATGTCGGACCGCGCGGCAACGTCTTCTTGATCACAAAAGACTTCGTTGAAGAATTTGGGCACGACCGAGTGCTGGACACGCCGCTGGCGGAAGCTTCGATCGTCGGAGTCGCCATCGGCGCCGCGATGGCCGGCATGCGGCCGATCGCAGAGATCCAATTCGCCGACTTTATCTATCCCGCGTACAATCAGATCGTGGGCGAAGCCGCGAAGATGCGCTATCGAACTGCCGGCGGCAACACGTGCCCGCTCGTGATCCGCACGCCGTACGGCGGTGGCGTGGGCGGGGCGCTCTCGCATTCCGTCAGCATCGAAGCGCTCTTCTATCATGTGCCCGGCTTGAAGATATTGGCTCCGTCCACGCCTGCCGACGCCAAGGGATTGCTCAACTCGGCCATCGCCGACGACGATCCCGTGCTCTTCCTCGAACACAAGAAGACCTATCGCCTCATCAAAGGCGAAGTGCCCCCCGGCGAATACAAGATCCCCATGGGCAAAGCGGATATCGCGCGGCCGGGCAGCGATCTGTCGGTCATCACGTACGGCCTCATGCGGCACTTCGCAACGCAAGCCGCGGACGAATTGTTCAAGGACGGCATCGACGTCGAAGTCGTCGATCTTCGTTCGATAAGGCCCATGGACCGCGAGACGATCGTGAAGTCGGCCACCAAGACGCGCAGAGTTCTCATCGTCCACGAAGACAATAAATTCGGCGGCGTTGGTGCGGAAATCGCGGCGATCATCGCAGAAGAAGCGATGTTCGAACTAGACGCGCCGATCCGCCGCTTGTGCGGTCCCGATGTTCCGGCGATGGGCTACTCCAAGGCGTATGAAGAAGCGTTCATGCCGAGCCCGGAGCGGATCGCAGCGGCGATGCGCGATCTCGCGGCCTTCTAGGTAAAGGACTCCAGCGTGGCACAGGTGCGCATGCCGCAACTCGGCGAGACGGTCACCGAAGGGACCGTCGGCCGATGGCTCAAGAAGCCGGGCGAACTGATCGCGAAGTACGAGCCGTTGCTCGAAGTCGAAACGGATAAGGTTGCCTCTGAGATCCCCTCGCCGTTCGGTGGAACGTTGACGTCGATCATGGTGGAGGAGGGGCAAACCGTCGCGGTCGGCACGATTGTCTGCGAAATCGCCGAGACTGGCGCCGCCGCATTGAAACCGGCGATGAGCGCGGCCGCATCCGCGGTGCAAACGCAAGCGCCGTCCTCCACGCAATCGTCGACGTCGACGGCGCCTCGATCCGCAGCCGGCGTCGCAAACGGCGTCCGCTACTCGCCGGCCGTGCGAAAACTCGCGCGCGAACACCAGATCGATCTCAGCAATCTCAGCGGCACTGGCCGCGGAGGCCGGGTGACGGCGCGCGATGTCACGGTTGCGGCGCAGAGCGGCGCCGTCGCGCCGACATCGGACACACGGACTTTTGCGCAGCCCGTGCATGCCGCCACCGCAGCCACAGCGCCGATCGGAGTGCCCCGGCAAGCCCACGCCCCAATCGAAGCGCACGCAGGCGACGAAGACACGGTGATCCGGCTCTCGCAGATGCGCAAGACCATCGCCGAGCGCATGGTGCAGGCGGTCACGAGCATACCGCACGCATGGTGCATGATGGAAGCCGACGTCACCGAGCTTTCGCGCTGGCGCGATCGCGAGAAAGCAGCCTTCAAAGCGCGCGAAGGCGTCAATCTCACGTATTTGCCTATCGTCGTTCAGGCGGTCTGCCGAGCGATCAAGGAACATCCGCTCGTCAACAGCGCCTGGGGCGGCGACCATATCATCCAGCGCAAACACATAAACGTCGGCATCGCCATCGACGTCGAGGAAGGTCTCGTCGTTCCCGTGGTACGCGACGCCGACCGTCTGAGCCTCGCCGGACTCGCACAATCAATCTCCGAGCTCGTGGAGAAGGCGCGCAAGCGGCGCCTCACGCTGCCGGACCTTGCCGACGGCACGATCACGGTCGACAACACCGGTGCGTTGGGCAACGTGCTATCCGTGCCGATCATCAACCCGCCGCAAGCGGCGATCATCACCTTGGAGGCGGTCGTCAAACGGCCGTGGGTCGTCAACGACGCGATTGCGATCCGCTCCATCATGAATCTTTGCCTCTGCCTTGATCATCGCGTGCTCGACGGAGCGGTCGCATCCCGGTTCCTAGGGTCAGTGAAGAAGATGCTTGAGAGCTATACTTAGATAAAAGCGATGATCAGGAAACGCCTTACGTACAGCGCCCTGATCTCGGTCGTCTCAGCCTTAGCTCTCGGTTGTGCGTCAGAAAACCAAACTGCCAAACTTGCTTCCAGGCCCTCTCCCGAGTGAACATCAGCGAGTTGACCATCAAGCTGTCAAAGATGCGCTGACAATCCCTTACGGGGAGCTAGCGGTGCTAACGAGTGCGCTCATGGGCGACGAGAACGAGCCCGGGCCAAAGCGAGCTGCGAGACATTTTGCAACAGTTGCGACGACTCGGGCGACGTCGCCCCCGCGATCGATGATCTGTGCCGCGAATGGGCCGCCGCGAATGATTCCATCGGCGGCATCGGCGGCGGTTAGACGCGCGCCTTCGCGCGAGACGCGCTGGATCGAGACGCGATCGAATCCAGCGCTTTCAGTCATGCGGCGGAGTCCCTCCGCGTCGTGCATACCGAACGGTGTCTCGTAAAACGTCGGCGGATTTAAGGGAAAGCACGAGCGGATCACCGCGTCGGCCTCTGCCGCCACGGGACAGCTCGAAAGCGCATCCCAGGTGTTGAAAATAAGCTGGCCCTCGCGCGCGAGCACCCTCCGCGCCTCGCGCATAGCTCGCTCTTTGTCGGGGAAAAACATCCAGCCGAACTGGCAGATGACTATATCGAATGATGCATCATCGAACGGCAGCGCCATGGCGTCGGCTTGACGAAAAACGACACGCGTGTCTCTCGCGAGTTTTCGCCGCGCGACGTCGATCATCGCCTCATTGAGATCGGTCGCCGTAAGGTGCGAAGCGGCGTCGACCGATGCGCCCAGCAGGCGACTCGTTAACACGCCGGTGCCGCATGCCAACTCGAGCGCACGCCAACGGTGCCGTGGCTTGAGACGGCGTATCAGGTCGTCGGCGAACGGCTCAAAGTAGAACGGCACCAATAATCGCTCGTAATAGTCTGGCACGGTGCCAACAAAAGCCGCATGCTCTTTCATGACATCGCCGCTCAAGTTCCCGAACTTCGCCTCGGCGCCTTGTCAATGATTGGATTATCCGCTCGTCTTCATTTTTCGCATGCGCTGGCCATCGATCCTCATGCCGAGCTGGTCGCTACTCCATCGAGCGAATGCCAGAAGCCCCAGCGGCAAGTGCAGCAGCGACCACCACAATCGCGCCTGCGACGGCGAAGGTCAGCGGCAGCGACGTGAGGCTGGCCGTCCACCCGAGCAACCCTGATCCAAGCGGCATGAACCCGAGTACCGTCATCGTGTAGATCGACATCACCCGTCCGCGCATCGCAAGCGGCGTGTTCATCTGGACGAGAGTATTCGACATTCCCATGAACAGCATGATCGACGCGCCGAGCACGATGAGCGCGATCGTCGCCGGTGCGACCGCGCGGGTGGACGAAAGCCAGACGAGTGCGATGCCCGCCACGACCGCCGCGCACAGCATGATCGTGCCGCGCCTCCGTGCGTTGCCCATCAGAGCCGTGATCAGCGAACCAGCGAGTGCGCCGCCGCCTGCGGCAGCCATCACGATCCCCAGCGACTGCGGTCCGCCTTCGAGCACGCCTTTGACGAATGCGGGTAGAAGCTGAAGGTACGGGCGCGCGATAAGGCCGACCAGCGAAAGCAAAGAGAAAATCGCTAAGATCACCGGGTTGGCGGCGACGTAGGCAAAGCCGTCGGCCGCGTCACGCCACAGGCCCGTTGCGCGCTTTTCGGCTGCGGGCGGCCTCGCGCGCATGAGCGCGAGCGCCACGAGCACAGCCGCGTACGAAGCGGCATTGATATAGAAGCAAGGCGCGATGCCGACCGCTGCGACGACCAGTCCGCCGATGGCCGGCCCCACGAGCGCCGGGCCATTGAACGCGGCCGAATTCAATCCGATGGCGCTGACGAGTTCGCGTTTGCCGACGAGCTGCGGAAGCATAGCCTGCCGGGTCGGCGCGTCGAACGCGTTAGCGCCCGCCGAGATCGCCGCCATGATCAGGACGTGCCAGATCCGGACGACGTGGAAATCCACAAGAAAGCCGAGGATAAGCGCTGAGAGACCCATGACGGTCTGGGTCACCGCCAAGATCCGCTTCTGGTTCAGGCGATCGGCGAGCGCACCCGCGAGACCCGAGAGCGCCAGCACCGGGGCCGCGCGGACCAGGCCGACGAGGCCGAGGTAGAACGAGCCTTCAGCCGGACCGTTGGCCAGCTGAACGACCAGCCAGCCCTGCGCCAGCATCTGCATCCACGAGCCGGCGTTGGAGACCAAGAGACCGAACCAGAGCAGCCGGAAATCGCGAAAAGCAAACGCACCGAAGCGTACGGGCGGCCTCTCGTGACGTTCGACGTCCTCTTCGAGCGCAGGTACCTGTGTGACTGACACTTACAAAGGGGCGTTCTCAACAGAAACAGCCGAGCCTTTCGGCTCGGCCGTTCTCTGATTGGCCGATGGCGCTGTCGCCGCGCTTTCGAATCGAAGGTTCCGGACCTTCTATCCGCTCTGCGTAGGCTTCACTGGGACGCGATCCCCAGGTCCATCATCCGGCGGGAGCCGGATCCCCAACGGCAGGGGTGCCATTTCCGAGTCGTTCCGCTCTCTGCGATTGCAATCGCAGCATCCGTTGTGTGCTTTGCGTCTCGGCACCGCGCGGTCGGTGTACGAGAAGTATACGTTCGGTGCGCGCAACATACAAGACGAATGTTCGTTCGTTTTCAGAATAATCTGTGGATAACTTTCACGCGATTGATTCGGCGAGTTTGCCGATTGCCACGCGGAGTTGTTCGTCAGAGATGACCAGCGGCGGCGATAGCGCGATGACGTCGCTCTTCGTGCCGCACGGCAACGCGATAACGCCGCGTCGCAGCGCTCCCGTCACGGCGTTTGCCGCGACCGCCGCCGATGCGCACTGCACGCCCCACATCAATCCGCGGCCGCGAAATCCGCTGACGTTCACGGGCTTTGATCTGCAAAGACCTTCCAGCAGCTCACGCACGAGGGTCTCCGCCGAGGCCGCACGCTCGACCAGTCGTCGATCGCGCAGCTCTGCAATGCTTGCAAGCGCCGCAGCGCAGCCCGTCGGATGGCCAAGAAAGGTACTGGTATGGATGGCTTCTCCGTCGGATTCGGGCCAACGATCCATCACATCGGCTCGTCCGACGCACGCGGAGATCGGAAAGCCGGACGCCATGCCTTTTCCGACGCATATCAGATCCGGCGCTATGCCTGCATGATCGCAGGCAAACCACCGGCCGGTCCGGCCGAAGCCAGAATATATCTCGTCGGCGATGAGGATCGCCCCGTATGCGCTGCAGAGCCGGCGCACGCTGCGCAGCCAGTCGAGCGGCGCTTCACGGACGCCGCCGCGGCCTTGGACCGGCTCCACGATAAGTGCGCCGATCCGTTGGTTCTGGTCTCCCGCCAGCAATCGCTCGACCGACGCCAGCGACTCGCTCGCGTTACTTACCGTAGGATAAGGAAGGCGATGCGAAAAGCCGCCGAGCTGCCCTGCGAATGGGCGCCTGAAGTGATCTCGATCGGTCACCTCGAGCGCACCATAACCGAGACCGTGATAGGCGCCTTCGAAACAGATGACGCCTGGCCGCTCGGTGGCGACTGCGGCGGTCTTGAGAGCCGCTTCGACGGCATCGGCGCCGCTCACACCGAAAAGCACGCGTTTCTCTGCGTCGCCCGGCGTCAACGCGCATAGCTCGCGTGCGAGCGCGACCTTCAGTTCGGACGGATGCACGTCGCCCATCGCGTGAAGCAAGATGCCAGCCTGACCCGAGATCGCCGCCACCACTCGCGGGTTACTGTGTCCGACCGCAGCCACCGCGAACGCCGCGCTGACGTCGATGTAGCGGTTGCCATCGACGTCCTCAAGATTCGCACCGGCGCCGCGCGCAAGGAACACGGGCCAGTCCGGAGCCACATACGTGACATTGCGGCTTTCGACCGCGCGCAGTTCCTTCGCGAGCGCGCGGCTGTGCGGGCCGGGCGGCTCGACGACGATGTGCGGAAGATCGGCGCCTGTCAGTTCATGTGTCAACCGATTCTCCCCGATAGAATTCTTGAGGCGACGGCTTGATTTCATGGAGACGCTGCATTTCCCCGAGTTCGATGGTATCGTTTATGAGAATATCCGGCTCGCCCCAGAGGGCGAGCGCGATCATGCTCTCATCCGTCACGCGCCCAGCAAAGCCGACCTGTTCGACCGGGTCCGTCAACACCGGTGCGCGACCGAGCTCTAGCGGTTTCACGACGACGATGCGGCCGAACCCATGATTGTGCGGCGGCCCCTGCGGCTCCACGATGATCAAGTAGTCCGGAGCGCCGTTGTTGGCCGGCCCGGTATAGATCGGCGCGATGCCATGGCTCGGCGAAGCGATCGCCGTGACGTACGCGCGGCGCAACGCATCGGCGGTCGCAGACGCCTCCTCGCGCGTGGCGGTAACTCGCGGTAAACGAAGACTTGTCTGCCGCATCGCGCCGTCGAGCGCATGTGCGAATCGCAGCGAGCGCGACTCGTCACCGACGACGTAGATCGTTTGCGGTGACATACATCCGGCTTGGTCGAACATGCAGACGTCCACGGAACCCGCAGTTGCGGCCAACGCAAGGTCGGCATCGGGCATGACGACCGCGACGCTGTAGCGCGTGCCGTGCCCCGTGAAGTGCTTTCCGGCGGGAAGCCGGTTTCGGATCGAACCGATCGTCTCATCGCTGCCGAAGACGATCACGTTATCGACCATGGACAGCGCACGTGCTTCGGCGTCAAGATCACCGCCCTGCCAATAACACGCTCGCAACATTCCCGCAAGCGGCGGTCCGATGGATTCCCATTGCCGCGCTACGATGTCGGCGAGCGCACGCTCTGAACTGGCGGCTTTGAGAATCGCTCGCGTCGCGGTTTGCGCGATGCTAAGCGCGGCATGCAAGGTTGGGCCGACGACATTTCCCGGGAGGACGACGAGTGTGTCGAAGGGCTTCCTGTCAGGCACGTCGGCCCAACCGCGCACCGCGGCATCGACGCGGCCGTTCTCGGCAAACCAAAAGGCGTTGTCTAACGCTACTTCGATGACCGGCTCGGACCACAGTCCGCCTGCGAGCCGCTTGCGCGCCTTGCAGCGAACGATCGAATCTGGGTCGCGCCATTCCTCGACGAACTGGACAGTCGCGGCCGCTAACGAACCCATCGCTCTGGTTGCCCTCTCATATTTTGGACGCGGTCAAAGTCGCGTCTGCGGCGATGCTGCAGCCCTTCGGCGGCGCTCCCGGATGGCGCCCGATAACTTCGATTCCACCGTCGCGCGAGCAAGCCAGATCGCCGGTGACGATCGCAGCGACCGATCCACGGTTGCTCAGGTCGAAGATGCGAAGCAGGCCGGGCGCGCCGGCAGGCACTTCGTCGCCCGTCACAGGGTCAACGATCACCGTACGCGTCCAGTGCGGCCCTATCTTGATGTGGCCGCGCCTCTCGCGGCCGGCGACCATGTCTGCGATGTTGGCGTCGTACCACTGGCTGCCGAGTTCGCACATCCCATATTCGGAGACGCACATAGAACGCGGCAGCCCGAGGAATTCTTCAAACCATCCATAGAGCACATCGCGCTCCACCTCACGCGACTTGCCTTTGAAACCGCCGGTCTCCACCGCACGGCTGCCGCCCGGCAGACGGTAGCGGGCGCCGTCCTCACGGCAGCGATCGAAGAAATGGACAAAGGCGAATGCCGTGCCGAAAACTACGCACGCGTCATCGGACTGGAGCGCGCGTGCTAGACCTGCGATCTCAAGTGAGTCGCCACGGAGATAAAACCTGCTGTCGGGTGATCCAAAGCGGGCGTCGATTGCAGAGAGCATAAACGAGAGCGACGACTGGGGAGCTTCCGAAAATGGCGGCGCGAGAAAGATGTGACGCATACTGCCGGTGTCAGGCAATACCATCGCCCGGTAGTGCTCCTCGAGCGAAGCCGAATACAAAGCCGTCGCATCGAGCTCGTGTCGCGATGTTCGTCCACCCGACGTCGTGCCGCTTGAGACGAAGGTCAGGGAGCTGCGGTCGGGCGGAAAGCACGCGAGACGCGCGTCGCTGAAAGATGCCGCAGAAACCGGCGGCACGTCACGCCAGCTGGCGACATCCGCTGGCCGCCGGCTGACGCGGTCGCAGAGCGTACGAAACGGCGAATTTCGTTCGTACTGGTATGCGAACAGCTCGCGGGCGAGGTGCTCGAATTCAACGTCATCGGGCGCGCCGCCCATATAACGGGCGATCCGATCGTCGAGCGATCGGGCGGTTTCATCGCGTCGGTCTGGGGTTGGGGCAAAGGTCATGGTGCGCGGCACACTTGCACGGGGGGCGAGCCGCACCTTTCCAGAAACGTCGTCGCCGAATGATCGTCGAGCATTTTCCGGTCGGACTGCTGGGGTGCAATTGCGTCGTGCTCGGGGACGAGGCTACCAAGTCTGCAGTCGTCATCGACCCGGGAGATGAGGTGGACCGGATCGGAGACGTGTTGCGGCGACACGGACTGAAAGTCGTCGCGATCGTCGCGACGCACGCGCACATCGACCACGTCGGTGCCATGGCCCGGCTCAAGGAAGTGTCCGGGGCGCCTGCGATGCTTCACGAAGCCGATCTGGAGATCTATCGCATCCTGAGCGAACAGGCGCGTTGGCTGGGAGTGCCAGCTCCGTCAGAGACCTCGATCGATCGCTTTCTCGAGGACGGCGCACGAGTTGAATTCGGCGCTCAAGCCATCGACATCGTGCACACGCCGGGTCATTCGCCCGGGAGCGTGACCTTCGTCGCACACGCTGAATCGCCGCTCGTCATCGCAGGTGACACGCTCTTCAATGGAAGCATCGGTCGCACGGATCTTTGGGGTGGATCGTTCGACGAGATCATGAAGTCCATCCGGACGCGGCTCTTGACCCTCCCTGAGGATTGGCCGGTCATCTGCGGCCACGGTCCGGACACGACGATCGGTCGCGAGCGCGACACAAACCCGTTCCTCGTGCGAGCCGAAGGCGTCTAGCGCGCTGTCAGAGCGAAGGGCGGCGCATCGGCGGTGTGGCGGTCCGATTTGTCGCGACAGCTTCCCGCTTGGCACGACTCAACATGGCGCGTTTTGGTTTGACCAGAACGACCACTCCGGCGTCGATCGTGTCCCGGCCGCACGTGTCGCACGCCCATTCCTGTTCGGTTACCTCCGACGCGCACCGCGTGCAGAACAAGTAGATCTCGGTCAAGAGTGCCCCTCTCTTCATAACCCTGCGTTGATATAATGACCCGGCGAAGCCGCGACCCGTTACGGCCGATATACTAAGTATGAACGTGAGCGGCATCACCGACCCGCGATCGCACGAAGACGAACCGCCGTTTCTCCGCCTGGCGCGGGTATTCGCGCGCGTTCGCGGCGACGCAGCGTTCGCCGCGCTCCATGCCGAGCTCGCCCCGTTCGGCTTCCGAAAGTTCACGATCGCGACGTTCGGTGACGACCCTTCGAGCCCGGTGCGTTACCGCTATCACGGCGACACGGAAGATCCCAATCCCGGCCCTCTCGATTCCCATATGCTCGCATTCGCCCTGACGAGCGCTCAGCCACAGCTGTTCGCGGGCGTCCAGTCCTCGGCACCGGCACCAAAACGGCCGGCGGCGCTTGCTGCGCCGCTCTACGTCGGCGGAACGTTGCGCGGTTTTTGCGTGGCGCAAAGCGACGGTTCGTTCGCGCCCGGCGCGTTAGCGGTCGCCGAGACGGCGGCAGTGCTCATCGGGCATCGCCTCGATGCGATGCAGCGCGAACGCGCCGAAAACGCGGCTACGCGCGCGCGCTCCCTCCTTTTGGCGACTTCGCGCACGCTTGCGAACGAGTCGGATGTCGAGGCGCTGTTCGGCAAGTTCCACGCGCACATCGGACGCGCGATGGATGCGTCCATCTTCTGGGCCGGGCTTCTCGACGAAGTCGGCAAGGAACTCGAGATCGTCTATTGCGTCGAGCACGGACAGGCAGCCGCGCGCGGCATGCGCATCGGGCTCACGGAGATCGGTCGCGCCGTCATCGAGAACGCGGCCGCAAAAGTTTTTAGGCAGCCCGAGGATTGGTTGCCATTCGACAGCCGCAACTTCACCGGCACGCCGGATCCGGTGTCGTCGATTTTCGCGCCGCTGAAGCTTGCGAACAGGGCCACGGGGCTCATGTGCATTCAAACGACGAAATCGAATGCCTACAGCGATGCCGACGTGGACCTGTTCATCGCAGTCTCGGAACAAGCCGCGATCGCGGTCGAGAATGCCGCCAACACGCGGGCAAGTGCGCGCCGCGCCGCTGACTTGAATCTCATCGTGGAAGTCGCGCGTGCGCTGACGTCGGAATTGGATCTACGCGGCCTCTTCGGCAAGATCAAAGATCAAGTGCGCCGCGTGATCGACGCGCCGCTTTTCATGGTGGCGTTTGCGGGCGAAGCCCACACCGTGACGCTCGAATATCTCGTCGAGGGTGACCGCGAGTTTCCGCCGCAGCGCTATCCGATCGAGGGCACGATCGTCGGGCGCGTGTTTGAGACCGGCGCGCCGGTGCTCGTGGCGAACGTGGCGGAACGCGAGCGGTTGACGCAGACCGCGGTCGGTGAAGGCGCGGTCAAAGTCCAATCGGTTCTCGCGGTGCCGTTGACCATCGGCGGCGAGATCATCGGCGCGCTCGCCGTCCAGTCGTATGCGCAGTCCGCGTACAGCGATCGCCACATCGAGCTCTTGACCGCTATCGCGGAGCAGTCCGCGGTCGCGGTGCGCAACGCGACGCTCTACGAACGCGCAAAACTGCGTGCCGATCATGACGCTCTGACCGGACTCCCGAACAAACAGACGTTGCTGGATCGACTGAGTTTCGAACTCAAAAGGGCGCAGCGCGAACACGGGCGGCTCGCGCTTCTGATGATGGACGTTGATCAGTTCAAAGGTATCAACGACTCGTACGGCCATCAGTTCGGAGACGCCGTGCTCAAGGTCGTGGCCGGTTCCTTGCATGCCGTCGCTCGCGGAAGCGATGTGGTCGGCCGCTTCGGCGGCGACGAGTTCTGCGCGATTCTGCCCGGAGCCGATGGCGATGCCGCGCGAGCGTTCGTCGAGCGCCTGCGTTCCGACGTGGAGGCGCGGCCCGTAAAACACGGCGGGCATTCCCCGGTTCCCATCTCGCTCTCGATCGGTTTCGGTGCGTACCCCGAAGACGCCGACAATCTGGATCAACTCGTCGCTGCGGCTGACGCGGCGTTGTACTCCGACAAGCGCGGCGAACGCGCGCGCCGGTCAGGCGACGATGCTTTAGAATGGGCGCCCGGAGCAGCGCTCGAGCCGTTCACGGCGCTGGTCAGCGTGATCGCGAACAGCGGCCGCCGCCGGCGCGAGCACATGCGCACGATGCACCGCTTCGCGACGGCATATGCCCGCGCCGCCGAATTCGACGCGAAGACCACGGACACGCTGCTTCAAGCGGCTACGCTCGTCGATGTCGGAGAGCTTGCGCTTCCAGGACGTGTATTCGCAAAGCCGGGCGTGCTTGACGAAGCCGAGCGGACCTTGGTGAGGACGCATGTAGAACGCGGTACGGAACTGCTGCGCGGATACGCCGACGGAGCCGCGGCCGCCGAGGTGCTGGCATTTCACCACGAGCGAATCGACGGGAGCGGATATCCGCGAGGTGCGCGCGGTGACCAGATCCCCGAACTCGGCAAGGTGCTCGCCGCGATCGACGCGCTCGCAGCGATGGAAGCGGATCGTCCGCATCGCCGCGCTTTCACGCGAACCGATGCGATCGCACAACTGCGCGGCGACGCCGGCTTCGACCAGCGCGTCGTTGAAACGATCATCCGCGCGGTTGGTTGATTTGTTGAAGGGGCCGACTTTATGTCGGCCCACATCTCTTACTTATCGCAGATCGGCGACGACGTATGCATCCGGCCTGTAGACCGCACTCCCGCCGCCGCGCAACATGAAGACGCCGAAATACGCGGGCTTGAATCCTAGTCGGATCATTGCTTTGTAGGCGCCTACGGTCTCCGTGCTGACTCCAGCCTCGATATCTGGCAGGCCATTGTCAACTGCAAGCGCTTCGCAAGCGCCGAGCAGTTCGGCAAACGTCTTCTCAACGTTCGGTCCCGGACGCGCCGCCGCAAACTTGACGTAAAGGCTCTTATCGCCGGCCTCCGACTCACTTCCGAAATGACAGAGCGCAATGCCTTCGAGGCGACTATCGGATCGAATGAGGATGGTCTCCCCCTGCGACTGCCCCGCAATCCCCTCGATCTCGATACTCACATCGAGACCTTCGAGTAGTTCATTGCAGAGGTCGCGCGCCTCAGCGAGAGCGGCCGGCTGTTGATCGCGCGTCAGTTGCGAATAGCGCGCGGAAGATCGCATCGAGGAATCCGAAGGAACCTTGTGCATGATGCCGGTCAAGAACCGAGGCCAAAAGCCAAAGCGCTGATAGAGCGTCTGGTGCTGTGCGCTGTCCGCAAACGTGAACAGCGCCGCATGCTTCGTGCGCCACGCATCGAAGCGCGCCATTGTCTCCTCCATCAACCGCTTCGCAATACCTTGCTTCCAACGCGTTGGATTAACGGTTAGCGGCCCAAAGAATCCGAACGATCCCCAATTCGCCATGAAGTTCGAACCGATCACTTCACCGCCGTCCACAGCTGCGATCGCGCCGCTCGGATCCGTGCCGAATCGACCGCGGACCATTGCTCGACCGCTCATGGACGTCTGCGGATCGACTCCAAGATACGTGGCGAACGCAACGCGGAAGATTCGATCCGCCTCCCGCAGATCTTCGGCAGCCATCGGTCGCACTTGTATCTCTGACATCTTTCCAAGCGTTAGTCCGACTTCGCCTCGTTCCTGCGCTTCAAGGAGGCATCAACGGTTGTGCGAACTCGACCCAAGAGGTTCTGTATTTAATGCTGGTTGCCAAGCCGTGGAAGATCATAGTGGGCGTCATTATCGTGGCGTCGATTGCCTCGTGCAACTTTCTGCAACCGCAGCTCCCCAAGACGGCGACTAACGTCGATCCATTCTCGATCGATCTCCCGAAACCGTATCCGACGCCGTCGTTGCCTTCAGATATAAAGGCGCTCACTGCGATGGCCGCATCCGGCGATCCGGTGGCACAGTGCATGCTTGGAAGGGACTACGAACACGGAACAGGCGTCTTTCCAAACTCGTCGCTTGCACGCAAATGGCTGACCCGCTCCGCAGCTCAACACGATGGTTGCGGTATCAACGGAATTGGGAACCTTTTCTTCCGCGGCTATGGCGTGCCGCAAGATTTAGGTATGGCGCAGGGCTATTACGAAGCGGCGGCACTAACCGGCTACGCCGGCGCGTACTACAACCTCGGCATGATGTACAAAAACGGCGAGGGCGTGCCGGTCGACGAACGCATCGCGATCGAGTGGTTGACAAAGGCCGCGATCGGCAACTATGCCGCGGCGTATGACGATCTTGCAAACATCTATGCCTTTGGTCATCAGTTCAGGACGCACAATGTCGGCCTCGCCGTGCACTACTATCGCTTGGCTTTGACAGCGCCGGGCACGACAGCTTCTTGCAAATGCGCTCGCGAGGACGCAGCTCAGAATCTCGCGTTTCTCTATCTCAACGTGTATCACGGCGACGACCGTTGGCGATATCAAGAGGTCCTGCACCTCTTGAAGAGCACGTCGAATTCATCGTGGTCCAAATACCAGATCGGGCAGCTATACGTCAGCGGAGTCGGCGTAACAAAGAATATCGACACGGCAGCCCTGTGGTTCAAGAAGTCCGCCGATCAAGGCTATGCGCCCGCCGCATCAAGGTATGCCGCGTACCTCTCAGGATTCTCCGGGCGGCCTGTGCGCCGAGCCGAAGAACTCAGATACTTGGAACTGGCGATCGTGGGTGGCGACCCGGACGGCATGTACCAGCTCGCTGAGATGAAGTGGCGCGGACTTGAAGTTCCCGTGGATCATAGCGGCGCGATCCAACTGATGACGGCGGCCGCCGCCGGCGGATCGCTTATTGCGATCGTCGATCTAGCCAATCGTTATTTTGCGGGCGTCGGCGTTCCGCGTGACCGGTATAAGGCATACGTCCTATTTCACGTCGCGGTCGATGTCGGAGGGACTTGGGGACCGGGCCTGCGACAGAGACTTGACCGTCAACTGACAGACGCGCAGCGCCAATCCGCGCAGTTCGAGATCAAACGTATGGACCAGACCGTACTAACCGCCATGGATGAACAGACCGACCTGCCGCCGATCCCATCGTCGTCCAAAACGACTGAATAGCGCGCAGCCGGCGGCGAGAACAGTCAAAATGCCAAGGCTCCGAGCAACTTATGCTCCGAGTGCGTTCCACTTCGCCACGTATTCGCGCACCGCGAGGCAATAGGTTCCGTGGCTCCACGTGAGCGGCGAAACCGAGAGCGGCGCGCCGCTGAACGGATCAGCCTGCTCAGCGAGTACGCCGCTCGGGAGCGCATGCTTCCGCGCCCACGCCAGCAAGTCGCGTGCGCTGGCCAACTCGGCGCGGCTTCGCGCTACCGCTATATCGTACTGCGCGAGCCACAGCGTGCATACGAACCACGGGTTGCCGGGCACCGCGTCGAAATCATCGGTCACGCGCTGATACCAATCGTGATCGTAACGCGCGCAACCGCCGATATCGGTCTTGACCCATAGGCGCTCGCGCACAGTCCGCACTGTCGCGGTGACGAGCGCATCGTCCGGCGGCAACATCCCGAAGTACCACAGGCCGAAGACGCTGCTCTCGATCGTGTCGTCGCGCACGATAGCACCATCTTCGCCTACGTTGATCATCCGCGAGAACCGATTGGCCGCCGGCGACCAGAGATGCTGCAGCGCCGCCTCTTTGATCTCGCGCGCGGCGGTCTCGTACTTCCTGCACAGCAGTTCATCGCCGAAGAGCCGAGCGAAGCGGCCAGCCGCCTCGAGTCCAGCCCACACGGTGCCCGTCGTGAACGCCGTGATGCCGTGGCGCTCTTCCCACAGATCCCATGATGGGCTGGGCAAGCCCGTGTGCGGATCTCGATACGTCACCATGAAATTCGCGGGATTGACGATCAGCCGGCGATAAAGCGCACGCAAAAAGTCGACGTCGCGGAATCGCCGGTAGTGCTCCCAGAGCGCGTAAACGACGAGTGCGGTCTCATCCTCCTGGATCGGGAGTTGCGGCCTGCCGAGCGGATCGAGCCACGGGTGCCACGATGACGCAAGCGATCCGCCGGGATTGTATTTGTGGAGAAGATAGCCGTCGTCGGTCACCGCATGCGCGCAAAACTCGAAAAAGCGAGCGGCCGGTATATTGTAGCCGGCCTGGATGAAAGCGCAGGCGACCAGCGCTCCATCGCGCGGCCAGACGTACGAGTACGTGTCGCGCGCCTGCCGAAGAATATCCGAGTCGTTCGCCGCGACGATCGCACCGCGTTCGTCTACTTGCGTCTGGATGATCAAAAGGCTGCGTTTGTATAGGCCGCCGAGGCTCTCATCCAAATCGGCGAAGTCGGCGGGCTCCTTGTTCACCCAGAGATGCCAATAATTTTCCGTGCGCGAGAGCAGCGACTCCGGTCCGCGCAATCGCACCAAATCGTCTAACGCGGCGACATCCTGCCACGTCTTGCCGAGCGCAAGCCAGTGGAAGAAGAGCGCCTCGCTTTGCGATTCGATCCCGGGCGCGTGCAGCGCGATCGTGCCGTCGACAGAACCCTGCGCGATAGAATTGCGGCCGAGCAGACCGTCTTCGGCATCGCGCCACGTGCCTTCCGCGCCATGCAGCTCTTTGATGCCGGTAGCCCACGACGCGATGCCGACCGTGCAATTCTGACCTTCGCCGACCTGCCCGTTCATGAGAAAGTAGCGCCGGCGCTTATATGCGACCACCGCCTGCACGTCGGGCCGGTACGCGAACGTGTCGCCGATGCCGTTGCCCTCGATGTGCAAGTCGTAGTGGAAGAAGATGCGGATCTCGCGCGTGCGGTCGGCGAGATTCTTCACGGCGATACGCCGGATCATCAAATCGCGGTCGCGGTCGACCGTGTCTCTGCACGAAACGGCCACTTCCAGGCCATCGTGCTGCAATTCGACCGAGGTGACGAGCGTCTCCGGCGCATAGTTTATCGTGCGCCGCCACTCGTCGTCGGAAAGCCACGCGAACGCGCCGTCCACCCACAGGCCCGTCCGGCAGACATCGCCCGGGCTGTGGTTCTCTGCGCCGACGTACGGGAAATAGATGTCACGGAGCTGATAGCGGCCGTCAAACGTCACGAGCATACGGCCGTTGCCGATGGGAATATCGCGCGGCATGGAAGCTCTACTTACTCGGGCAGGGCACCGCGCTCCCGCCGCGCGGTCATCAAGCCGCGGCGGAGGTCATCAAGCCGCGGCGGAGGAGAATGAAGCGATCGCGGCTCCGACCGATGCGTGCACGCGGAACAAGCGCGTCAACGAGGTCAGCTCGAGCATGCGCGAGATGCGGCCGCCATCAGCGACCAAGACGATCGATGCTCCGATGCGATGCATCGCACGGAGCGCGCAGACGAAGGAACCGAGGCTCGTGGAATTGAGCGATGCGACTTTGGTCAGATCCACGACGGCGTCGCTCCGCCCCATCGCGATCAGGCGTTTGAAGCGCGACCTGATCAGCGACGCTGCGCGCGCATCGAGGTGATCTTCGATGGCGAGCACGGCGATCTCGGGCCCGTCGCAAAGGGCGACGGCCGACGATTTTGCCTGGACCAGTGATGCGTAATACTTATCGCGGGCGTACATAGCCGTCCCTCATGCCATAAAGACCTCTAGATGTAAGCCGTTGTGACAGTCGCAAACGCAATGGGACGACCTGTGACCTGGCACAACGCGGGCGTCGACGAGGCGGAGCGTGCCGATACTACATTGGTGATGGATCTTCACATGACACAGGACACTTGTGCGCTGAAGGGCGGCTGGTCTGGCTCGCGACGATAATCAGTCCGAACTGTCGCGATCTGCGCCGGATCAAGTGCGCAGCGACGCGGAACGACTCGCGCAATGCTTCGCCGACGGCCGCGGTGCCGACGCTATTGCCGCTGCCCACGACATTCTCGCACGTCGCGGCGTGAGACGTCTTGCCGTTGCGACCGTGCAGGGCGACGCGGCGCACCCCGTGCGCTACGTGTACAACCGCGACATCGGACGATCCGAAACCGAACCGCTCGATTCCGCGACCTTAGCGGCGGCGCTCGCGGCCGAGTCCTCTACTTTTTTGGCGCCAATCGTGCCCATTGCCCGAACGAATTCCGCGGTGCCAAAACACCTCGCACACGCGATGGTCTGTCCGATGCACGCCGGCGGCGTGCGCGTCGGCTTTTGTCTTGCACAAGGTGAGGAGGAGTTCGCGCAGCCTGACCTCGCGCTGCTCGAGGCCTGCGCGACGCTTGCCGGCCACCAAGCGGTGCTCGCCGATGAAGGACGCAGATCCGAGGAACGCGCGCGCGCGCTCCACCTGCTGCTCGAAACGGCGCGCGTGCTCTCTAGCGAGTTCGATATCGCCACGCTATTCCGAAAGTTTCACGGTCTTATCGCTCGGGTGATGGACGCTTCAATCTTCGTCGGCGCGCTATTGACGGACGACGGTACACGGTTGGAGCTGCGCTACGCGGCTGAGCTGGATCAATCGACGACTGAACTGATGCTCGTGCCGCCGGATTCGCTTTCGAGCGTGGTCGTCCGCAGCGGCGAAGCGGTGATCATCCGCCGCCCCGAGGATTGGGATCGCTACCGCACGGTCGAGATATTGGAAGGCCCGGGTCCCGGCTCCGCGCTTTTCGTCCCCATCAAACTCGGCGATCGCGTGCTCGGCGTGTTCAGCGTGCAGAGCCACCGCACCGAACAATATGGACAATCGCATCTCGATCTGCTTACCGCTGTTTCCGAACAAGCGGCCGTTGCGGTCGAAAACGCGAGCAACCTCCACGCCAGCACGCAGCGTGCCGCCGACCTGAACCTTTTGGTGGAAGTCGCGAGCGCCGTCTCCGCAGAGCTTGATCTACGTCGCGTCTTCGCGCAGATCCATGCGCAGGTCAGACGCGTCATCGACGCACCGCTGTTCTTCGCCGCGCTCGAGATCGGCGAGACCGACGCCGTGCGCTTGGAGTATCTCGTCGAAGGCGACCGCGTCTTTGATCCGCAGCGCTTCTCGACGAAGGGAACGATCGTCGGCGTGGTCTTCGAGACCGGCCGGCCCGTGCTGGTGAGAGACGCGATCGAGCGAGACCGGCTCACGAATCAGACGATCGGCCAGGGACCGGCGACCGTGCAATCGGTCGTGGCCGCGCCGATGGCCATCGGCGGCCGGACGATCGGCGTGCTCTCGGTTCAATCGTACGAAAAACACGCGTACGACGAGCGTCATCTCAAGTTGCTGTCGGCGATCGCCGAGCAGTCCGCCGGCGCGGTGCAGAACGCCCGTCTTTACGAGCAGGCGCGCGATCTCGCCGACCACGATCCGCTGACAGGGTTGCTCCACCACCGCGCGATCCAAGAGCGGATCGCGACCGAATTGAAGCGGGCCCAACGCAACGGCGGGCGATTGGCGCTCGTCATGCTCGACGTCGACAATTTCAAGAGCTTCAACGACACGTACGGACACCCGGTCGGCGATCGCGTGTTGCGCGGCTTGGCGGCATCGATGCGCCGCGCCGCCCGCGCAAGCGACAGTGTCGGCAGATACGGCGGCGACGAGTTCTGCGCCATTCTTCCGGACGCCGGTGCGGGTGCCGCTCGGTCGTTCATCCAACGGCTCGTCGCCGACATCGTGCGCGAGCCGTTCCGGGTTGACGGCGGTGAGCCGGTGCCGATCGCGGTCAGCGCCGGATTCGCGGTCTATCCGGAGGACGGCGAACGACGCGAGGCGCTCGTCGCGGCAGCCGATCTCGCGCTGTATGCCGGCAAACGCACGGAAGCGATCGCGCTTGCGACGGGCGAAGCGCCGGCCGCACGGCTCGTCGGTGATTTCGCGCCATTCGAGGCGCTCGTGCTCGCGATCGCAAACGCGGGCCCGTACTCGCGCTCGCACCAGATCGCGATCAATTGGCTTGCGGCCGACTATGCGAAACGCGCCGAGCTGTCGCCCGCAGATCGCGCGCTGCTCCTTCGGGCTTCCGTGCTGATGGATGTCGGCGAGTTGGCCGTTCCGACATCGGTGCTTCGCAAACCCGGAGCGCTCGATGAAGCGGAGCTCAGTCTCATCCGCGCCCACCCATCCCTCGGGTACGACATCGTGCGGGCCGCAACCGGTCAGGACGAATTGGCCGAACTCGTGCTCTCGCACCAAGAGCGCTACGACGGCACCGGTTATCCGCGCAAACTCGCGGGCGAGAATATCCATCGGCTTGCACGCGTGCTCAGCGTGCTGGACGCGTTTGCAGCGATGACGGCTGATCGGCCGTTCAGACGCGCTCGCGACCAAGCCGAGGCGATCGCCGAACTGCAACGAAATGCGGGATCGCAATTCGATCCCGCGGTGGTCAAAACCGTGGTGGAGATGGTCCGGGCGGGCTAGCTCGCCGGCCGGTCTGCGATCTCGCGATCGATGCGGACGAGCGCGAGCGCGAATCGACCGCCCTCGTCGCGGCGCATGACGTAGCCTTCCTCGGTCTTTTCGAAGATGGCGAAACCTTCTCTGCGCGCCTCGTCGAGCGATGTGAAGATCCGTATGCCTTGCATGATCCGCTCGCTAGCTCGCGAGCTCGTCGCGATCGAACGCTTCGAGAATCGTGCGCGCATCAGCGAGGCGCGCCACGACAGGCACGATACGCGTGATGCCCGCGACTTCGAAGAGCCGCCGGACGGTGGGGTTCGTGCAGACGACGGCAGCAGCGCCGCCGGCTTCTTCGACCTTGCGAACGGCGGAGATCAACGATCCGAAGCCGGAGCTGTCGACGACTTCGACGTCTGACATATCGATGATGCAGAGGACGGCCGACCGTTGGGCCAGCCGGAGCATGGAGCGCCCGAAGCGCTTTGCGTTGGACGCGACGAGACGCGTTCCGACCTGGACGATCTCGATACGATCTTCCAGGAGGGAGACTGATCCGCGCGTGAAGCGCGTGGGCGCGCTGCGTGCGATAGTGGCGGCGTTCTTCATTTTCCTTGACCTAGAGCCGATACCGCGGCTGTTCCCAACCTGACGGTACGTGTGCGGCGATCTGCTTATAGTACGCCGCAGCCGTGCGAATGGTTCTCGTTCATGAGTACCATTCTCGCGCCGAATTGTTACTATTTGATGAGAATCGTGAGGTGCGGGATGCGATTATCCGCTAGTGGGATTAAGCTTCAATTAAACTTGGCGAAGCTCTCCGCCGCGGTGGTCGGCGTCTCGGACTTGCGATAGTTCGCTATAGCTACGTGCAGTGCCTCAAGCACGCGCTCGGGATAATCTTTCTTGCGCTCGGGGAATCCGCCGAGAAAACTTTCAATGTCCGCGGGTTGCACCGCAGACGCTTCGTCCACGGTCTTGCCCTTGATCAACGTCGTCAGAATCGCGCACGTCGCGACGCCGAATCCGCAACCCGTGGTGAAATACGACGCATCGGTGATGCGCTTCGCTTCGTCGATCCTGAGATAGAACGTGTACATGTCGCCGCAGGAGTCCGAGAAATACTCGCCAGTCGCGGTCGGGTTCTCCATCTGAGCGAACCCATACCGGTTCGTCACGAGTTCCTGGAACTTGGGGAAATCCATCAAATGCCTCCGGCGGTTCCGGACTTCGCCGGAACGAGAAATTCGCACGTGTCGTCACCGCGTGCTATCGATGTCCGCTGCTGCGGTTTGGCCGACAGCGACTCTTCCATAAGCGTGTGGACGACGGTGCAGACCTGCGGATGCGAGACCGCGGTCTCCTTGAACGGGCAGTTGTGCTCGCGCAGGACGAAGCCTTCAGGCCGGCGCTCGACGTCGGCTAAGACGCCGTGCTCACCGAGGATCTTCGCGACCTCGTCGACTCGTTGGCCCGCGTCCTTGCCTTCGAACCGGTGCGCGTGCCTTCGCGCACTGCGCTCCCCGATATTGCGGAAAATCGTGGCGACGGCATCGGTGCCGCCCTCGCGGCGAACTTCGTCGAGGACTGCGTTGAGCAGCACGTCGTAGCGTTGCGGGAAGAGCCGATCCCCGTCGTGCGTCAGCGAGAAGAGCTGGCTTGGCTTTGTGCGGCCGCGCCGCGCCGTGGCTTCGGCGACGAGACCATCGCGCTCAAGGCGCGCCAAATGCTGGCGCACTGCATTGGCCGTCAATCCGAGTTCGGTCGACAGTTCGGTCGCCGTTCTCGGAGTGCGCTTTAGCGCTGCGACAATGCGCCCACGGGTGGTCTGGAAGAAGCTGTCTTCTCGCATGGTTTCAGAGGTATTATAGTAAAAGTGGCCAAGATAATCAACACAAATCTTGACTATCTAGCGCGGCCCGCCTACAATGACGTAGGACGGCCTATCCATTTCGTCCCGCAACGAGAGGAACACATGCCCGACCGCATTCTTGAAATCCGCGATCTCCACGTGAGCGTGGGTGACGCCGAAATCATCCGCGGAGTCAACCTGACCATCGACCGCGGCACCGTCCATGCCCTGATGGGCCCGAACGGGTCGGGTAAGAGCACGCTCTCGTTCGCGTTGATGGGGCATCCGAAATACATCATCACCAAAGGCGACGTCTTTTTCGAGGGCAAGAGCATCCTTGCGATGGCTCCCCACGAGCGCTCGCTCGCCGGCATGTTCCTCTGCTTCCAGTATCCTTCGGCTGTGCCCGGCGTGAGCGTTGCGAACTTCCTGCGCAACTGTCTGATCGCGCGCCATAAGAACGCCGCTCCGCTGACGCCCAAAGAGTTCAAGTCGCTGCTCGACAACGCGTGCGCGCGCCTCAAGATGGATCCGGAGACGCTGCGCCGCTACGTCAACGACGGTTTCTCCGGCGGCGAGAAGAAGCGGCTCGAGATGCTGCAGGCGCTCGTCCTGCAGCCGACGCTCTCCATTCTCGACGAGACCGATTCGGGGCTCGACATCGATGCGCTCCGCGTCATCGCCGAAGGCATCGAAGCGCAGCGTTCGCCCGATCGCTCCGTGTTGCTCATCACGCACTACCAGCGCATACTCAATTACGTGAAGCCCGACGTCGTGCACGTGCTCATCAAGGGCAAGATCGTCAAAGAAGGCGGACCGGAACTTGCGCAGGAGCTCGAGGCTCAGGGTTACGATCCGCTCATCAATGAACTCGTGGAGGCCTGATCTAGATGGCTCTCAAGCAGCAAGAACTCGTCGACCAAGATTACAAGTACGGATTTCGCGACGACGACGTCAAGTACGCGTTCAAATCGCGCAAGGGTCTGGACCATGAGATCGTCGAGCAGATCGCACGCATCAAGGACGAGCCGCAGTGGATGCGCGATCAGCGCCACCGCGCGCTCGACATCTTCTTGGCAAAGCCGATGCCGCCGTGGGCGAATTTGGAGTTGCTCAACCAGATCGACTTCGCCGACATCTACTATTATATGCGCGCCTCGGATATCGAAGGCGTCACCTGGGATGAAGTCCCCGAAGAGATCAAGCGCACTTTCGACCGCCTCGGCGTGCCGCAGGCGGAGCGCGCGTTCCTCGGCGGTGTGACGGCGCAGTACGATTCCGAAGTCGTCTACCACAGCATCCGCAAGGACCTCGAAGCGCAGGGCGTGATCTTCACCGACATGGGCACGGGCTTGCGCGAACACGAGGAGATCGTCAAGAAGTATTTCGGCACCGTCATTCCCGCGGCCGACAACAAGTTCTCCGCACTCAACTCGGCGGTCTGGTCGGGCGGATCGTTCGTCTGGGTTCCCGCCGGCGTGCATGTCTCCGTGCCGGTGCAAGCCTACTTCCGCATCAACGCGGAGAGCATGGGCCAGTTCGAGCGCACGCTCATCATCGCCGAGCCGGGCTCGTTCGTGCACTACATCGAGGGATGCACCGCTCCGAAGTATTCGAGCAATTCGCTGCACTCCGCCGTGGTCGAGCTCATCGCCATGGAAGGCGCGCACATCCGCTACACCACGATCCAGAACTGGTACAAGAACATCTATAATCTCGTCACGAAGCGCGCGGTGGCATATAAGAACGCGCACGTCGAATGGGTAGATGGCAACATCGGATCCAAGCTGACGATGAAGTACCCGGCCGTGTACCTGATGGGCGAAGGCGCGCGCGGCGAAGTGCTCTCGGTCGCGTATGCGAACTCCGGCATGCACCAGGACGCAGGATCGAAGATGATCCACGCCGCTCCGAACACCACGTCGATCATCACGAGCAAGTCCGTCAGCAAGGGCGGCGGCCGCACCACGTATCGCGGACTCGTGAAGGTCCACGAAGGCTGCCACGGCGTCAAGTCCAACGTACGCTGCGACGCCTTGCTCATGGATCCGGAATCTCGCTCGGATACCTATCCGACCATGGAGATCGACGCGCAGGACGTGCGCATCGAACACGAGGCCACGGTCTCGAAAGTCGGCGAAGAACAGCTGTTCTACGTGATGAGCCGCGGCCTGACCGAGGTCGAAGCCACCACGATGATCGTCAACGGATTCTTCGAGCCGTTCGTCAAGGAACTCCCCATGGAGTACGCCGTCGAGCTCAACCGTCTGATCGCTTTAGAGATGGAAGGGTCCGTCGGGTAAGCATGACCACGCAGACCCTCACCCCGTTCACGCCCGATCGCGCGCGCATCGAGGCGCTCTCCCAGCAGCATTCGTCGGAGCCCAGGGCGGTGCTCGAAGCGCGGCTTGCCGCGTTTGAGAAATTCGAGCGCTTTCCGGTGCCCGGTGAGCGCAGCCAAGGCTGGCGCCGCACACGGCTTGACGGCATCGATCTCTCGCCCGTGGAGCCCGAACGCTCCGTCTGCGAGATCCGCCTTTCCGCGGCGGACGCCGATCGGGGCATCGTCGTGCAGACGCTCGAGGCGGCGGCACTAACTGGCGCACCCGCGCTCGCAAATATCGACACCGGTCATTCCATCGAGCATTTCTCGGCGCTTGCCCAGGCGCTCTGGATCTCCGGCGGCGCGATCCGCATCCCGGCGGGCGCACACGTCGCCGAACCGATCGTGGTTGATTGGAAGGCGGGCACGTACCCGCGCTTGGACATCTACGTCGGCAAAGGCGCACGCGTCGCGATCCTCGAGAACCACGCGCTGTCCGGCCGGCTGACCGCCGGCATCGTGGACATCCACGTTGACGACGATGCGTCGCTCACCTATGTCCACGCGCAGAACGCGCCGCGTGACGCTGTCGTGTTCTCGCATCAGCGCGCGCGCATCGGCCGCAACGCCAAGCTGATCACTTTGAATTTCGCGATGGGCGGCAAACTATCGCGCGCCGACGTGGAAGTGCGCCTCGAAGGGCGCGGCGCGGAGAGCGACATGCTCGGGCTCATCTTCGGCGAAGACGATCAGCAGTTCGGTTTCCAGACCCTGCAAGGTCATCACGCGCCGGACACGCGCAGCGACCTGTTGTACAAGAGCGCGCTCGACGATCGCTCGCATTCCAGCTACACCGGCGTTATCTCGATCGGCCACGACGCACCGCGCAGCGAGGCGTACCAGGCCAACCGCAACCTGCTGCTCTCCGACGGCGCGCGGGCGGACACCGAACCCAAGCTCGAGATATTGATCGACGACGTCGCGCGCTGCACGCACGGCGCCACCGTCGGCCCGATCGATGAAGAGCAGATGTTCTATCTGGAGAGCCGGGGCATCGAGCCGGGCGCTGCCACGAAGATCATCGCCGAAGGCTTCTTCCAAGACGTGTTCGCCAAAGCCGGCGACGATCGGTTGGTGGCGCCGCTCCGTGATCTCGTCGCGCCGCACATCGGCCGGCTCGGCGCGCATTAAGAGCCGTGCCGAAGATCGCCGTTGCGAAAAATGGAGATGTTGCTCCGGGTACCGTTCGAGTGGTGGAGGCAGCCGGCAAGCGGATCGCCCTCTGCAATCAAGAGGGCACGTTTTACGCGATCGACGACGTTTGCACGCACGACCGCGGACCGCTCGACCAAGGTGAACTCATCGGCTGTGAGATCGAATGCCCGCGCCACGGGGCGCGCTTCGACGTGCGCACCGGTCAGGCCACGCGCTTGCCGGCGATCATCCCCGTGAAGACGTATCCGGTCACGGTTGACGGCGACGAGATCTCGGTGGAGGTGCCGGAGTGAGCGCGCGAACTCTTGCGGCTTCGCCGGGCCTGAGCGATGGCGACGTCGCGAGGATCCGCGTCGACTTTCCGATTTTGCTTGAGCGGCCGCACGGCAAACCGCTGGTGTTCTTGGACAGCGCAGCTTCGTCGCAAAAGCCGCTGCAAGTCATCGGCGCGATGGACGACTACTATCGGCGCTATCACGCCAACATCCACCGCGGGGTCTATCACATCAGCGAGCTCGCGACCGAAGCCTACGAGGAGGCGCGGCGCAAAGTCGCGCGCTTTATCGGTGCGGCGTCGGCGGCCGAGTGCATCTTCGTCCGCAACGCGACCGAAGGTCTGAACCTTGTCGCGTTCGCGTGGGGCCGGCGCAACGTCCGGCGCGGCGACGCGATCGTGGTCACCGAGATGGAACACCATTCCAATCTCGTACCGTGGCAAGTCTTGGCGCAAGAGACGGGCGCAGCGCTCCGCTTTGTGCCGGTGGACGATTCCGGATTGCTCGATCTAACGCAGCTCGATACGCTGCTCGACGGCGCGAAGATCTTTGCGTTCACCGCCGTCAGCAATACGCTCGGCACGGTGAACGATGTCGCGTTGCTCGCGGCGCGTGCGCGCGCAGCCGGCGCGATCAGTGTGGTCGACGCGTGTCAGGCGGTGCCGCGCATGCCTGTCGACGTGCAGGCGTGGGGCTGCGATTTCGCCTCCTTCTCGGGTCACAAGATGCTCGGTCCGACCGGCATCGGCGTTCTCTGGGGCCGCTTAGAGCTGCTCGATGCGATGCCGCCGTTCATGACGGGTGGCGGCATGATCAACGTCGTGCGTCTCCAGTCATCCACGTATGCCGACGTGCCGGCGCGCTTCGAAGCTGGCACTCCCGCGATCGCTGAAGCCATCGGCTTGGGCGCGGCGGTGGATTACCTGGAAGCTGTCGGCATGGACGCGATTCATGCGTACGAACTTGCCTTGACACGGATCGCGCTCGATCGGCTCGCCGAGGTCAGTGCGGTGAAAATCTATGGTCCGCCGTTTGAACATCGCACCGGCGTCATATCGATGACCGTCGGAGACATACACGCCCACGATTTGGCGACGATACTCGACAGCGAGGGCGTCTGCGTGCGCGCGGGCCATCATTGCAATCAACCGCTCATGGAAAAATTGGACGTGCCGGCCACGACCCGCGCGTCGTTCTACCTCTACAATACGGCGCCTGAGATCGACGTGCTCATCCGCGGCATCGAGAAGGCCAAGGGCATCTTCGGCATCGCATGAACGACTTCGGCGGCGTCGACGACCTCTATCGGGATTTCATCCTCGACCACTATCGCCACCCGCGCAATGCGGGGACGCTCGAAAATCCCGACGCGACGTTTGAGGACAACAATCCGCTGTGCGGCGACCGCATCCGCATGGATGTACGGATCGCCGGCGACCGGATCGACGACGTTCGCTTCGCCGGTCGCGGTTGCGCGATCTCGCAAGCGTCGGCTTCTCTACTGACTGAAGCGGTCAAGGGCAAGACCGTCGCCGAGGTTGAGCAGTTGAGCGACGAAGCGGTGCTCGAGAATCTCGGCATTTCGATTTCGGCGGTGCGTCTGAAGTGCGCGCTGCTGGGCATCAAGGTTCTCAAATCGGCTTTAGCCCTCAAACGCGGTTGAAGGGGCGAGGTTGAAGGGGTCGACTTTATGTCGGCCCTCGTTCTCGTCTTGCCCTCGTTCTGTTTGGGCAATCGATGCTCGTCCTACTACATTACTGTGACCGCCGTACCATAACACAGCACCTCGGTGATGCCCGGCGCGATCTCGGTCGCATCATAGCGAACGCCGATGATCGCGTTTGCACCGACCGCGGTCGCATGCTGGATCATGATATCGTACGCCTCGATGCGCGCATGCTCGCACAACTCGGAATATAGCGTAATGTTCCCGCCGAACAGCGACTGGATGGCCGCGCCGAAATTGCCGAACACGCTGCGCGACCTGACCGTGATGCCGCGGATCAGTCCGAGCGTTCGCGTGATCGCATGACCCGGCAGTTCGAACGCGGTCGTGACGAGACTATGGTCCATGTGGTCTCCTCCTAGCGAGATAATGGCCGATTGGCCGCGAACGTGCAGGAATACTCGGTTCCCGGCGTCGCAACTAGGCGCGTGCGCTCCATGTGGAACGCCTTGCATGGGCGCGTCATCGCACGCGCTCGCTTCGTTATGAACGGACCTACCCACCGATATGCCGGTACACCCGATCCACCACCTGAGCATCGGCACTGATGCTCTCAATGTCGCCAAGAAATTTTATGGCGTGCTACTGCCAGCGCTTGGCTTCGATCTCGTCTTCGACAAGGACGAGTCGTTCGGATATCAACGCGAGGGCTTTGAGATCATCGTCCTCAAGGGCGAAAGCACCGCCGACGATTTATACGACGGCAAGCACCGCGTCGGTTTCGACCATTTAGCATTGAACGCGGACTCGCGTGCCATGGTGGATGAGTGCGCCAAACTGCTCGACGAGATGGGCGCCGAAGTCGACGATGAGCCCGCCGTTGTGACGGAATACGGCGACGATTACTATGCGATGTGGGTGCGCGACCCGAGCGGTCTGCGTATCGAGGTCGTCTACCAAGGCGCCTGAAAGGCCGATTGACTGAAGGGGCCGACTTTATGTCAGCCCTCGTTTTTATTTCCTACCCCACCACAAACGTCGGAACGGCTTGCCCGCCGCGCGCGACATTGACGATGGCGGTCGGCGAAAGCCGCGTCAGCAATCCACCGAGCTCTCCGTTGCGAAAGACGAACGGATTGCAGTCGACGAGCAAACGCTCGAGGTGCGCGCCTTTCTCCGGCGCGTCCGGATCGAAGATCGGGAACATCTCGTAGCGCGCCAACGCACGGATCTGCAAGACGTAGTCGCCCTTCACCGCTGTACCCAGCGCAGCGCGCCATTCGTCAGTCGAGCTCTCCCAACCGACCACAACGCCTCGGCCGCCATAGTTGTCGTTCGGTTTGAGCACGCTCAGTTGTTGAGCCACAATTGCTTCTACCCTGGTCTCTTCGTTCAGACGAGTCATCGGCGGAATGAGCGGATATAGCGCCGCGCGCGTGGCCTCGTCTAGTTGAAGCGGATTAGACGGATCCACGATCGCCGCCAGCGCCAGCTTCTTGTGAGCGATCTTGCAGCGGAAGGAACTCGCGACGCACGTTCCGCCGTGGCGGTACGCGGCCGCGAGCGGATGATCCAGGCCATAGCGGGCGAGGAAATCGCTCACCAACAGCCGCCGATACACCATGTGCACGCGCGTATCGCCCACGAAGAGCGCCACCCCATCGTAGCGCAGATCATCGGGCGATGCCACGATCGCCGCGACGCCATGCTCATTGAGGTCGCGCGCGACGAGATGGAATTCGGCCGTGGTCGGAGCGTCGGCCATGTCCACGATCGCGATCGTCGGCGATAGCGGCGCGTGCGGCACGCGCCGCTCGCGGAATTCGTGCCAGATCGAAAGCAGCGATTCGCGCAGCGCAACGTCGACCGGAAGGTGATCGACCTGCTGCTCGGCGGCGAAACGCTGCATCGGCGGCAAGTCCATCGCGATTCGTGCCTGGCCGGCTTCGTAGGCCATGCCGGCCGGACTGTCGGCGTTGTATTCGATCGCAAACGGCAACTTGTCGAAGTACATGTCGAGGCGCGAGACCGCGGTCGAGCCGTTGTAGCCCGGATCGATAGCGGCTAAGTCGATTTCGGCTTCGCTCAGACCGAGCGAACGCGCAAAAGATCTGTCCGCGAGCGCTTTGCGTTCAACGATGTCGAGCGCTGCGACAACTGCATGCGTCGCACCGCGCAACACCGCGAGCCGTTCTTTGGTTATAAACGCGGGCCGCAACGACCGGCATTGCAGCCTACCACCGAACGTGAGTCCGGCGGCGCGCATGCTGTCCGCAAAGCCGGCGACGAGCGCGGGCGTGACGACCTGCGGATCGAGACAGAGCGCGTTGTAGCGCTCGATCGAGCGCGCGAGCGCGGTGTCAGGCGCCGTCGCGCGCGCAGCGTATACCAAGGAAGCCAAGACGGAAGTTTCGCCGGTAGAAGTTGCGGAACGAGGCGCGCAAGATCGCGGGGTCGGTGAACCAGGAACCGCCGCGCGCCACGCGATGATCGCCGTCAAACCAAGTCTGCGAATAATCCGGATACGGATAGGCCGTGAAGCCCGCGTATCCTTGGAAGTTCGATGACGTCCATTCCCAGAGATTGCCGGCCGCGTCGTGCAGACCGAACGCGGAATCGCCGGCGGGGTACGAGCCGACCGGCGTGGTCGCCCACTTCAACACCGCGGCGTTTGCGCGCGCGGCTTCAAACGCGTCGTCGCCCCACGGGAATTGGCGCTTGCGGCCCGTGACGGGGTCGTAACTCGCCGCCGCTTCCCACTCGATTTCGGTGGGCAAGCGTTTACCTTGCAATCGCGCGTACGCGTCCGCTTCAAACCATGAGACACCGGTGACCGGCGCATCGGCGCGCAGCGGTCCTTCATCGAAGAAGCGCCGCTCGAACCACGGCGGACCGGACCAGCCGAGCGGCGCGACGATATTGTTTTCTTCCTTCCACTTCCAACCGTCGTCCGACCACAACTCGCGCCGCGTGTAACCGCCGGACGCGATGAATTCGGCGTACTCTCCGTTCGTCACGAGGTCGCTGTCGATGCGAAAAGCGGGGACATCGACGTCGAACGCCGGCAGCTCGTTGTCGTATTCGAAAGACTTGCCTGTGCCGCCGATGCGCACCCGCGTTGCCGGGATCGTGATCTCGCCGCGCGGCGAGCGCCGCAGACCGACCGGCGCGGCGGGCCCGGGGCGCTTTGTGTTGTGCGGCATCGCATTGAGCAAGGCGGCGAGCGTTTCTTGATGCTGGCGTTCGTGTTCGAGGACGAGATCGAAGACGTATCCGTCGTTGAGAAGCACGTTCCCATTGGAGGCGCGATCCGTCGACTCAAGCGCGCGCATCACACGATCGCGCACTTCGGTGAGATAGGCTTCCATCTCGGCGCGCGTTGGAAGCACCTTCGCATTTTCGCGCGGCGTCTTGATCGGATCGAAGATGATGTCGAAACGCGGATCGATGCTGGCTTGCTTCAGCGCTTGCTGCAGGACCCAGTAACCTTCGAAAACGCCGATGTGCGCGAGATGCCAGAGCACGGGCCGGAAGCCCGGCAGCGGGGCTTGATGGAGGACGTCCTCGGAGGTGGCTAGGTCGAAGAGTTGGAACGTGCGCGCCCTGGTCTTGAGGAGCGCAGCCCGGCGCTCATCGGCCGTGGGCGAGACAATCATGTCGGATATACTTGCGGATTCTGCAGGGTCCTTCCTAGCCAGCCCGCTCGGCAAAACAAGCGTGGACGCTGCGGCCGAGTTCCTACGCGCGGGCGCAAAGCCGCGTGCCGCTTGGTCTTCCGGGCTCGAACTCGAACTCATAGGCTATACCGTACCCGATTCGCAGCGCATATCACCGGCTCAGGTCCGCTCCGTACTAGAACGGCTCGCGCCCGATCCATCGAAATGGGAGCTCGAGGGTGACGACATCGTGGCGGTCTCGCTCCCCGCTGGTCGTATTACGCTTGAACCCGGCGGTCAGATCGAATTTTCAGGAAACGCCCGCGCTACGCTCCATGAGATCGAAGACGATCTTCGTGCGTATCTCGCCGACTTGGTCGCTATCGGCGATGAGCTGGGTTTGTACTTTCTTGCGATAGGTTTCGATCCGCTGCGACGTCTCGACGAGCAGAAGTGGATACACAAGCGGCGCTACACTGTGATGAAGCCATATCTGCACTCGCGCGGGGTCCGCGCATGGGATATGATGACCCGAACCGCGTCCATCCAGACGAGCATCGACTACAGCGACGAGATCGATCTCGGCAAGAAATTCGTCCTTGGCAATCGGCTCGGGCCGATCGTGGCGGCCATGTTCGCCAATTCCCCGTTCGCCGACGGCGTCGCCACAGGCCGCAAATCCGAGCGTTACGCCGCGTGGCTTGAAACGGATCCCGATCGATCCGGTGTGCACTCGAGCGCGTTGGCGCCGATCTTCTCGCTCGAGGCGTTCGTCGAGCGTGTATTCTCGACACCGCTTATATTTGTGGATCGCGACGGGCATTTCGAGCCGGGCGGCGGCCGGACGATGCGCAAACTTCGTGACGCGACGCTCTCTGATTTCACCGATGTCCTAAGCACCATCTTCACCGAGGCGCGCATCCGACCGGGATATGTGGAGATGCGCAGCGCCGATTGCGGTCCTGCGGAAGACGCCCTAGCGTTGATCGCATTTTGGAAAGGCCTGACCTGGGATTCGGCCGCGCTCGACGCCGCGTTAGACCTCGCCCCGGCACTGAGTGCACAGAAATTTATTGGGCTTCAGCACGACATTGCCACGCGAGCTCTGGGAGCGTCTGGCGATGGCGTTGACGTCCTCGCACTTGCACGAGATGCGGCGAAACTTTCTATGAAAGGCCTAGAGCTCGTTGCGCCCGACGAAGCGCGATACCTCGATCCGCTGCGCCGGCGCCTCGAAGACGGACAATCTCCCGCGGACTCCTTTGTGCCAATAAGAAATGCAATTTCGCGCGTGACCTAACCTTGCGAGTGGATCGCGCTCCTGCGGGCCCGGCCTTACCTGATCAACTGTAGATCCACCACAGCAGACTAACAGCCGCAAGCAACGCCAAAACGACTTGCAGGGCCATGAGGCGCCGCTTGAGCGGGGGCGACGCGACAGTTTGGGCTGACCGCATCTGAAGCGCCATCATCACGGCTCGGCCGAGCAATAGGACGAGAAGAACACTTCCGAGGATTAGGAGGACGTCGCGAGTTAAGAATACGTCGCGATGGTTAGGCCAGATAGCCAAAATATTTTCAAGAGCGAACGGGCCGAAGTGCCAAATGCGAACAAGCGTGATTCCCGACCCGATTGGCAAACGCCAGACGCTGATGAACCTGCCGTTCGGATTGAAAATGTCCGGCGGATTTTGTAAGTTAAACGGCACTGGGTCCGACGGCGGGTAAGCCCAAAGCCCCGCAAGCGTACGATGCTGAATAGCCCACGATGTGATTTCGGTCGGGTGATCAATCGTGTTTGGGAATGCTCTGGATCTCCAAAATGAATCAGAACGGTCAACCTCTGTCTCAATCAGGCCGCCGGCTGCGATGGTCATGTCGATAAGCGTGGCTGAGCCACCATAGTTGGTGGCTATGTGTAAGGTAACCAAGTTCTTTTGGACGTCGAGCTTCGTGACGCCCGTAACCACCTGAAGGCCGCCTAGGAAGCCGAAACTCAGCGGGCGTCGATAGCGCCAGGTCGTCCCTACCTCTATCTTTGCCGGCGGGTCGCCATACATTTCAGGCGAGTAGAACAAGCAGATCGGGTCGGTGTTAAGCGGCGTGCCGTCGGCCTTGAATGCCTGTGTACCCTTGACGATGATGGCGGGGTGTTCCAGAACTGGCGTATGCGGTTGTTCGACCAGAAAGGAACGGACTCGTCTCGACACTGCATATCCGCGTTGGGTGTCTCCCGTCACCGAACACGCCAACAAAATGGAACGTGAAGACGGGCGGAAGCCTTTGGAACGTCCCCATTCGGTCGGGATGTCTGAAATGGTAGCAAACCAAGTTAAAACTTGGCCCCGATACATGTGGGGAGAAAGCAGCGCTCGCTCGGATGACGTGCCCGAAGCCGTTTGAACACCTGGAGTTCCAAGCGCGAGAACTGCGAACAACGCTAAGATCATGCGCCCCCCAGTTTAGCCTGAACCTACGTTTCCCCCGCGCGCCTTCGTTCGCAACAGCGGCGCACAGTTGACGAGTGCATCGACGACGCCTCTAAAAAGCTTGCCGTCCAATTACGGTACCGCGGTCACAAACGACCCCGACGAGCCCCACGATGCGAGGTTCGGCGCGCCCGATGGCATCGTCTTCACCACCGTATTGGTGAACGAGTCGATGATGCTTACCGTGCTGTCACCATGGTTGATAACCCAGAGGTAGTGGCCCGTCGGTTCGAAGGCGGCTGCGACTGGCAGCTGCCCGACTGGAATGCAACACTCGACGCCGATCGGCATCGTCTTCAGAGTCAAAATCTCAACTACGCCGTTTGAAGAGTTACCGCCGCCAAAGCATTGAGCCGCGCTCGCGGGGCAGAACAAGTTGGTGACAAAGGCTAGCGAGTCGTCGGCGCTGATTGCTATCGCCGTCGGCTCTCCGCCGACGAATACCGATCTCCCGAGCGACGCGATCGAACCGCTCACGTTCACGGGAATAATCGTCCCATCGCCGGCGTTGGCGACGTACGCTTCTTTGCCGGCGTGATTGACGGCGATCGAAAGCGGGTTCATGCCGACTTTGAGCGTCTGCACGAACTTATTCGCGCTCGAATCGATGACGTCGATCGAATTGCTGGCGCTATCCGCCACGTAGAGCGCGGTGGCGTGTGGGTTCGGCACGATACTCGTCGGATTACTGGCCAGGGCGATCGTCTTGACCGTTCCGCCGGTCAGCGGCAGGTAGTGTAGGTCTTTGTTCGCCCAGTCCGTGACGTACGCGGTCGTGCTCGTCACGGCGAAACTATTCGCGGGAATCGCAAGACTGTCGAGCACGTTCTTCTTGAATCGATACGGCGCGCGCGTTGTATCGATCGTATCGATCTCGCCGCCCTCCTCGAGCACGTAGATCGTCTTCCCGGTGCTGCTGAACGCGATACCGATCGGTTTCAGCGCTCCGTTGATCGTCTGCACCACAGCGCCTTGCGTGGCGACGGTGGCGTCGAAAACGACCACATCCTGTTGCTTCTTCGGGAAATCGAGAAAGACCGGAACAAAAGCTCGGCTTGTCGGTTGCGCGACTGGCGTGTTCGACGGGTGCGGCTGCGGCGCCGGGAACGAGGTCGGCTTCGGCGTCGGCGGCAGCGACTCGGAGTAGAGCGCGACGAATTGCGCTTCGTCGGGCGAGCCTAATCCGGTCACGAGATTGTAGCCGGGCCCGGCTTTGTAGCCCGGCACGTTGCGGAACGTGTTGTCGCCGACGGTGATCTGATGATAACCGGCTGAATTCTTCAGCTTGTACAACTCTGGCGAGACCAGCCCAAGATTGCCGAGTTCCTTCGCCGAGATATCCGCAAAGATTCCAGCCCAAAATGGTGCAGCCGCGCTCGTGCCGGCCAGCGCCTGCCACTGCAGTGCGTAGTCGACGTAGTAGCCGCCGATCGCCGGGCACGTGGACGGAAATTGCGTTTGTTGATATAGGTCTGCGTGGGCCGCGATGTCCGGCATATCGCGGGCGCCGTCGTTCTCGGTTACGTTTTTCTGCCAGGCCGGCTTCGGATAGACTTTGCTCACGCCGCCGCCGCTTGCGCCGCCTGTGATCGCGGGCTGGCAACCGGTGTCGTTCCACGCATACTCAGGGCCGTAACCAGTCGCGTTGCCGAACAGGACCGGTGGATTCTCCGACGTGCCACCGACAGCCACAACCTCGGGAATCTCCGCTGGAAAATCTACTTGGGTGTGCAAGAACTTCGGTCCGCAATCATCGGAGCCGTTGTCGCCCGTCGCAGCCACCCAGGTCTGGCCCTCTAAGGTCCCCTGTTGCACGGCGGCCGCCGTCCCATCGCGATCAAACGGGTCCGACCGGTACTCGCACGATCCGTAACTCGTGCTGACCACTTGCACGGACTTGCCGAGGATGTTCGCGATGTACTCGAAGCCGAGCATCTGCGATGGGTCCAAGTCATCGCCCACAGAGACG